>NZ_AP023396.1:7200000-7516214 GCF_014466955.1 Nocardia wallacei | reverse complement strand
ATCGAGGTGGCGTATCCGGACCGGCCGCGCCGGCGTTCGCTGTGGCGGCGGCTGCGCGGCGGGTCGAGCGCGGCCGGGTTCACCGACCGGCAGCTCGCGTCACTCGGCGATCTCGGCTTCGCCGAACTCGATTCGGCCTATGTGCTCCGGGCGGACGACGACGGGCTGGACCGCGACCACGTGGTGCAGGTCGTCGTCACGGTGCTGCACGACGTGCTGGAGACCCGCGATGTCTCCGACATGTCCGTCGAGGTCTTCTGAGCGCTGCCGACCGGCAATACCGGGTGGCGGGCGGCGTTACGCTGGCGGACGTGTTGGCAGGTCGTGACAGCGAGCAGGCCGAGATCGATGGGCTGCTCGCCGACGCCAGGGCGGGCGCCGGCCGGTCTCTGGTGATCCGGGGCGAGGCGGGTATCGGGAAGTCCGCCCTGGTGGAGTACGCCGCGACCGCGGCGGCCGGGATGCGGGTGGTGCGCGGCGTCGGCGTCGAGTCCGAGGCCGAACTCGCCTTCGGCGCATTGCATCTGCTGCTGTACCCCTACCTGGATCGACTCGGCGGGCTGCCCGGACCGCAGGAGGCGGCGCTGCGGGCGGCGTTCGGGCAGATCGAGGCGCCCGAGGCGAACCGCTTCCTCGTCGGCGCGGCCACCCTGACGCTGCTGGCCGAACTGGCCGCCGAGACACCGACTCTGGTCCTCGTCGACGACGCGCAGTGGCTCGATCGCAGCTCCTCCGACGCGCTGCTGTTCGCCACCCGCCGCTTCCACGCCGACTCGATCGCGGTCGTGTTCGCCGTGCGGGAGACCGCCTCACCGTTCGCCACCCCGGGCATCGAAACGCTGCGCCTGAGTGGTCTCCCGCGCCCGGCGGCCCTGCGATTGCTCGCCGAGCGCGCACCGGGGCTGACCGTGCCCGGCCGTGAACGGGTGCTGGCCGAGTCGGCCGGTAATCCGTTGGCGCTCATCGAACTCGGCATGGCGCGCCGGACCGCCGAACGCGCGGGGCACGCCGACCCGATGCACGAGGTCGGCCCGCTCCCCGTGACTCGTCGTGTACAGGAGAGCTTCCGGGCCCAGATCACCGAATTGCCTTCGGCTACACGCACACTGCTGTTGATCGCGGCGGCCGATACCGGTGCGGGCGTCGATGCCATCCTGGGCGTGGGGGCCGCGTTCGGGCTCACGGCCGCCGATCTCGGGCCCGCCGAACACGCCGATCTCGTCGCGATATCCACCGACAGCCTGACGTTTCGGCATCCGCTGATCCGCGCCGCCGCCTACCAGCAAGCGGCCCATCATCAGCGCGTCGCCGTGCACGAGGCATTCGCCCGGGTGCTCACCGCCGACGCGGACGCCGACCGCCGCACCTGGCACCTCGCCGCCGCCACGACCGAACCGGACGAGCGGGTGGCCACCGAACTCGAACACACGGCCCGGCGAGCGCAGCACCGCGGCGGGGCGATGGCGGTGTCGGCGGCCTACGACCGCGCCGCGCGACTCAGCGCCGACCCCGAGCACCGGGCCCGGCGGGTTCTGCTGGCCGCCCGCGCCGCCTACGACGCCGGCCGGCCGGACCGGGCCGACCGGCTGGCCACCGAGGCCACCGCGCTCACCACCGACAACGGAATCCGCGCGGCGGCAACCCATATCAAGGCGCAGATCGAATACGAGCGCACCTCACCCGCCCGCGACGCCGAACTCGCCCTGCAGGCGGCGGAACTGGTGGTCGGCCACGACCCCGAGCGCGCGGTCTACATCCTGTCCGAGGCCGCCTGTTGCGCGCGCGACGCGGGCCGCCGCGATCTGCTGGAGCGCACGGTCGGCTACTTCGAATCCCTTCGCCTGCCCGCGAATTCGCCGCTGCGCAGCCACGTCGCCGCCCAGCTCGCCTGGGCCGATTTCCTGGCCGGGCGGCCCGCGGCGGCGGTCGGCGCCATGGCCGAGCAGGTGCGCGTGGCGCGGGGCGCCGACGTCGACGGCCTGCACAAGATCGTCGCGGCGTTCAGCGGGGTGATGCTCGCCGACGACGCGGGCACCGCGGCGATCATGGATGCCGCGCTGGACGAGGCCCGCTCGACGGGTGCGGTGCTGTGGATCCCGTACTCTCTCGAGATGCTGGCGCTCGCGCGGCTGCTGAACGGACAGTTCCTGCAGGCGCGAACGGCTGTGGCGGAAGGCATTTCGCTCGCCCTCGAACTCGAGATGGATACCGAGGCGGCCGTGTTGCGGGCGGTCGAGGTGTGGCTGGCCGCGGTGGCGGGCGACGCGGAGCACGCCCGGGCGCTCGCCGCGGACGTCGAACCGCTGCTGTCCCGACGACATCCGACCCATGCCGCGCTGGCGACCTGGGGACTCGCGCTCACGGACCTGTCGGCGGGCCGGTTCGAGGCGGTCGTCGACGCCCTGGACCGCGTCTGTACCGGCCCGGTCGCGTACGACTTCCTGATCCGTGCCGTGCCCGACCACGTCGAGGCGGCCGTCCGCGGCGGGTTCCCCGAGCGCGCCGCGGCACATCTGCCCGCGTTCGAGCGCTGGGCCCGCGCGATACCGAACCCCGTGGGAGAGGCCCTGTTACACCGCTGCCACGCCCTCACGGCCGGTACCGACGACGATGCGGAGAAGCATTACCGCACCGCACTGGAACTGCACGAGCGGCACGGCGGACCCTACGACCGCGCCCGCACCCAGCTGTCTTTCGGCGAATGGCTGCGCCGCCGCCGTCGCCGGGCCGATGCCCGCGTCCCGCTGGTGGCGGCAATGGACGCCTTCGATCGCGTCGGCGCCCGCGACTGGGCCGACCGCGCCCGGGTCGAACTGGCCGCGCTCGGCGAACAGCCCGCCGAGCACCGCGGCGACCCGCTGAAAACGCTGACGCCGCAGGAGGTTCAGGTGGTGCGGCTGGCGGCGGCCGGGCACAGCAACCGCGAGATCGGCGCGCAGTTGTTCCTCAGCCCGCGCACCGTCGGGCACCACCTGTACAAGGCGTATCCGAAGCTCGGCGTCACCCGGCGCATCGAACTGGCCCAGCTCGACCTGTGACCGGGAGCCGATGACCTATCCGGCGGTCCCGCCGCCCCGGCGAACGCCGGTCATGCGACCGATGCGGCCCGGCCGACCGGCGAAATAGCTTTCTTCCTGCAGGTTCAGTACCGACAGGAGAGAACGTCATGTTGCTCGAGAACAAGACCGCGGTCATCTACGGCGCCGGCGGGTCCATCGGATCCGCGCTGGCGAAGGGCTTCGCCGCCGAGGGCGCGAGCTGCCACCTGGTGGGCCGCACCGCCGCCACGCTCGACAAGGTCGCCGACGAGATCCGCGGGTCCGGTGGCCGCGCCGAGACCGCCGTGGTGGACGCGCTGGACGCCGCCGCCGTCGCCGACCACGCCGACGCGGTGGCCGAGAAGTCCGGCAGCCTGGACATCTCGGTCAATGTGATCAGCCACGACGGGCTGTTCCAGCCGCTCGTCGACATCCCGGTGGACGTCTTCGCCGACTCGATCGCCAAGGTCGCCCGGACGCAGCTGGCCACCACCCAGGCCGCCGCGCGGCACATGATCCAGCAGAAGTCCGGGGTCATCCTGTTCTTCGGCGGCTCGGATCCCGTGCACAAGTTTCCGGGGCTCGGCAATGTGCAGGTAGGTATGGATACCGCGGACGCGCTGCGGCGACAGTGGGCGGCCGACCTCGGTCCGTACGGCATCCGGGTCGTCTCGCTGCTGACCGGCGGCATCATCGACACCTTCCCGGACATCCCGGAAACCGAGCAGGCGCGCAAGGGCATCATCGACGGCACCCTGCTGAAACGGGCCGCCACGCTGTCGGACGTCGGGCATGTCGCGGCATTCGTCGCCTCCGACCGCGGCCGATCGCTCACCGGCACCCAGGTCAACATCTCCTGCGGCGCCTGCGGGGACTGACGCGGAAACCATTGCGGCGGACCCGAAGCACGCAGCGTACCGTTCGGGTGCAGACGTACACGGCGAGGGAGATTCGATGCGGGGTCGGTGGATTCGACGGATCGTGCTGGGAATGGTGCTCACCGCCGGGGCCGCCACGGTGTCCGCGGTCCCGGCGGGCGCCGACGATCCACCGGCCGCCGCGCTGGACCGGTTCTATCACCAGAAACTGGACTGGCGGCCGTGCGACCATCCGGCACTCGACGCGGCGGGGGCGCAGTGTGCGGGCGTGGTCGTCCCGCTCGACTACTCCCGGCCCGACGGGCGCACGACCACGGTCGCGATCTCCCGCATCGCCGCCACCGATCCCGCCCGGCGGCGCGGCATCATGCTGTCGAATCCGGGCGGACCGGGTAGTCCGGGGCTGGCCATGATGGTCACCGTGCGCGATCGGCTCACGCCGGACGTCCGCGCCCAGTACGACCTCATCGGCATGGATCCGCGCGGCATCGGCCGCTCCGAGCGGGTGGAGTGCGCGCTGCCGCTGCCCACCATGCTGTTCTCGGCCGGGTTCGACGTCTTCGGTTACGCCCGCGACACCGCGCTGGCCGCCGCCCTGGCCACCTCGTGCGTGGCGCCGGACCCGGACCGGGCGCGCATGTCCACCACCCGCAACGTCGCCCGCGACATGGACGTCATCCGCGGCGCTCTCGGCGAATCTCGGACGAGTTACTACGGCGGCTCCTACGGCAGCTATCTCGGCGCGGTCTATATGCAGATGTTCGGTGACCGCGCCGACCGTTTCGTGCTCGACAGCGGGGTCGATCCGGATCGGTACTGGATCGGCATGTTCCAGGACATGGGCGCGACCAACGAAGCGGCACTGGACGATTGGGCGATCTGGGCGGCGCGCCACGATGCCGAATACCACTTCGGGTCCACCCCCGCCCAGGTGCGCGCCTTCGTCGAGGAACTCGTCCACCGCGCGGCCGCGCATCCGGTCGTGAGCGAGGCGTATCTCATCGACGAGCACACGGTGCCGATGATGTTGCTCGCGCTGCTGGTCAATCCGAAGCTGAACGCCGACCTGGCCGACGCGCTGGGGATCATCGAGGACGGTGTCTCGGGGCGTCCCGTCGACATGCGGCGGTTGAAGACCAAGATCGCCGGCGCCGTCCCGACGGAGGCCTCCGGCATGGCCGCGGTGCTGTGCGGTGACCGCGCCGCGCCGCGCGACCCGGCGTGGTACTACCGCAATATCGAGGCGGTCCGGGCCAGCCAGCCGGTGTTCGGCGCGTTCGCCAACAACATCACCGCCTGCGCGTTCTGGCCCGAACCGGTCGAACCGCCGACCGAGGTGCACAACGCGGTTCCGGCGCTGCTGCTGGGCACCGTGCACGACACCCGGACCGCCTATCCGCAGACCCTGGCGCTGCACCGCGATCTGACCGCCTCCCGACTGGTTACTTTGGCGCACACCAGGATTCACGGCGCCTTCCGCGTCGGGCTGAGTCCCTGTGTCAACGATATCGTCAACACCTACCTCGGCACCGGAACCCTGCCCGCCGCGGACCGCACCTGCGAACCCGACCCCGCCTACTTCCCGGAGTAGGGCGCTCAGGCCACCAGGATCGTCTTGCCCGGCAGCCGGCCGGCATCGGCGTCGGCGTGCACGGCCGCGAGGTCGGCCAGCGGTCGGCGGTCGGCGACATCGATCCGCAGCTCTCCGGCGTCGACGCGACGGACGAGTTCGGCCAGTTGTCCGGCGTCGCTGCGGACGAAGATCCGCGGCGTCCGCACGCCACGGCCCGGATGCTCCGGAGCGGGAGTCGTGGCGCTCGCCAGCACCCCGCCGTCGGCGACCAGGTCGACGAGCGCGGCGGTCTCCTCCGGTGTGGTGCCCACCAGATTGATCACCACGTCGAACGGCTTGCCCGCCACGGTGACCGGCGTGGCCGTGTAGTCCAGATGATCGACGATGCGGTCGATTCCGTAGTCGCGCAATCGTTTCGCGCTCCGGGCACTCGCCGTCGCGGTGACCACGGCCCCGGCCTGCTTCGCGAGCTGGACCGCGTAGCCGCCGACCGCCCCACCGGCGCCGTTCACCAGAATCGACTGACCGGCCCGCAATTCGGCCACGTCGAACAACGCCTGCCACGCCGTCAGCCCGGCGACGGGCAGGGCGGCGGCCTCGGCCGCGTCCACCGTCGTCGGCGCCGCCGCCAGCACCTCGGCGGGTGCGAGCACGTACTCGGCGGCCGCACCGTCCGCGGTCATCGGCAGGAACGCCACGACCGGATCGCCGGGCCGCTGCCCTTCGACTCCCGCGCCGACTTCGGCGATCGTCCCGGCGAGATCCAGACCGGGCACGTGCGGCAGGGCGATCGGGAACACCTCACTCAGATGACCGGCGCGCATCATCGCGTCGACCGGATTGAACGAGGTGGCGGCCACCTGCACCAACACCTCGCCCGCGCCCGGGACGGGCCGCGGGGACTCCTCGTACTCCAGTACGTCGCTGTCGCCGTACCGGTGGTAGCGCACTGCCTTCATATCTGCCTCCCAGCTCAATGTGCTTCGATATCGAAGCATGTTGAGAAGAGTAACTGCTTCGATATCGAAGCAAAAGGCATAGGTGCTGTGAAGGCGGTCACATAGCTTCGACGTCGAAGCACTTAGGATGAGGATGTGGCCGAACCTTTGCAGCCGGAAGAGCTGAGCACGTACTTCGCGCTCATGGAGGCGGTCAGCCTGCTGCAGCACGCGGTGGAACAGCAGTTGCGCACCGCGGGCGATCTCAGCTACGTGCAGTTCCAGGTGCTGGCCCGGCTCGCCGGGGCCGAGGGACAGCTGACCATGACCGAGCTGGCGGACGGCGTCGTCTACAGCCGCAGCGGCCTCACCCACCAGGCCGGTCTGCTGGAACGGGCGGGCCTGATCACCCGCGCGCCCAGCCCGGACGATCAGCGCGCCACCATCGTCACCATTACCGAGGCGGGCTCGGCCCGGGTGCGACAGGTGCTGCCCGGCCACGTCGAGGTGACCCGCCGGATGCTCTTCGACCCGCTACCCCCGCGCGACGTCACCGAACTGGGGGAGATCATGACGCGGGTCCGCGACCACATGCGCGCCCAACCGCCGCGCTCCGCGACCCCGCGCAAGCGCGCGCCGAAATCCGAGTAGCTTCGCCTCAGCCCGCGCGGCGGGGCGGAATCACCCAGAACTCGTTGTCCGTTATCGGGGGCAACGGCCGGGTGTCCTCGATCGGGTCCACCCGCAGGAGCGCGATGAACTCCTCGACGGTGTACCCGGCGGCGCGAATGTCCGAAAGCAGTTGCTCCGCAGGAGACCTCGAAGCGATCAGGCTGAGCATCATCTTCCCCCTCGGGAGACGACATCGGACGGATGCGACAGCGGGCCGCGGGGGCAATCGCGGCCCGCTCTGCAGGGCATCTCACTGCGGAGACGCGAACAGCTTAGCGAGTGTCCAGCAAACTTCGCGCCATTTTCGGGTGGAAATATTCGGACATGTCCGGTGGGGGAACCGGACCCGAACTCACTGCTGCAGGCACTCCTTGACGATCGCCTTGGTGGCCGACTGCGCCTTGGCGGCGTCGTCCTGGCTCAGGCCCATCGCGGCCGGGTCGGAGGTCTGCGCGTTGGTGCCGGGCTTGGTCATGATCTTCAGCCCGTCCTGCGAAATGCCCTCGTCCACATAGTGTTTGGCGGCGCAGTCGGCCATCGCGGCATCCTTCAGGCCGCTGTCCTGCAGGGCCTTGGACAGATCCGCCTGGGTGATCTTCGACTCGTGCTCCGAATGATCCGAGCCGCCGCACCCCGCCAGTAGTGGCAGGGCGACGAGCGCGGCGGCAATCAGCGAAATCCTCAACGGTTCCTCGTTTCATGCAATGTGGTGTGTCGTGCGGCGGCACAACCGCCGTCGTGATCCTGCCGTATCGCGCGGGCCGGGAACAGTCGGTGACCGGAAAATCGTGCGGAAGCACTGTCGCGCAACCTGTTGGCGCAGCGCCAATCGTTGCTACTGTTGGCGCCGTCCATCACCCGGCGCGGGGAGTTGAAGAGAATGCTGAACCACCACCGAGTCGGTGCGGGCGAACCGCTGGTCCTGGTGCACGGAGTCGGTAGCCGGTGGCAGGTGTGGGAGCCGGTCATCGACACGCTGGCGCGGTCGTTCGAGGTGTTCGCCGTCGACCTGCCCGGGTTCGGCGCGTCCGCCCCGCTCGAACGCACCACCGTCGACGAGCTCACCGACGCCCTCGCCGCCTTCCTCGCCGATCAGGGACTCGAGCGGCCGCATCTGGCGGGCAATTCCATGGGCGGGCTGATCGTGCTGAACCTCGGCGCCCGCGGCCTGGCCCGCTCGGTCACCGCCTTCTCGCCGATCGGATTCTGGTCGGTCGCCGGGCGCGTGTGGTGCCAGCGTTCACTGGGTGTATCGAAAGCGCTGGGCCTGCGCATGCGCCGGGCGCTGCCGGCGATCCTCGGCACGCCCGCGGGCCGCACCACCTTCCTGAGCCTGGTGTTCGGCAAGCCGTGGGCCGTCCCGCCGCAGGTCGCGCTCGACACCGCGCACGGCGCCATGTACGCGCCCGGATTCGACAGCGCCCTGGCCTCTTTCGACGACGCGCGGCTGCAGCACGGCGGGCGCCTGGACCGGATCCCGGTCACCGTCGCCTGGGGCGACCGCGACATCCTGCTCACCCATGCCACACAGAGTCGCCGCGCCCGCGCCTGGTTGCCCGGCGCCCGCCACCGCACGCTGCCCGGCAGCGGCCACACCCCGTTCTACGACGATCCGGAACGCTGCGCCCGGGTCATTCTCGATCAACTGGACGCGAGCACCGGGAGTCCGTCATGAGCAATGTGTCCCTGACCGTCGACGGCGACCGGGCCCATGTCGCCCTGGACCGTCCCGGCAAGCACAACGGCCTGACCATCGAGATGCTGCGCGACCTGGTGCGGGTGGCCCGCGTCGTCGGCAGGCGCGACGACATCCGCGCGGTGATCCTGTCCGGCAACGGCCCCAGCTTCTCCAGCGGTCTGGACATCGCGAAGGCCGTTGGCGACCCGCTGACCATCGTCCGGAACTTCGTGCCGATTCCGTGGCTGGGCACCAACACCTTTCAGGAGGCGTGCTGGACGTGGCGGCGACTGCCGCAGCCGGTGATCGCGGCCGTGCACGGGCACTGCTTCGGCGGCGGGTTGCAGCTGGCGCTTGCCGCGGACATCCGCTTCGCCACCCCGGACGCGGACTTCGCGGTAATGGAGGCCGGGCACGGCCTGATCCCGGACATGACCGGCGCCGCCACGCTGTCGCGGCTGATCGGTATCGACAAGGCGCTGCTGCTGACCATGACCGCCGATCCGGTGGACGCCGCCTACGCCGAGCGCATCGGGTTGATCACCGAGGTGACCGCCGACCCGCGCGCGGCCGCCGAGAAACTGGCCGACCGGATCGCGGCCCGCTCGCCGCACGCGGTGGCGAGCGCCAAGCGGCTGTTCGACCGGAGCTGGCACGCCGGGGTGCGCCGCACCCTCGGTATCGAACGCGCCACACAACTGCCGCTGATCGTGCGGCAGGCATTGTCGAATTTTTAGACAATTTCCCCCGGAAACTGTGCAGTGCCCCGAACCTCGGTGCGGTAAACGCATTCCGGCGAGATTCGCTGCTAGCATTTGCTCGCTTATGCCAGCCAGTCGATAAACGTGTGCGGCATCACAAGCCAGTCCGCGGTGGGCCGCACCCGCGCTTCGGCCAGAATCCGGAGGGCTCACCGACTTGACCAGGACTGTTTCGATCCTGCTGTCCGCGATGGCGGGCGCCTCGGCCTTGCTCCTCACCGTCACCGCGCCGGCCGTGGCAAACCCCAACGCCATCAATCCGATTCCCGTGCTGAACGGCACCAATGGACTGCCACAACTGCCCGGCCGCTCGCGCGCGGTATTCCAGTTGACCGGAATGGCGAGCCCGAACAATACCGAGCATTACAACGTGCTCGGCACCGATCTGGGCATCATGTGGGACAACGGAAACGGCGAGATGCTCACCGCGTTCGGCGACACCGCGGGTGTCGGCCTGCCGAACCTGCTGGCCGGCAGCACCTGGGCCTGGCGCAGCAACATCCTGGTGCGCAGCCATACCCAGGACCCGTCGAACGGCATCTATTTCGACAGCGTGGTCCGCGACATGTTCGGCCAGGCCCGCGATCTGATTCCCAGTCCCAAGATCCCGTTCATCGAGATCAGCCGCATCCCGACGGCGGGCATCTCGGTGGGCGGCGTGCAGTACATGAGCCTGATGTCGGTGCAGAGCTGGGACGAGGTGGGGCAGTGGACCACCAACTTCTCCGGCCTCGCCGCCTCGGCGGACAACGGTGAGACCTGGGCCGACCTGGGCTTCACCCGGCGCCCCAACGAGGGTGGCAACGCCAACTTCCAGATGAACGCCTTCACCAAGTCCGACGGCTGGGTCTACGAGTACGGCACCCCGTCGGGCCGCAATCATTCGGCCTACGTGGCGCGGGTGCGCGAGGGCGCGATCGAGGATCTCGGCGAATACGAGTACTGGGACGGCGGACGCTGGGTCAAGGGCGATGTGAACGCGGCCGCGCCGATCACCGGCGGTGTGGGCGAGTTGTCGGTGATGTGGAACCAGTACCTCGGCCGGTACATCATGCTCACCACCGACCCCTGGAATTCGGTGGTGATGCGGACGGCGCCCGCGCCGGAGGGCCCGTGGACCGACCCCGAGGTGCTGATCGACACGCGGGAACTCCCCACCGCCTACGCCCCGTCGATCTTCCCGTACCAGACCGGCCGTGACCTGTACTTCCTCACCACCGTGCACAGCCAGTACAACGTCGTCCTGATGCGCACCACGCTGTAATCGGCGCGCCATACACTCGGTCCCATGGACGCGGCCGAATGGGATGCGCGCTACGCGCAGAGCGAATTGGTATGGGGCGCACCGCCGAACGGCACCGTGGTCGAGCACGTGCACGGGTTGGAGCGGCGGATCACGCTGCAGCCGGACGCCCCGGGCGAGGCGCCCCCGCCGCTGCCGCGCGCACTGGATCTGGGCTGCGGTGAGGGGCGCAACGCGGTGTGGCTGGCCACGCACGGCTGGCAGGTCCGGGCGGTCGACTTCTCCCAGGTCGCCATCGACAAGGGCCGCACGATCGCGTCGCGCCTGTCCCGCTCGGTGCGTGGTCGCATCGACTGGCAGTGCGCCGACGTCACCGACCCGGCCGCGGCGGGCCTCACCGGCCCGTTCGAACTGATCCTGCTCGTCTACCTACATCTGCCACCCGCCCCGCGCCGCGCCCTGCTCGGCCACCTCGCCGACCTGCTCTCGCCCGGCGGCACCCTGCTCGTCCTCGGCCACGACACCACCAACATCACCGAGGGCCACGGCGGCCCCCAGGACCCCTCGATCCTGTTCACCCCGCACGACATCCGCGCCGACCTGGCCGCGGCCGGCGACCACATCCGAATCCGCGTCGCCGACCGCGTCCTGCGCCCCACCGAAGCGGGCGACGCCATCGACGCCCTCGTCGTCGCCACCAGCACGGTCCCCGATCTGGAGCAGCAGGCGGTGGACGCCCCGGCCTGACCGGTCACGATCGGCCGGGGTTCAACCCTTCTCGCTCCACCGCAGCAGCCAGGGCTCGACGGTCGCCGTGATCAGGTCGAAGCCGGAGCGGAACGAATGTGGTTGGCCGGGGACGACTTTCACGTCAGCGGCGTCGGCGGGGGCGGGGACGCCGAAGGGGTCGCGGTCGCCGTTGATCACGACCACCTCGATCGGGCGGGCGGCCAGGAGTTCCTCGCGGCGGGTCTTCTCCGGCTTACCCGGAGGGTGCAGCGGGAAGGACAGGGCCACAACGCCTTTCGCGTCGGCTTCGACCGCGGTGCGGCAGGCTACCCGGGCGCCGTTGCTGCGGCCGCCCTGAATCAGGGGCACCCTGCGCACCTTCTTGCGGAGCGCGGCGACGATCTCGAGCCAGGCCGCGTCCTGGACGGCCGCGGAGCCGGGTGCGCGCCGTCCCGCGACCCGGTAGGGCTGCACCACCCGCGCCACCGCGCCGCCGAGGCCGACCGCGCAATCGCGCACGGCCAGCAGATCACGCGCGTCGACCCCGCCGCCGGACCCGTGGGTCAACAGCAGCAGGAACGTGGCGCGTGGCGGGCGGTCCAACTCGATTTCCGCGGGTCCGGCACTCGTGTCGATGCGCACGCCCACACGGTAACCCGCTGGTCGGCGGACTCCCGGGAGCGTCACCGGGCACCTCGTCCCGCGCGTCGTACCGGCCTGTCAACTGTTCATCGCGTCACATCGGCCGCTCAACCCGTTGAAACCCGGATTACCCGTCGGTAATATACAGTGTAAGTTACCCGCGAGTAGCAGGCTGACGGCTACCGGTGGACACAACGGGCGGGAACGGCACAACCGGACCGCACCAACCTCAACGGAGAGAAAATGGGTCACTACAAGAGCAATGTCCGGGACCTGGAGTTCAACCTCTTCGAGGTCCTGGGATTGGGTTCCATCCTGGACAGCGGCGCATTCGGCGACCTGGACGCCGACACCGTCAAGGAGATGATCAACGAGGTTCGTCGTCTCGCCGAGGGCCCGCTGGCCGAGTCGTTCGCCGACGCCGACCGCAACCCCCCGGTCTTCGACCCGGAGACGCACAGCGTGTCGCTGCCGGAGTCGTTCAAGAAGAGCTACCGCACCTTGCAGGAGGGCGGCTGGGATTCCTACGCCGTCGCCGAGGAGCTGGGCGGCATCAAGTTCCCCCGCAGCGCCTATTGGGCGATCGCCGAGCTGGTGCTGGGCGCCAACCCCGCCGCGTTCATGTACGCCGCGGGCCCCGGCTTCGCCAACATCTTCTTCAACAGCGCCACCGACGAGCAGAAGAAGTGGGCGCAGATCGCCGTCGAGCAGGGCTGGGGCGCCACCATGGTGCTGACCGAGCCCGACGCCGGTTCCGATGTGGGCGCGGGCCGCACCAAGGCCGTGCAGCAGGAGGACGGCTCCTGGCACATCGAGGGCGTCAAGCGGTTCATCACCTCCGCCGACTCCGACGACCTGTTCCCGAACATCATGCACCTGGTGCTGGCCCGCCCCGAGGGCGCCGGCCCGGGCACCAAGGGCCTGTCGCTGTTCTTCGTGCCGAAGTTCCACTTCGACCACGAGACCGGCGAACTGGGCGAACGCAACGGCGTGTTCGTCACCGGCGTCGAGCACAAGATGGGCCTGAAGGTCTCGGCCACCTGTGAGGTCACCTTCGGCGGCCACGGCATCCCGGCCAAGGGCTGGCTCGTCGGCGAGGTGCACAACGGCATCGCGCAGATGTTCGAGGTCATCGAGCACGCGCGAATGATGGTGGGCACCAAGGCCATCGCGACCCTGTCGACCGGTTACCTGAACGCGCTGGAGTACGCCAAGCAGCGCGTGCAGGGCGCGGACCTGACCAAGATGACCGACAAGACCGCGCCGCGCGTCACCATCACCCACCACCCCGACGTGCGCCGCAGCCTGGCGATGCAGAAGGCGTACGCCGAGGGTCTGCGCGCGGTGTACCTGTACACCGCCGCGCATCAGGATGCCGTTGTGGCCGAACAGGTTTCGGGCGCGGACGCCGACCTGGCCGCCCGCGTGAACGACCTGCTGCTGCCGATCGTCAAGGGCGTCGGCTCCGAGCGGGCCTACCAGTACCTGACCGAGTCGCTGCAGACGCTGGGCGGTTCGGGCTTCCTGCAGGACTACCCGATCGAGCAGTACATCCGCGACGCCAAGATCGACAGCCTCTACGAGGGCACCACCGCCATCCAGGCGCAGGACTTCTTCTTCCGCAAGATCGCCCGCGACCGCGGTGTGGCGCTGGCGCACGTGGCCGGACAGGTCCAGAAGTTCATCGAGCGTGAGGGCGGCAACGGCCGGCTCAAGGCCGAGCGCAAGCTGCTGGCCACCGCCCTGGAGGATGTGCAGGGCATGGCCGCCACCCTGACCGGCCACCTGATGGCCGCCCAGGAGAACCCGGACGAGCTGTACAAGGTCGGCCTGGGTTCGGTGCGGTTCCTGCTCGCCGTGGGCGATCTGCTCATCGGCTGGCAGCTGCTGCAGCAGGCCGAGGTCGCCATCAAGGCCCTCGACAACGGCGCCACCGAGCCCTTCTACGAGGGCAAGGTAGCCACCGCGCAGTTCTTCGCCCGCAACGTGCTGCCGGAACTCACCGCGACTCGCGCGGTGCTGTCCAACCTGGACAACGACATCATGGAGCTGGACGAGGCGGCGTTCTGATCGCCCCGATGCGCTGAACTCCCTGTTCGACAACGAAGCCCCGCAACCGGATTCACCACCGGTGGCGGGGCTGCGTTGCCGTAACGACCCCTATCCGTGACGGCGATGTGATAATCGGGCCGCTCGCATACCACACATCGGCGGGCCGGAACGGGCACAATACCCACGGCGTCACAATCGGAAGGGGAGCGGAGCATGAGGAGACTGCCAGCACTTGCCGGAGCGTGCGCGGCGGTCGCGCTGCTGGCCCTGTCGGCCTCGCCGGCGGGCGCGGACCCGAACAACATCAACCCGATTCCCGGACTGAACGGCGTCAACGGCCTGCCGCACCTCGGCGGCGCCACCCAGGCCGTCTACCAGATGACGGGCATGGCCTCTCCGAACCGCACCCAGGACAGCAACGTGCTCGGCACCGACCTCGGCATCATGTGGGACGACGGGCGCGGGCAGATGCTCACCGCCTACGGCGACACCGCCGGGCTGGGCGTGCCGAATCTGCTGGCGGGCAGCATGTGGGCGTGGCGCTCGAACGTCTTGTTCCGCAGTCCCGCCGGGGTCAGTCCCGCCGACGGCATCCGCTACACCAGCTTCGTCGACAATCCGCTGCCCAGCCCGAAGATCCCCGGCATCGAGATCAGCTTCATCCCGACCGCGGGCATCTCGGTGGGCGGGGTGCAGTACATGAGCATGATGTCGGTGCGCGACTGGGGGCCGAACGGGCACTGGGACACCAACTTCTCCACCCTGGCCGTCTCCGGTGACGGCGGCCAGACCTGGGCGCAGCTGCCCACCACCCGCCGCGCCGACGAGGGCGGCTTCCACAATTTCCAGCAGGCGGCGTTCCTGAAGTCCGACGGCTTCGTGTACCGGTACGGCACGCCCGCCGGGCGCGACAATCCGGGATTCGTCGCCCGGGTGAAGGAAGCCGACATCGCCAACATCGACGCTTACGAATACTGGGACGGCGGCGCCTGGAAACTCAACGACGTCAACGCCGCCAAGCCGATCGTCGGCGGCGTGGGCGAACTTTCGGTGATGTGGAACCAGTATCTGGGGCAGTACATCATGATGACCACCGACCCGACCAACTCGGTGGTGATGCGGACCGCGCCCGCGCCGGAGGGCCCGTGGAGCGAGCCGCGCGTGCTCATCGACACCCGCGAGCTGCCCAGTGCCTACGCCCCGATGATCTACCCGTACCAGACCGGCAGCGACCTGTACTTCCTGGTCACGCAGCATCGGCAGTACAACGTGATGCTGATGCGGACGCCGCTGTAGGCGGGTGTCGGGGTCCGCGAGCGCTGTCATTAGGCTCTTCGGCGTGCTGCTTTCCGATCGCGACATTCGTGCCGAGCTGACCGCGGGCCGGCTCGCGCTGGAACCGTTCGAGGCGAAACTGGTCCAGCCGTCGAGCATCGATGTGCGCCTGGACCGAATGTTCCGGGTATTCAACAACACTCGGTACACCCACATCGACCCGGCGCAGCGGCAGGACGAGCTGACCAGCCTCGTCGAGCCCGTCGACGGGGAACCGTTCGTGCTACACCCCGGCGAGTTCGTGCTCGGCTCCACGCTGGAGGTGTGCACGCTGCCCGACGACCTGGCCGGGCGTCTCGAGGGCAAGTCCAGCCTGGGGCGCCTGGGCCTGCTCACGCACTCCACCGCCGGTTTCATCGACCCGGGTTTCAGCGGCCACATCACCCTGGAGCTGTCGAATGTGGCGAACCTGCCGATCACGCTGTGGCCGGGCATGAAGATCGGCCAGCTGTGCCTGTTCCGCCTGAGCAGCCCGGCCGAGCATCCGTACGGCAGTACGGCCGCGGGATCGAAGTATCAGGGTCAGCGCGGGCCCACACCCTCCCGCGCCTACCTGAACTTCGTGCAGCCCAACGGTTCCTGATCCGCCCGGCTGGGTGAGTCGCTAGTCCTGCGGCAGCACGTGGTTGCCGGACTTGTCCGTGGACAGCGCCAGGGAGCTGATGTACTGGATCTCGCCCTCGGGGCCCGGGACCGCCGAGGCGATCATGTCCGGACGCTCGAATTCCAGACCCGTGACCGCGCAGGGCAGGGTCTCCCCGGAGGGATTGCCGTGCTCGTCGAACATCGGCAGGGCGATGCCGTCGTCGGTGCGGCGCAGGTAGTACCTGCCCTTGGTGGCGAGGGCGGTCAGCGGCGTGGCCACGAACGCGATCACCACCGCGACGATCGGTGAGTACGGCTTCAGCGTCGCGCCGAAGACGCCGAAGAAGGTCGCGATCGACAGCACCGCCGACAGTCCGAAGCCGACCAGGCCGACCGGGTTGAAGTCGTACAGCATGCCGCGGCGGAATTCCGGCTGCTTCGGCGAGATCTTCAGCAGATACTTGTTGACCGCGATATCCGTTGCCACGGTGACGATCCAGGCGATGCCGCAGTTGGCGTAGAAGCCGAGGATGTCGTTGAGGAACTCGAACATGTTGGCTTCCATCAGAACCAGTGCGATCACCAGGTTCAGGCCCAGGAACACCAGCCGTCCCGGATAGGTCTTGGTGACCCGGGTGAAGGAATTGGTCCACGCCAGCGAGCCCGAATACGCGTTGGTGACATTGATTTTGATCTGACTGATGACCACCAGCACCACCGCGAGCGTCATCGCCAGCCAGGACGGCACCATATCGCGATAGATCTCCAGGAACTGGTGCACCGGCTGATTCGCGATGTCCTGCGCGCCGGGCAGGCTCGCGATCAGGTACACCGCCAGGAACAGGCCGACCACCTGCTTGATCGCGCCGAAGATCACCCAGCCGGGTCCGGCCAGCAGCATCCAGCTCCACCATTTACGGGAGTTCTCCGGCGTTTTCGGCGGCATGAATCGCAGGTAGTCGATCTGCTCGGCGATCTGGGCGATCAGCGACAGGCATACGCCCGCGGCCAGCAGCGCGCCGGTGAGGCTCACCCCGCTGCCGTCCTTGCCGCCGTAGGCGAAGAACGTGCCGACCGAATCGGGGTGCCGCACCACCAGGAACAGGAACGGCAGCACCATCAGCAGCAACCACAGCGGCGTCGTCCACACCTGCAACTTCGCCAGCGTGTTCATGCCGTAGATGACCAGCGGGAAAATGATCAGCGTGGAGACCAGATAGCCGAGCCACAGCGGAATGTGCAGCCCCAATTCGAGCCCCTGCGCCATGATCGAGCCCTCGGTGGCGAAGAAGATGAAGGTGAACGACGCGAACACCAGATTGGTGACGACCGACCCGTAGTAACCGAAACCGCTGCCGCGGGTGATCAGATCCAGGTCGATGTTGTAGCGCGCGGCGTAATAGGACAGCGGAAACCCGGTGAGCATGATGACGACGGCGAAGATGCCGATACCCAGCAGCGCGTTGCCGGTGCCGTTGGCGATGCCCACGTTGGCGCCGATGGAGAAGTCGGCCAGATAGGCGATGCCGCCGAGTGCCGAGACGCCGACCACCGCCGGACTCCATTTGCGATAGCTGCGCGGCGCGAACCGCAGCGTGTAATCCTCCAGCGTTTCCTTCGTCGCCGCGACCGAATTCGCCCGGCGGTTGTCTACCTCGACCACAGATACTCCTCAATCCAGCCCGAAAGAGCAGGCTCGAAATGTGAGGGTCCTGGGTGAATGTAGAGTCGGCTTTGCCGCGCAGTTACGGGTCCGTTACGTCACATCGTGGGATGAGAACGGCGCGACTCGCTAGCAATCCTCGGCGAAGGCTTTGACGTAGCCCGCCGACTGGTAGAGATAGTTGTACACCCACCGCCCGATCGACACGTGCGGCCGGGCGTCGACCACGAGAATCTCTCCGCCCCAGCACTTTCCGAGGACATAGCGCGCGCGGGACACGTGCGGCGTGAACGTCACCACGATCACCCGTTGCCAGCCGCCTGCCCGCGCCCGTGCGGCCAGCTCCCGCCCCTCGCCGCGCGTGGTCCGCGGCTCCGGGTCGAAACACTCCACCCGAAAGCTGTATCCGCCGTGGCAGATCCGGTTCATGCGCGGGCTGTGCTCGTAGGGGTCGGAGAACACCACCACCGGTGCGTACCCGTCCCGCGCCAGCCGCAGTCCGAGCTCCTCGCGACCGTCGTGGGCGCCGCCCAGCACCATGATCGCGTCGGCCCGCGCGGGCCGGTCCACCTGCGGGCGCACATAGACCGGCCACAGCGCCGCCACCACGGCGGCGGCCGCCGCCGTGGCCCCGACACCCCACCACCTGCGCACCAGCCGATGCTATCCACCCACCGGGGCGACCCCGGTGACCTGGCGGTTTCCGCATGTACACCAGTTGTTGTGCGCAGACTCGCCTCGATGACGCGATGCGGCCATCGCGGACGCTTACCAATCGATCATGCGTCTCACGGTTTTCGGGACAGGGTACTTGGGAGCCACCCATGCCGCGTGCATGGCAGAGCTCGGACACGAAGTGGTGGGGGTGGACATCGACCCCGGCAAGGTCGCGAAACTGTCCGACGGGGTGGTGCCGTTCTACGAGCCCGGACTCGAGGATGTGCTGCGGCGCAACCTGGACGCCGGGCGGCTGCGGTTCACCACCTCCTACGAGGAGGCGGCCGCGCACGCCGACGCGCACTTCCTGGGCGTGGGCACGCCGCAGAAGAAGGGCGAATACGCCGCCGACCTCAAATACGTGCACGCCGTGGTGGATTCGCTGGCGCCGATGCTGCAGCGCCCGGCGGTGATCATCGGGAAATCCACGGTGCCGGTCGGTACCGCGGTCGAACTCGGCCGGCGGGCGCGGGCCGCGGCGAGCGTGGACGTCGAGGTGGCGTGGAATCCGGAGTTCTTGCGCGAGGGTTTCGCCGTGCAGGACACCGTGCGGCCGGATCGCCTGGTGCTGGGTGTCGATCGCGAGCGCGAGAACTCCGCCTGGGTGGCCGATCTCGTGCGCGAGATCTATGCCGAGCTGATCACCGCGCAGGTCCCGTTCCTGCTGACCGACCTGGCCACCGCCGAACTGGTGAAGGTCTCCGCGAATGCCTTCCTGGCGACGAAGATCTCGTTCATCAACGCCGTCTCCGAGGTGTGCGAGGCCACCGGCGCCGACGTGACCGTGCTGGCCGATGCCCTCGGCTACGACGCCCGCATCGGCCGCCGGTTCCTCAACGCGGGCCTCGGCTTCGGTGGCGGCTGCCTGCCCAAGGACATTCGAGCGTTCATGGCCCGCGCCGGTGAGCTGGGCGCCGACCACGCGCTGGCGTTCCTGCGCGAGGTCGACAACATCAACATGCGCCGCCGCACCAAGGTGGTCGACATGGCCGCCAAGGCGTGCGGCGGTTCGCTGCTCGGCGCCAACGTGGCGGTGCTCGGCGCGGCCTTCAAACCCGAATCCGACGATGTGCGCGATTCACCCGCGCTCAATGTCGCGGGCATGATCCAGCTGCACGGCGCCGTGGTCACGGTGTACGACCCGAAGGCGCTGGAGAACTCGCGCAAGGTGTTCCCCACGCTGAACTACGCCACCTCCGTCACCGAGGCGTGCGACCGCGCCGACGTGGTGCTGGTGCTCACCGAATGGGCGGAGTTCACGGCGTTGCGGCCGCAGGATCTGGATGGCGTGGTGCGGGCCCGGTCCATCATCGACGGCCGCAACTGTCTCGAACGCGCCACCTGGCGCGACGCCGGATGGGTGTACGCGGGGCTCGGCACATCGTAGTGTGTCGAACAGGTAAAGTGACGACACCCCGCGGCGTGCACGACGGATCGGAGGAGGCGGTTCGCGTAACGCGTCGGGGCCCGTGAACGCCGCAATATACTGAGTCCGAATCAGCGCCGGCCATCCGTGTTTCGAAGATCAGAGGCGGCGGCTTCACGCACATCGTGGAGTGGAACGAGATGGGCAGCAGATGAGTTCGGTACTGGGAGTCTCGGTGGGGACCGACGCCGTTCGCGTCGCACGCCCGCACGCCGGGAACACCGCCGACCATCTCGACCCGGACCGGTTCGACCTGCACACCGCGCTGGTGGGCGAGCGGCGCGTGGAGGATGTCGCCGCCGAAGCGGTCGCCGGCGCGCTCGCCACCGGGCCGGAGTCCGCCACCGCGGTGGCCTACCGTTCCGAACAGCACGCGCGCTCCGTTCGCGGCGCGCTGGCCCGGCTCCAGCTCACCAACTACGAACTGGTGCCGGAAGTGGTGGCGGCCGTGGAGTTTCTGCAGGCCGCCGGCGCGCTGTCGGGCCTGCGCACCATCGCCCTCTACGACCTCGGCAGCTCCGGACTGTCGGTGAGCGTCGTCGACATCGCCGAGCGCCAGGTCCACTACAGCGAACGCACCAGCGACATCAGCGGCGAGTACCTGGATTCGCTGATTCGCGAACAGCAGATCGCCTCCGGCCGGATCGCCCACCCGCCGGACCCCGACGGCCTGGCCGAGTTGGACACGCTGTGCCGCCGGGCGAAGGAGCAGCTGTCGGTGACGACGGCCGTCGCGTTACCGTCCGAGCACGGTCTGGTGCTGCTGTCGCAGGAGAACTTCGAGGCGCTGATCATGCTGGCCGTCGAGTCGTCGGCGCGGATGACCCGCGATGTGATCATGCGGTCCGAGCAGGCGGTGCAGGCGGTCGTCGCGATCGGCGGCTGTGCCCGGATTCCGCTGGTGCCACGGGTATTGGAGCGCTGGCTGGGGATGCCGGTGCGGGTGCCGCCGCAGCCGGAGACGGTGGTGGCGCGTGGTGCGGCGCTGCTGGCGCGGCCGTCGCATCCCATCGCCCAGTCCGCGATCATCGACCCCGAGACCGAGCAGCTGACCCCGGTGTGGCTGGCGGAGCACGCGCCCGCGCGGCGGCGGTGGCGCGGTGCGGACCGCGATCCGGCGCACGGCCCGATGCGGGACCTGGCGTTCGGGCGGCGGCGCGAGCTGAGCGTCGCGGGTATCGCGGTGGGCGCGCTGGTGGTGGTCGCCGCCGTGGGGCTGGGCCTCGGCTGGGGTCCGCAAGTGCTGCAAGGCGATTCGCACAGCAACTCGGCGCCGAGTTCGGCTCCTACCAGCGCGCCCGACTCCGCGGCGCGCGAGCCCTCGAACACACCCGCGCCGACCGACACCACCAACGCCTCGGTCGCCGCGCCGCCGCCCCCGCAGCGGGCGGCGCCCACCACGGAGGCCGAAGCGCCCCCGCCCGGGCCGAACACGATCGTCGTCCCCGGCCTGCCGCCGATCGTCGTGCCCACCATCCCGCCCCTGCTCCCGCAGTTCCCGCCCCCCGGCGCGCCACCCCAGCGGCGCTGAGCCGGAACGCTTCAGTAACCGTCCGGGCTGCCGTCGCGCGGCCACCGGCGACCGTAGTCGTCCGGATCGTTCCCGAGCCGCCGGGGCGCGCCCGGACGGTCGTCTTCGGCAGGCGGGGTGAACCAGTCATGGTCGGACGGCCTCTGCTCACCATGCCGCGGCGCATACCCGGGCTCGGCGGCATAGCCCGGCTCGGGCTCGGAAGGCGTGTAGCCGGGCCCCGCGTAACCAGGTTCGGACGGTGTCGGGTAGCCGCGCTCCGCATACCCGGGCTCGGCATAGCCCGGCCCGGAAGGTGTGTGACCAGGCTCGGCATACGCGGGATCTGAAGGCGCATAACCCGGTTGGGAAGGTGTGTAACCGGGCTCCGGGAAGCCGGGCGCGGAAGGTGTGTAACCGGGCTCCGCGTAGCCCGTATCCGAAGGCGTGTACTCGGGCTCCGCGTAGCCCGGATTCGAAGCCGCATAGCCAGGTTCCGCATAGCCAGGATCGGACGGTGCGTAGCCGGGTTCCGCATAGCCGGGTTCGGGGGGTGCGTAGCCGGGTTCCGCGTTGCTGGGTTCGGGGGGTGCGTAGCCGGGTTCCGCATGGTCGGAATCCGAAGGCGCATAGTCGGATTCGGTGTACGGGTAGTGGCGGGGGTTGTCCACCGCGCCGCCTGTGGAGCGATGGGGATAACTCGAGCGGCCGTCCTGGCCCTCGCGAGGGTGTTCCGGCGCGGGATAGGCCGAAAAGCCTTCGGGCGGTGTGGCGTCGTCCTCGAAACCATCGAATGCCTCGGGCGGCGCGGTGGTTTCGCGGCGCGACCGACGGGTCACCGCGGCGGCCCCGGCTGCGGCGCGTGATCGCTCGGCGGCCGAACCACGCTGTGCCGCATCGACTTTCGATTCCGGGCCGCGCGCGGGCGCTCCGCTTCGCGACTCGGCGCCACGAACACGGCGGGACCGGCGCGGCGAGGCGGAGGCGGGCGCGTACCCGAGCGGCCGGGCCAGCATCACCGCGATCGCCGTGGTTAGCGGCACCGACAGGGCCAGGCAGATGCCGCCGACGGCGGATCGGGTGATCTCGATCCCCACCGCGTCGCCGGTGAGCACGTCCCGGAACGAGCGCCCGGCCACCGAGAACAGCAGCAGCAGCGGCAGCGCCCCACCGGCGTAGGCCAGCACCAGCGTGTACACGGTGCTGGCGATGTGGTCGCGGCCCACGCGCATGGCGGCGGTGAAAATCTCTCGGCGCGAAGCCTTCTCGTCGAGCGCGGCGAGTTCGAACGCGGCCGACGCCTGGGTGATGGTGACGTCGTTGAGCACACCGAGCGAGCCGATGATGAATCCGGCGAGCAGCAGCCCGGTGATGCTCACATGCTGCAGATACGTCGCGACGTTGGCGTTCTGCTCCTCCGACAGTCCGGTCAGATGGGTGATCTTCAGCGCCACCCAGGACAGCACCGCGGCCAGCACCATCGCGCTGAGCGTCCCGAGCAACGCCGAGCTGGTCCGCAGATTCACCCCGTGCGCCAGATACAGCACGGCGTACAGAATCAGCGACCCGGCCACCAGCGCCACCGGCACGGCCGGTTTCCCGTCCAGCAGGGCGGGCAGCAGGAACATCACCAGCACCCCGAACGCGAAACCCAGCCCGAGCACGGCCCGCAGCCCGCGCCAGCGCGCCACGATCACGATGACCGCGGCGAACGCCAGCGCGATGATCGTCAGCGGCAGTCCGCGCGCGTAGTCGTCGAAGGAGTAGATGGTCGTCCCGCCCGGATCGGCCTGGCGGACGATCCGGATGTCGTCGCCCACCCGCAGATCGGGCTGTCCCGGCCCGGGCGCGATTTCGAACAGCGTGTGTTTGCCCTCGTCCGGTCCGGAACCGATGGCGATCAGACTGCGCTGGCAGTTGTACCCGTTGGCACGCGGCGGGTTCGGGGTGTCGTCGAACACACGACCGTTGGACAGACTGCCGCAGGGACCGAGTTCCTGCATGGTCACGGTGCCCGCCTCGGTGTGCACCGCTCCCCCGCCGCCGTTCTGCATCGGCAGCGGAATGTCGACATGCTGGTGACTCGGCCACAGCCAGAACAGGCCGATCAGCACCAGCACACCGATGCCGGTCAGTAGCCCGACCACGACCTTGGCCGCCGTGTCGCCGATGGCGATCGGTCCGGAGTGATCGTGGTGATGGTGGTGGTGGTCGCTCACCGAGTCCCTTACCTGTCCGTCGTCTGCCTGACCGCTGCGAGCCTAATTGGTTTCGATTGTCGACATCGCGAGGGCGGGTGCGCGCTGCTCACAGAACGGGACGAGGTGGGAGGGGCGGCGGAGAGCAGGGGGATGTCTCCGCCGCCCGAGAGATTCGACGGCCCAGGGGGGTAGGCGGTCGAATCCAGGGCCGAGCGGCCCAGGGGGGTAGGCGGCTCGGCCGGGGGCACTTCCGTGCCGAGTCCCACTGTACACAAACGGCCATTCTTTGCGCTAGCTAAGTCTTCAAAAGCCGCACTTATTCGTACTCACAGTCTGTTTCGGCGCCCGGCGAGGTCTGTCCCGGAATCACTGCCGATAGCTCGCGAGGAAGTTGCCGAACCGCTCGATCGCGACCGCCAGATCCCGCGCCCACGGCAGCGTCACGATCCGCAGATGATCGTGCTGCGGCCAGTTGAAGCCGGTGCCCTGCACCATCAGGATCTTCTCCTGCAGCAGCAGGTCCAGGATCAGCTTGGAGTCGTCGTGGATCTGGTACACCTCGGGATCCAGCCGGGGGAACGCGTACAGCGCGCCCTTCGGCTTCACGCACGACACCCCGGGGATCATGTTCAGCTTCTCCCACGCCACATCGCGCTGTTCGAGCAGCCGGCCGCCCGGCAGGATCAGATCCTCGATGCTCTGATGCCCGCCGAGTGCCACCTGAATCGCATGCTGCGCAGGCACATTCGGGCACAACCGGGACGAGGCCAGCAGATCTATACCCTCGAGGAAGCCGGCGGCATGTTCTTTCGGGCCGGTGATCACCAGCCAGCCGGACCGATATCCGGCCACCCGGTACGCCTTGGACAGGCCGTTGAAGGTCAGGCACAGCAGGTCGGGCGCCAGCGAAGCCAGCGAGATGTGCTTGGCGTCGTCGTAGAGGATCTTGTCGTAGATCTCGTCGGCCAGCAGCAGCAGCCGATGCTTGCGGGCCAGGTCGACCAGTTGCTGCAGCACCTCCGACGAGTACACCGCACCCGTCGGATTGTTGGGGTTGATCACCAGCAGCGCCTTGGTCCTGTCGGTGATCTTCGATTCGATATCGGCGATATCGGGCTGCCAGCCGTTGGACTCGTCGCACAGATAATGCACCGGGGTGCCGCCGGCCAGGCTGGTCATCGCCGTCCACAGCGGATAGTCGGGGGCGGGGAGCAGCACCTCGTCACCGTTGTCCAGCAGGGCCTGCATGGTGATGGTGATCAGCTCGGAGACGCCGTTGCCCAGGTAGACGTCGTCGACGTCGAATTCCGGGAAACCGGGCACGAGCTCGTAACGCGTCACGATGGCCCGTCGCGCCGAGAGGATCCCCTTGGACTCCGAATAGCCCTGCGCGTAGGGCAGCGCGGCGATCATGTCGCGCATGATCACGTCGGGCGCCTCGAACCCGAACGGCGCCGGATTGCCGATGTTCAGCTTCAGGATCCGGTGCCCCTCGGCCTCCAGCCGCGCCGCGTGCGCGTGTACCGGCCCGCGGATCTCGTAGACGACGTTCTGGAGCTTGGTGGACTGCTCCAGGGTCCGCGGGGGCAGAGGTGACTGGCTGGTAGGGCTCACCCGTCCCATGGTGCCAGTTGGTTCAGGAGCCGCCCCCGGCCGGGATCGCCCCCCGGGCGGCGTTGGCCACGCAGAACTCCTCGATGCGTTCGTCGAGCCGGCGGGCCTCGCTCGCGTCGCGGAATTCGGGTCCGGCGATGCGCCGCCGCACCCCGCTGAGCCGTTCCTCGAGCTGCGCGATGCGTTTGTCCTCGGCCAGCTCCAGCACCGGGGTCAGCGCCGCCGCGGCGCCGTCGAGACTGCCGTTGATCAGGTGCGCGGTCGCATTGTCCACGCGCGCCAGGGATTCCGCGCCGTAGGAGCGCCGCTCCTCGGGGCCGTTGGCGTACAGCTCGATCGCCCGCTGGGTGGCCTGCAGCGCCGGTGCGGCCTGGCCCAGATGGATATAGGTGGCGCCGGCGTAGTACTGGCTCTTCGGCTCGTTGAAGCCGAACACCCCGCCGACCTCGTCGTGCAGGTTGTCGGTGCCGTTGCCGTCGCGGGCGCCGTCGGCGGCCCCGATGCAGCGCTCGGTGTCGGCGGGGCTGCCCAGCTTGGCCCAGATGCGGGCCTCGATATTGTGCAGCCGAACCCGTGCCGTCGCCGACTCGGCGTACTGCTGGCCGCTCTGCGCCAGCGTCACCGCGCGCCGCGGGCGGTGTGATCCGTACTCGATCAGCGCCTGCATGCCGCGGGTCCAGGCGCGTAAACCGTTGTGCCCGCACAGTTCCGCGTAGGCCCAGGCCGCGCGGGCCTGCTCACCGGCGGCATCGTGGTAGCCCAGGTCGGTGCTGGCATTGGCGAGCAGCCCGGACAACGTGCCGGCCAGCAGGTACAGATGCGTTGTGTCCGAAGGTCTCTGATGACCCTCCAGCAGTCGGTAGACGCGCCTGCGCACCCGCAGCATCTCCACCATCATCGGCACCGGCGGCACGTGCACGTAGTCGTTGGCGATGCGCATGACGTCGGCGTCGAGTTGCTCCAGGGCGGTGGCACCCACATTGGTGATCTCGGCCCGACCGGCGTGTTCGCTGGCTTCATGGGCAGCCGCCATGATCAGATCCCTCTCCGAAATCTCGGCCGACGCATCACCTCTCATCGCACCGGTGTCAACCAGAGCCAGAAGTTCCGCGTCGCTCGAATACTTGGCGCGCGCCGAATCGGCCGGGCGCGAATCGATGTCCGGCGCGGGCCGATCGATCAGGGGCTGATCGACCAACGCCGCGAACCGTGCCCGCACGACCTCGTCGGACCTGGCAAGGGATGTGTCCAGCGCGGCCTGGTTGACCGGGCGGGGATGGACCCGAGCGCCCCCCGCCTCCCACTTCGAGACCAGTCGTTCGTGCACACCCAGGTGCGCAGCGAATTCCCGGATACTCATCCGCTTGGCATCGCGGAGGGCACGGGCTTCCCTACCTGACCACTGCCGGACCACGATGTCATCCCTTCCGCACGAACTCCGTTCTCCAGAGTACGAGCGCGAAGTGATCGCAGCCACAGCCGAAACCGACCTGGTATCAGCGGTTTCGGTGATCACTCGGCAAAGGCAGCGGAAAGGCAGCGCAAGGAGGGTGTGCGGGCGTTTCGGATCGGCGGGACAGGCGCGATCCTGGGATAAGGATCGAGGGAGCTCGCCGTGAACGTGGAGAAACTCAGGACCGTCGAGGATTGGGTGGCGTTCTACCGGCACGAGTACGGCCTGCCGGTGCACGAGCGCGGTGGGTTCGTCATGCTGCCGATCACCGGGCGCGTCGGCGTCGTGCACTTGCCCGTCGCATGTGCCGGCCGCGTCCGGGACTCCCTCACCGCACAGGGCGCCGCCGGGCCGATGCTGGCCCGGCAGATCCGCTGGAGTTTTCTGGTGGCGCCCGACAGTCGTCCCAGCGCCGCGGTGCTGGACGTGCTCAACCGCTCGGACATCGGCATTCCCGTTGCCGGAAGCGCCGTGATGTTGCCGACCGGCCTCGGCCGTTGGACCAGGGAAGGGTGCCACTGGGTCCGACCGCCGAGCCGCGACGACGAACTTCCACCCCTCTCGGTGGTCATCGCGACGGCTCTGGCGGTGGGAGGCGGGGGCGAGGACTGACCGCAGACCGGTCCTCGCCGTCCCGCGGCCGGGTCCGCCCCACTTTGGCAGTCGACGGGGCGGGCCCGGATATCCGGGCCGAAATGGGAAGCGCTCGGCAATCTCCGTAATCTCGTTACCGACATGTGATTGTGACCCATATCACAAGATAGCGAAAAGTTCGCTGCATCGACTGTCTGGTACGGGTATCGGAAAAATGAAAACCATATCTGTTTCGATGGCTGTATAACACGTGGTCGTTCGTTATTGCTGAATAGATTGCTTCTTAATCGGCGTGTGCCTGATGATTGCCGATGGCTATCAGGACTGCCGCGTCGGCCCGGCGTGTCCGGCCCGAGCCGAACTCACTCATCGTCGTTCCACATGTGCCGTACCCGCTACCTCACAGCATTCCGCCGCCACCGGCGAGGTCCGAACTCGCGATAGGACATGGCTTCCGCGGGTGATAGGACTCTTGTGTCGGTGAACATTCAGACACCATTCGGCGTCCCGCAACCCGACGGATAGGTTCTGCAGAAAGGTCGAGCTGATGCTGCCGCAGGCTCACCCGGTGCTGATGGTGTGTTCGGCGCCGTCGCCCGGCGAATCGTGGACTCCCGAACAGGCGCATCTCGTGATGCAGGTGCACATCGAGCATCCGATCACGGTGTGCGCGGCGAAACGCCACGCCAAAGCGGTTCTGGTGGAGGCGAACCGGATGATTCCGGCCGATTCGCCGCATATGGGAATCTGATTCCCGCGCCGAATCCGCCGCGGGACACCGCGCTCCGAGCCCTCGGAAACGAGCGAGGGTGGCGCCGCCGGAACCGGCGACGCCACCCTCGGGTGCGCTGACGAGCGGATCAGTTCTTCCGCCCCGGAGCCTTCGCTCCGGACTTGAAGCCCAGACCGCCCGGCTTCGCGGTCGGAGGCTTGGGCGCATCACCATTGCCCGCATCCGACGCGCCGGATTCGTCCGGCTGCGCAGGCGCGGTCTCGGCTGCCGGTTCGGCCGAACTCGATTCGGCCGCAGCCGGTTCGGCCGCCGCAGGCTTCGGCGCACCGGGCGCCTTGGCCCCCGGCTTCTTGAAACCGGACTTCATCGCCAGCCCCTTCGGCGCCACCGTCGGCTTCGACTCGACCGGACCCGTTTCCGTCGCAGCCGTTTCCGTCGTGCCGGTTTCGGAGGGTGCGGTGCTCTCCGAAGGCGACGCGGCCGACTCGGCGGGCGCTGCCGATTCGGTGGCCGCGGGCTTGGGCGCTCCCGGCGCCTTGGCTCCGGGCTTCTTGAAACCGGACTTCATCGCCAGCCCCTTCGGCGCCACCGTCGGCTTGGTCTCGGTCGGAGCAGCCTCCGCCGCCGCCGTTTCCGTGCCGGTCTCGGTGGATGCGGCACCGTCCGACGGTGACGCGGCCGACTCGGCGGGCGTCGACTTCGCCCCGGGCGCCTTGGCCGCGCCCTTCATCGCCAGACCCTTGCCGCCCGGCGCCTTGGCGCCGCCCTTCATGCCCAGGCCGCCCGGCTTGGCGGTCGGGGTCACGGGGGCCGACTCCGCCGCGGGCTCGGCCTCGGTTGCCTTCGCCCCGGGCGCCTTCGCGGCACCCTTCATGGAAAGGCCCTTGCCGCCGGGCGCTTTCGCCCCGCCCTTCATACCCAGGCCCTTGGCCGGTGCCGCCGACGCCTCGCCGGACTCCTCGGCCTCGGCGGGTGCCTTGCCGCCGGGCGCCTTGGCCGCGCCCTTCATGCCCAAGCCACCGCCGGGCGCCTTGCCGCTGCCCTTCATGCCCAGGCCCTTGCCCGCCGGAGCGGGCTTGGGCTCGGCGGGGGCTGCCTCGGCCACCGGCTCGGGCTCCGAAACCGGTTCCGGCTCAACCCGTTTGGGCTCCTGGATCACCTTCAGGTTCTCCGACAGCGTGCCCGGCTCGACCCGGTCGATCGACTGCAGCATCAGCTGCGCCACGTCGACGACCTCGACGCCCTGGCCGACCTCGCCGGAATCCTTGCGCGCGGTCACGCCGTCGGTGAGCATCACGCGGCAGAACGGGCAGCCGGTGGCGATCATCGACGGCTCGTTGCCGCCACCCAGGGCGGCCAGCGCCTCGTCGGTGCGATCGAGGTTCACCCGCTTGCCGAGCTGCTCCTCCATCCACATCCGCGCACCACCCGCACCACAGCACATGGACCGCTCGCCGTGCCGCGGCATCTCGGTGACCTTCGCGCCGGAGGCGCTCATCAGCTCACGCGGCGCGTTGTAGATCTTGTTGTGCCGGCCCAGGTAGCAGGGGTCGTGGTAGGTGACCTTCTCCGACACCGGCTTCACCTGCACCAGCTTCTTCTGCCGCACCAGGCGGTTCAGCAGCTGGGTGTGGTGCACCACCTCGTAGGTGCCGCCCACCTGCGGGTACTCGTTGTTGAGCGCGTTGAAGCAGTGCGCGCAGGTGACGACGATCTTCTTCTTCGAATCCTCGACACCCTCAAACACCGAGTTCAGCGTCTCGATGTTCTGCATGGCCAGCTGCTGGAACAGGAACTCGTTGCCCGCGCGGCGCGCCGAGTCGCCGGTGCAGGTCTCCTCCGCGCCCAGCACCATGAACTTCACGCCCGCGGTGGCCAGCAGTTCGGCGACGGCCTTGGTGGTCCGCTTGGCGCGGTCCTCGTAGGCGCCGGCGCAACCGACCCAGAACAGGTACTCGTAGCCGTCGAAGCTCTCGGCATCCTGGCCGAACACCGGAATGTCGAAGTCCAGCTCCGACATCCAGTTCAGCCGGTCCTTGGCGTTCTGGCCCCAGGGGTTGCCCTTGTTCTCCAGATTCTTGAACAGGCCCGCCAGCTCGGTCGGGAACTCCGACTCGATCAGCACCTGGTAGCGGCGCATATCGATGATGTGGTCGACGTGCTCGATGTCTACCGGGCACTGCTCCACGCACGCGCCGCAGGTGGTGCAGCTCCACAGCACCTCGGGGTCGATGATGCCGCCGACGTCCTCGCCGCCGACCAGCGGGCGCTCGGCCTCGGCCTTCGCCTTGTCCGAGATCTTCGCCAGCGCGGCTTCGTTGGGCTTGCCCTCGGCGTCGACCAGGCCGACCTCGTCGCCGCCCATGTCCTTGCGGCCACCGGCCAGCAGGTACGGCGCCTTCGCGACGCCGTGGTCGCGCAGCGACATGATCAGCAGCTTCGGCGACAGCGGCTTACCGGTGTTCCACGCGGGGCACTGGCTCTGGCAGCGGCCGCATTCGGTGCAGGTGGTGAAGTCCAGCCAGCCCTTCCAGGAGAAGTCCTCGACCCGGCCGACACCGAGGGTGTCGTTGTCGGGGTCGATCTCCTCCATATCGAGCAGCGCCTTGCCGCCGGAGGTCATCGGCTTGGCCGCACCCAGCGCGACGCCGCCGTCGTTCTCGCGCTTGAAATAGATGTTGAAGAAGGCCGCGAACCGGTGCCAGGCGACACCCCAGTTGATGTTGCGGCCGACCAGCAGCAGGAACGTGCTACCCGACACCATCTTGACGAACGCGAACACCGACACCATGGCGACGCTCGACGGCAGCAGCTCGGCGACCTGCATGGTGAAGAAGTCGGTCCACGCGGTGGCGTGGCCGTAGGTGGCGATCTTGCCGGCCTTCACCAGCACCATGCCGAGGCCCTCGATGAGCACGATCAGCTCGATCGTGTAGGCCGGGCCGAATCGCGAACCGCTGAAGCGCGACAACCGCTGCGGCACCCGGGGATGATTGAGCTGGCGGATGACGATCAGCGTCACGATGCCGATCACGGTGGCGATACCGAGCAGCTCGTCGGCGAGGTGATAGATGTGCCAGTCGCCGAAGATCGGCCAGTGGAACTCGGGCTCGAAGGTCTGCCCGTACGCCTCGAAATACAGGATGAATCCGGCGAGGAAGCCGATCATCACCAGCCAGTGCGCCCAGCCCACGGTGCGGAACTTGTTCATCCGCGTGTGGGCCAGGAATTCGACGATCATCGTCTTCAGGCGGGGAAAGAACGGCCGCCAGCGGTCGGGGGCGGGCTGTCCGATCATGATGGCGCGGACCATTGTGCCGACGCCGCCGATGAATGACGCCCAAGCCACCAGGCTGAACGCCACCCCTATCGCGCCCAGCGTCACTGTCAGGGCATTCACGTCGCGACCTTCCTTCGGTTCAACGAGCATCCGGCGGCAGGGCTGTTGCCGTCGGCGGTTGCACGCATCCTAACTTCCAGTAAGTTACCCGCCGGTAACTTACCTGTCCACTCTATGATCTTGCGCGGGACGCACCCCAGCGTGCTGGGGTTCCGGCTCGAAAACCTGTGTGACCGGATTCACCCGCAGATCTCCTGTGCTGCGGTTTCGCGTGTGCGCGGTTCGGTTATCACGGTAAAACCCGGCAAATCCGGTCCATAACCAAGGACACGCTTAGTTCCACTGGCGGGAAACAGTTCTCGCTTCTGGCCAGTGATTGAATTAGGCTCGCTTCGTCCTGCTTGCTGTGCGTATCTTCACACCGCTCGGGGAGGGTCTTGCAGGTCGCTCGGACGGAGTGGCGACTTGAGGGATGCGTGGGCTCTCGCGGAACAGGTACGCGCGCAACACCTGATGATGGATTGGATAACCGAATGAAGTTCCGCAGCACTACTGCGGTGGGTGCCTTGGCTATCGGCGCCCTGACTGTGGGATTGGGTACCGCGCATGCCGAACCCGCAGCGCCGGGCGCGCAGACCGAGGCGGCCATCGGCTACTCGGTCGAACAGGAGAACAACACCGTCCTGGCTCGGCTGGGTAACGGGGGAACCTTCGAACTCGTCAAGCCGGAGGCTCCGTCCCAGGAGGGCGCGGTAGCGACCGAAATTTCCGGTCAGCCGGCCGAGGCCGCTCCGACTCAGGTCAACGTCAAGGACGGCAAGGGCAACACCGTCCTGAGTTTCCCGTTGGCCTACCAGATCACCGGTCAGCCGATTCCCGTCAGTGCCGAGCTGAAGGACGACGGCAAAGTGCTCGCGGTGACGCCCGAGCGCCCGGCCGGATTGCCCACCGATCAGCCGCTGAACGTGAAGCCGGTCGTGAAACCGATCGCTTCGCCGGTCGAGAATCAGCGCGCCCTGACCGACTTCTCCACCTACTTCGGTCTCGCGACCGCGATCGGCGGATTCGTCGGCACCGCCATCGGTGCGGTGGTCGGATGCGCGCTCGGTCTGCTCGGCGTTGTCGTCGGCTGCCTCGTCGGGCTGCCGACCGGCGCGGCGATCGGCGGAATTCTCGGCACCATCGTGGTCGGTGGGCCGACGCTGGTGGCTGCCGGAGTCGACCTGGTGAACACCCTGCAGGCGCCCGCCGGTACCACCAAGTGGACCGACGACGCCATTCAGAAGCAGCAGCAGGTGCAGCAGCAAGCGCCGGTGGGATAAACCCCGCGGCTCGCACGAAACCGGCCCGCTCCCGACTTGGGAGCGGGCCGGTTGTGTTCGGTATTCCTTTCGATCGCGGGTCGACTAAGCTCACCTCGTCGTGTGCATTCTGCACATCTTCGTTGGTCCGATCCTGCCGGGCGGGCCCCATGGCGTGGGTGTGCGGTGCGACCTGATGAGGGATTGGAAGACCTGATGATGTTCCGCGCTTCGACCGCGGCCGGAGCGATGGTGATCGGTGCGATGACCATCGCCGGGGGCACTGCCTACGCACAGCCCGCTCCGGTACCCGCACAGACCGATGTCGATTACATCAATTACGACAGCCGGGTGGTGGGCCGGACCGTTGTCACCGAACTGACGGACGGCACCTTCGAGTTGGTCGACAAGCCGGGGGCCGCGCCCGGTCGGTCGCAGCAGGTGCTGCAGGTGAAGAACCGCGCCGGTCACGTCGCGCTGGAGATGCCCTTGAATTTCCGCCTGGCCGGAGTGCCGATTCCGGTCACGGCGGCGGTCGAGGACGACAACACCGTGCTGGCACTGACGCCGGAGAGGCCGGAGGGTATCGACACTTCGCATCCCCTGGCGGCGGTCGTGCAGCCGATCGCGTCACCGGTCGAGAACCAGCGTGCCGTCAACGATTTCGCGACCAAGCTCAGTCTCGGTGCGGGGGTGGGAACCGCGATCGGCGCGGTGATCGGTGTCGTGTTGGGCATCGGGATCGGCACGGTGCTCGGCTTGGCGGCCGGTGCGGTGGTCGGCTGTGCGGCTACCACCGTCGGTTGTCCGGCCGGCCTGCTGGTCGGCGGCGTCGTGGGCCTGCTCGCCGGACCTGTCGTGGGTGCGATCGGCCTGGGGATCGTCGGTGCCGCCATCGGCAGCGGGCCCACTGTTTCCACCGCCGGTGTCGAAATGCTGAACACCCTCCAGGCACCCCCCGGTACCACCCCCTGGGCCGACCTCGCTCAGCCCCCCGGAAACCCGGTGCAGCCCGCCCCCGCGACACCGCAACCCGCCGCAGTGGCCCCGTAGTCCGTCCCGGTGGCCCAGGCGGGTGAATTCTCGGCCACGGGGTGCTCAGGCCGGGTCCGCTAGGTTTTCGGCGGTGTCAGGCCGAATGAGCGTATGAGGGCGTTGACCTCGTTGCGATAGAGCTTTGTCGGATTGGTCGTTTGTGCACCCAGATGGCCGCGGACCTCGAGCGAGACCAGGCCGTGCAGGTGACCCCAGATGCGCAGGGCGACGGCGATCACTGCCGGTGGCTGGCCCGGGAATTCCGTGCGTACCTCCTCGACCAGCGTGGTGTCGAAGTCCGACCATTCGAATCCGTGGTCGGAGTACAGCGGTCGGGCCGAAGGCCAAGCGCCTGCGGCCAATTCGGTGAGTCCGGCGCACACCCGGTGCTCGGCCGCGGGCGCCGCACCGCCTCGCGGTGGCTGGTAGCCGGGTACCGGATCGCCGTAGATGAGCCGGAATCCCTCCGGATTCGCCAGTGACCATTCGCGAAACGCGCAGGCCCAGGCCATGATTCGCCCGGCCGCGTCATCCGGCGCACAGGTGTCGCGCGCGGCGATCACCGTATCGGCCAGCTCGCCGTAGACATCGCGGATCAAGGCCGTTACCAGATCGTCGCGGGTGGCGAAGTAGCTGTAGACGGCATTGGCCGTCATCCCCATCTCTCGTGCGATGGCGCGCAGGGTGATCGCGCCGGCTCCGCCCTCGGCCATGAGCCGCAGGGCGACGTCCTTGATCTCCTCGGCCGTTTCGGCGCGGCGGCGTTCCCGCCTGGTCGGTGTCGCAGTGGCCACCACGTCACCTTACCAGCGTGAGGAAAGTGCACATTGAATAGAAACTTCACGGTGTATAGAGTTTGCACGGCGTCCTACGGCGCGCTTCCGGCATCTCAGGAGAAATCATGTTCATCGGAGTCATCGGCGCGAGCGGCAACATCGGGCAGCGCGTGGTCACCGAGGCCCTGTCCCGCGGGCACCACGTCAAGGCGTTCACCCGCGGCGCCGCCCGCGGCGCCGCCTCACATCCGAATCTGGTCTGGGCGAGTCTCGACATCTTCGACAGCGCCGCGGTCGCCGCACAGCTGCCCGGTCTCGACGTACTCGTCAGCTGTTACCAACCCGGCAATGCCGCACAGGATTTCGACGACACCGTCACCCGCTCCATCGCCGATCCGACGGTCTACGCGACGGCCGCGCGCTCCCTGCTGCAAGCCCTCGGAACCCATCCGCGCACCAGGCTCATCGTGGTTGGTGGCGCGGGCAGTCTCGAACTCGAACCCGGCCGGGTCGGCGCGGACGACGATGCCCAGCTCCGGCATGATCTCGAGCAGCTGGGGCTGCCGGCCGATTACGCGGTCGCCGTGCGCGGGCACCGGGACGCCCTCAACGTGCTGCGTACCTCGAACCGCCGCTGGACCTACTTCAGTCCCGCCGAGCAGATCGGACCGGGCGAGCGCACCGGCCGTTTCCGCATCGGTGAGGACCATCGCGTAGTCGACGCCGACGGCCACAGCCGCATCTCGATCGAGGACGCCGCGGTGGCCCTGCTCGACGAAGCGGAACTACCGCGATTCGTCCAGCGCCGCTTCACGGTCGGCTATTGATCGTCGCCCGGGCCGACGGCAGTGCTTCCGGACGTGCGGGTCACCGGATGCCGGGGGTGGTCAGGACGGGAGATTCAGGCGGCCCGCGAAGGACACCTCGTCCTCGGGGCTGCCGAGGGCACCGAAGGATTTCTCAGCGACGGTGAAGGTGCCGTCTTCGCGGATCAACAGGACCGTACTGCAGCGGGTGCCGTGCAAGGTGTCGGCGACGAAGCGGGCGGAGACGGCGCGTTCGCGGACCTGGGGAAGGCCGGTGTGCGGCAGTTCGTCGTCGGGGGCGATGGTCCGGTCGGCCAGCACGTCGAAATAGGCGGCTACATCGGCCGGAGCCGCCTCGATGACCGAGCGCAGGGCGAGCAGTCCGTCGCGCACCTTGGGCCAGGCCGCGGCGCCGCTGTCGGTGCGGATCGCGACGGCGCCTCGCTCGCCGGGGTCGTTCTCCGCGGTGCCGAGCAGCGCGCCGTTGGACAGGCCGTGCACGCCCGCGGCCAGCTCCAGGGGCGCGTGCCCGCTGCGATTGCTGTGCCACCACAGCGTGTCCAGGTCCGAGACGATCAGATTGAAGCCGTTGTACTCGTCGGGAGCCGCGGCGACGCCTCGGACGAATTTCTCCGGACCGGGCTCGCCGCGCAGGTAGTCCAGCAGCAGCGCGCCTCGGGAGCGGGCATCCGGGCGCACCTCGCGCGGGCCGCGCACGTTCGTCACCGTGGCGAAGCGGTGGCTGGTGGGGAGCAGTCCCAGCCAGGTGCCGGGGACCGGACCGCTCGCGCCCAGGTCCCGCCCCGCCAGCAGGCCCGGCACCTTCGGCCACCACCGCATGGATTCGGTTGGGCGGGTATAGAACTCGTCCCGATTGGCCGCCACGATCAGCCGGTAATCGGGGTGCGCCCGCCAGCCCAACAGAACCAGACACATGCGTCCAGCATGCCCGACGGCCCACTGCCCGGTATACGGCCCCGCGCTGCCGGTGAGCTGCCCGACGCCAGATACGGCGAAGGGGCCGGTGACGGGCAGTCACCGGCCCCTCCGGGGCATCAAGGCGGCGTGGGACTTCCGCCCCGCCGCGCTGTAACTAGCTGGTGCGGACTCGCAGGCCCGGGTTGTCCGACAGGACCACGCTCACCGGCTGCGCGAACAGCTGCGGGGCGTTGCCGGTCAGGGCGCCGATCAGATTCGGGATCTCGCAGATCGGGTAGTCGGCCACCGACGAGGCGCTGGAGATGCCCAGGGCCTGGGTGCCCGTCACGATCGGGCCGCCGCTGTCACCCGGCAGGGCGCAGATGTTGGCCGAGAAGGCCTGGGTGAGCTGGCGCTCGCCCACATCCACCGTCTGGTCGACGGCGTTCACCACGCCGCAGGAGAAGCCGGTGCGCGAGCCCGACTTGCAGACCGGGGCGCCCACCACCGGGGTCGCCACCCCGGTGACCGCGATCGGGGCCTGACCCGGGACGCGAACCTGGTTGTTGGAGAACCGGTCTCGCGCGTCGTTGTTGATCGACACGATCGAGTAGTCCTGCTCGCCCAGCACCGACTTCTGGAAGCTGCCCAGCTGCGCGCCGGTCTTGTTGCCGGGCAGCAGTTCGAACATGCCCGGAGCGTTGGCGGTGCCGGCGGCCGGGATGTTCGGGTCGCAGTGGCCCGCGGTGATGTTCACGACGTTGTCGTTGCGGTCCAGGCCGTTGAACCCGGCCGAGCAGACCAGCTTCATCTTGCCCGCCACCGACGCGTAGCCGTCACCGGCCGCGTACGCGCCGGGACCCTGCTCGCCCGCGATCGGCGTAGCCTGCGCCACCTCGGACTGCTCCGGTCCGACCGGCGGCGCGGCCATCACGATCACCCGCGCCGGATCGACGAAGCCGGGCATCGGCAGGCCGGGCTTGTCCACCCGCACCGCGATGCTGTTGTTGACGGTGTCGACGACCACGCCGCGCACCGCCTGCGCCACCGCCTCGGGCTGGGTGGACAGCCACTGCTGGAAGGCGTTCTTCTCGCTGCGCAGCACGGACTCGCTCTTGGCGACGTCGCGGACCTGGAAGCCGGCGTCCTGCGCGGCCTTGCGGGCCTCGTCCACGCCCTGCCCCGGCGCCAGCGCGACCACCGGGCGGCCACTGTCGTCGAGCCACGATCCGGCGAAGGCCTGCGGGAACTGCCGCTGCGCGGTGGTGGCGAACGCGCCCACCTGCTGCGCGACCTCGGCGCGGTGCAAGTACTCCTCGGGGGAGATCTTCAGGTCGCGGGAGACGGCCGCGGCCAGGGCGGCGGGCAGATTCGACGCCGGGGTGGGCTCGGCGGACACCGTCGCCGCGACCGGCCCGAGGGCCAGGGCTGCCGCCGACGCGACGACGGCGGCTGTGCGGAGACGGGCGCGCGGGTTACGCCCCACGGCGGACGACGAAAGACGGATGCGTGGCAGGAGCATGTGCCGACTATATGGGTTCAACACGGTTATGCCTACTTGTCTCGGCGTTCGATTCGGCTGACGGGCCGGTGTGCCGTACGGCACTCCGGTGATTGGCGAAGAATTCATGCCGGGTTCGGCAGTCACCCGGCGTTCTGGCGGGTACGCACCGCGATTCCCGAGCCGACCCCGCCACCGGATTCGGCGTCGATATCGGCGAGGATCGCGCGGATCGGAATGCCCAGCGACGCCGTGCCACCGTATTGCGCGAGGCCGATATTGGCCTCGTTGCAATCGGGGGCGTTGGCCGCGTTCGATCCGCTGGTGATGCCCAGCGCCAGCGTGCCGGTGACGATCGCGCCGCCGCTGTCACCGCCGAGGGTGCAGGCCGAACTGGCGAAACCGCGCACGGTCTTGGATTGCCCCTCCGCGGTGAACAATTGCGTCTCGACCCGATCGGCGACCACGAAACCACAGGTGAATGTGGAGGATTGGCCGGACTTGCAGATCGGCGCGCCGATCACCGGGTCGGCGGTGCCGGTGACACTGATGGTGGTGCCGTTCGCGCCGCGCACCGACGGCTGGTCCATGCCCGCGCGCACCGCGCGCTCACTGAGCTGGATCACCGAATAGTCCAGGCCGCTGCTGCCACCGACGTGCGCCCGCACGAAGGTGCCGAGCTTGGGGCTGGCCTTGAGGTTGCGGACATCGGGCAGGTACACGTCGGCCTGGCCGTCGCCCTTGTCGAGATTCGGATCGCAGTGTCCGGCACTGATATTCAGCGCGTTACCGGCGGCATCGATGCTGTTGAAGCCGAACGAGCACACGTCCACCGTCTTCAGCGCCGCGTCGTCGAGCGAGGTGGGGGCGCTGATGTAGGTGTCGCCGCCCATCGGCCGCCGCTCGACCGGGCCGCCGCCGTTGGGGGACAGCACGACCTTGATGTTGGCGATCAGCGTCGGGAGATTCAGCAGGTGGCCGGCCGGGGTGTTGGCGACGCTCAGGACCAGCTGGCTGTTGAGGAAGTCGACGGCGACGGAATTGATGGCCGCGGCGATATCGCGGGGCAGGCCGCCGATCCAGCCGACCAGCTGGTCCAGCGAGCTCTCCAAGTTGTCGGCGGAGATCGGCGCGAGCCGGGTCTGGTAGCCGGCCGTTTCGGCGGTGTGCGCGGCATCGAGCGAGGTGACCGCCACGACGGGTTTGCCGTCCGCGGCCAGCCAGGCGCCGGCGAACTCGTCGGGGCGTTCGGAACGGAAGTCGCGGGCGTACTGACGCAATTGCTGGGCGCGGGCGGCACGGTCCAGGTATTCCGCGGGCGTCATCTTCAGGTCGCGGCTGATGGCCTGGGCCATCTCGGCAGGAAGCTGGTCGGCCGTCAGCTGCGCGACCTCCGGCGTCGGATCGGCTAACGCGGGTGACGTACCAAGCCACGGTCCGACGAGGACGGTCGAGACGAACGCGGCGGCGGCAGCTTTGACCGTGGCGCGTCGCGCCGGCAACTTGCGCATGAAGTCCCTTCGTCAGGCACCGGGTGTGCCAGGTGAATCCGCGGGGCCGGTAAGCCGTTGTGCGGCAACAGCCCTCATCCTGCAGCAGACCGAGCGCCCGGTCCGTGAACCGGGCACTCGGGTCAGCGCTTCACTTTAGGGCACAAATGCGCCGAGTTCGCTACGAAACGATCACGGAATCCCGGCGTACGGCCGCTGCGGTTGCGGGGGCGGCAGCCAAGTCGGGTACGGGATGAACGGAATGACGGTGGTCGGCGTCCGGCGCGGCGTGGTCGGTGTGGTGCGCGTCGGACGGGACGGTGAGGTCGTGGTCGAGGGCGGCGGGGGCGGCGGCGTCTCGGAGGTCGGCGGCGGCGGGGGCGGCGCCTCGGAGGTCTCGGGTTCCGGCGCGGGCTCCTCGACGAGGCTCGGCGGCGGGGCCACGAAGACCGGCGGGGGTGGCGGGGCGACGGTCGTCGGGGCGGGTTCCGAGCGCGCGTTCGGCAGGGGCGCGACGGGTGTCTCGGTGTCGCCGCGTAGGAGCAGCGCGGCCGCGACGCCGCCCAGGACCAGGCCGAATACCGCCGCGGCGGCGATCAGGACCAGGGTGCGGCGACTGCGCCGCGACTCCGGTTGTGGTGTCTCGGGTTTCGCCGTCTCGGCCGCGGCCACCGTCTCGGCGGGCGGGTCGGCCTCGGGGTACACCGCCGGTGTGGCCGCGGAGTACGCCGCGGGCATGGCGGCCGAGTAGGCCTGCATGGTCGGGTCGTCCGACGGCAGCGCGGGCAGCACGTCGGTGACGATCAGCGAGTTCTCGGAGTGGGTCGGGTCCGGGGGCGTGCTGCCCGCCGGGGTGGCCAGCACGGCGGCCAGCGCCGCGCGGGCGGCGTCGCGGGCGTAGCCGCGGCCGTCGACCGTGCCGTCCGCGGATTTCCCGGGATCGGGAAGGTCGCCCTCGCTCACCAGGACCACCGACCGCAGGCCGAGATAGTCGAGGGCGTCGCGCAGCGCGGACACCTGCTGGGCGGGCCAGTCGGCGGGATGGGTGGCGTAGAACTCGGCCGGGCCGTTCAGATGATCGGCGGCCAGGTTGATCAGGCAGAACAGGGCCGTCGCGACCAGATCGTCGGCGCGGTACGCCTCGCCGTCGTCGACCGAGATGCCCGCCGGATCGCCCACGGCCGCGAAAAATCCGGTGATGGAATGGGAATGGCCCGACGGCGGCTCACCGCCGAGCGCGGCGTCGCCGTCGTCGGACATGTGCAGCACCGAGTCGCGGACGATGTAGTGGGGTTCGGCCGAATCGTCGCCCGCCTCGCCGACGCCGGCGACGACAGCGGCGACGCATTCGTCCTCGGCGATGCGCAGGCCCACCCCTGTGGCCATTCTCGTTACCTCGCTTCGGTGTCCCGTTCGGTGCCGCACCGATGTCACACGAGCAGCGAACCGTGGCCCATGGCGCGGAGCATCGACAATAACTCCGATCGGGACCCGGCTCCGATCCGACGCCGGATCCGCGCGACGTGATGCTCCACCGTCTTCGCCGAGATGTACAGGCGAGCGCCGATTTCCCGGTACGTCAACCCCAGTAGCACCAGTTCGGCGACCTCGCGTTCGCGCTCGCTGAGAATGGCGTCACTGCGCGGCGCGGGTTCGGGGCGCGGCTCGGCGGCGGGTTCGGGCGGGCGGACCGGCAACTGTGGCGGGCGAGATTCGGTGCGCACGGTGCGGGCCAGCTTCAGCAGGGCGGTCGCGACGGCCGAGTCGTCGGCCGCCAGCGCGGCCTCGCTGGCCAGCCGGGCGGCGTCCCACACCATGCCGATGGCGGCCAGTCGGCGCACCGCGCCCGCGACCTCGTCGGGCGCCACCGATCCACGCAGGGTCAGCACCCAGGTGCGGCCCGCGTCGGCCAGCGCCGCCGCGTGCGGATCGCCGGCCAGGGCCGTGGCCTTCAATTGCTGTGCGTGCGGCAGCAATTCGTCGGGACGCTCGCGGGCGATGGCGGCCTGGATCGCGTACCAGTGGAAGGCGTTCGCCCAGGCGGGCGGATTGCCCAAGCGGTGCAACAGCTTTACCGCCCCGTCCACCAGCGCCGCCACCCGGCTCTCGTCCTGCAACCGGATCCCGGCCAGCCACAGCTCGCCGATCGGCAGCAGTGCCAGCAGGTCGACGCCGATCTCGTCGAACAGCGGATGCGCCGCCTGCCAGGCCAGTGTCAAGGCGGTGTGGTCGCCGCCGCGCCGGGCCAGGCCGACCAGCACACCGTGCGCGAGCAGCCGATCGCGTTCGCACAGCCGGTCGACGTCCAACGCCCCCGCGAGTCGCGCGGCCGACTGCTCGTCGCCGCCCAGCATCGACGTCCACGCGGACAGCACGATCAGATGCTGATCCTGGGCCGCCACCTCGGCCCCCGGATCGGTGTCGCCCACCGGCAGCGGCGCGGTCGTGGCCCCGTGCAGAGCGTCCGCGGCCCGCCGCGGCTCACCCATACTCAGGCACAGCAGTGTGGCGATCGACACCGCCGTGCACGGCAGCAACTCGGGATCGGCGGCCGACAGTTCCGTACGCGCCGCCTGAATCAGAGCGGAGGCCGCCGCGAGGGACGCGGTGCGGCCGGGGGCGGGCGTGCCGCCGACGGCGAGTGCCGGTGTCCCTTCGAGCGGTCGTCCGCGGGCGGGCGCACTGCCGGTCGAGGTTGCCGATGCTCCATCGCGCCGTTGGCGGGGTGCGTTCGCCTCGTTGGCGGGCGATACACCCGCCGGCGCCCGGCCGCTGCCGAAGGCGTCCGCGAACTTTCCTTCCCGCGCTCGCGCGGCGCCGGTTGTGGTCGCGCTGTCGGCGGTGGGTGCGGGCGCCCCTTCCGGCCGTCCACCGGTGCCGGGAACCGACGCGCTGTTGGTGGCGAGTGCCGACAGCCCTTCCCTCGGTCGGCCGGTTGGGGTTGTGGTGTCGGTGGCTGGTGCTGATACCCGTTCCGGCGAAAGGTCTTTCGCGCTCGTGGTGTCGATTGCGGTGGCGTCCGTCAGGCCGAGGGAGCGGGACAGGGCGGTGGCGATCAGGGCGGCGCGGGCGGTGGTGCGGGTGGGGGGCCACCGGGTCGCGGAGGCGGACATGGCCGCGGCCGTGTCGATGTCGCCTGCCAGGTACATCACGGTTGCCCCGACCGCCCAGTCGGTGCCGATTCGTTCGGGGCCGAGCCACGAGTAAAGGTCGGCGGCGCGGTCGGTCAGGCCGCGCCGGGTCCACACGCTCGCGCAGACGCGGACAGCCGCGGCGAGTTCGGCGGGCGGGCCGTCGGAACGGTCCAGCATCGGCTCGGCCAGCCGCAGGGCGATATCGGTACTGCCGAGGCGGGCGGCGGCTTCGGCCCAGCGCAACTTCATCGCCGGCGCGGGCCGCCAACCGGTCCCGGTGCCGCTGGCCGCTGCCGCCGAGTAATAGCGGACCGTCTCCGTTCCGGCGGTTTCCGCGGCGGTGCAGAGGAATTCGGCCAATCTGGCGTCGCGCACGCCGGACTCCGCGAGCAGCAGCGCGGTGTGGTCGCGCAGCAACCCGGCGTCCAGCCGTGCCTGCAGTAGCCGGCGCTGCACCGTCAGGAAGCGGCGATCGCCCACCAGTGTGCGCAGCGGGGCGACGGCGAGGGCGAGCAGCAGGTCCGCGTCGGTCACCAGCGCGCTGGCGCGGGCTCGATCGATGAGGTCCAGGGCGGCGGTGTCGGTGATGTCCAGCACCTCGGTGAGTTCGGCCGGATCCAGGCCGGTACCGGTCGCGGCGATGACGAACGCGTCCAGCAGCTGCGGCTCGGTGTCGTCGAGAAGTGTTCGAGCCCAGGCTGTTACGGCCGCGTCCACCGCGCCCATGCCGCTGTCGAGCCGCGTGGCGCAGGCCGCCGACAACGCCGCCACCACGCCCCCGTGGATACCGGCGGTCCGGCCGTGGATGTGCTGGGCCACCGGCCGGGGCACCATCATGCCCAATTCCCTTGCGAACGGCGCGATGTCGGAAACGCCGAGCGGGCGCAGATCGACCACGCGGCCCCGGCGCGACACCGCGTCGGTGAAGGCGCGCAGCGCCGGATCGTGCGGACGCGGCCGGGTGGCGATAACCATTGTGCAGCAGCCCGATTCGACGGCCGCGCACAGTTTCACCAGTTCGCTGGGTTCGAGGGTATGGGCGTCGTCGACCACCAGCGCCGGGCGGGGGCCGGTGCCGCCGGTGGCCTCGGAGACGGTGTCGCAGGCGACGATGCCGCGGCCGCGCAGGCGGTTGCGGAGCGCGGCCAGCAGCGTCGACTTGCCCGTGCCGGAGCGTCCGCGGACCAGGAAGACCAGCGGCTCCGAACCGGCGGAGTCCAACTCGCGGAACATCTCTCGCACGCCGGGGAGTGACTCGTGCGCGATGGCTGTAGTGCTTGTCACCGAAGCTAACCACCTGTGCGTTCGATTATCCGGCCCGGTGCGTCCAGCACCGTGCCGACGGCGTCTCCGGTCTGATCGAGGGCATCGCCCAGCGTGCTGCCGACCCCGCCCGGCTGCGGCAGCGTGGGAGCTGGCACCGGCGTCGGCGTGCCCGGAACAGGTTGTGGCGCAGGGTAAGCCGGGGCGGGCGCGGGTGCCGCGGGACTTCCGGCCGGAGCCGGGTCCGGGTTCGCGGCGGGTGCTGCGGGGGCGGCCGCCGAGCCGGGCGCGGCTGGGGAGCCGGGTGTGGCCGGAGAGCCGGGTGTGGCGGGGGAGCCCGGGGTGGCCGGGGAGCCGGGGGATGCGGCCACCGGTACGACGGCGGCGGACCCGTCCGATCGGGCTGTACCGGTTTCGGCGGCCGGAGCGACGCCGGAGTCGTTCGCTGCCGTCGGCGACTTCGTGCCCGAGGCCGGGGTGGATGTGGTGGCAGAGGGGGAGTCGAACGCCGCGGTGCCCAGTGTCAGCGTGCCCGTGGCCAGTACGGCGACGGCTGCCGCCGCGCCACCGATCAGGGCCACGCGCTGCCAAGTGCTGAAGCGTCCGCCGCGGACGGGCTCGACCGGCAGTTCCGGTAGTGGTGAGACGGCGGTGGTTCGTACGAATCGGGGCGCGGGAGGTAGGTACTCCTCCTGCGCCGCAACGGGTTCGGTGGGCGCGGCCGCGATCACCGGTGCGACATCTGTTTGCACCGACTCCGCGAGCAGGTCCGCGGCCAGCAAAGCGGCCCCGTGCGCGGCGGTGTGCGCGGGTTCGGCGACGGTGCCGACCGGAAGACCGAACTCGGTGGAGAGCAACTCGGTGAGCAGCGGAATCGCCGCGCCGCCGCCGGTCAGGAGGATTCGGCCCGCCGTGCCGCCCGCGCGCGCCAGCGCCTCGTGCACCAGGGCCAGGGAGTCACGCAGCGGTTCGCGGAACAACTCTTCGACATCGGCGCGGACCAGTCGGATATCACGGCCGGGCAACCCGGGGAACTGAACCGGGACCGCCGTCGCGGTAATTTTTGACAGTTCTTCTTTCGCATTCCGGCAGCGGTGGCGCAGGGCCGACAATTCCGTTTCGACCACCGGATCGAACGGGTCGAGATCGTTATCGCCCAGCGCGTTTGCCAGGACATAACGCAACACCAGGAGATCGAATTCGCTGCCCGACACCTCCTCGGACCGCGCCGGCTCGCCCAGCAGCCCCGCGGCGCCGACTACCGAGACGGTGAGGCCGGTAGTGCCCAGGTCGTAGACGACGACCGGGCTCGCGGCGGGACGGCCGGGCTCGTCGGCCAGTCGCCGCGACGCCGCCACCGCCTCGGGAACGAGCGTCACCTCATCTCGCCCGGCGGCGTCCAGAGCGGCCCGCTGTGCCGCCACGACGTGCGGTTTCCACCAGGTGGGCACGGCTGCCACGGTGTGCTCGGGGGTGCTGTCGTCGATTGCCGCACCGATCACGCCGGCGACCAGATCCGCCGCGGCGATCGGGGAGCCGTCACCGGTCAGCATGTTCACCGGGTCGCCCACCCGGGCCAGGAAGCCCTCGGAAACCCCCGGCGGCGCGGTGGGCGAAATGCGGACAGCGAAGTCGCCGTTGGCGCCGTGACCACCAATCGTCGTCACGGCGACCGTGTTCGACGAGCCGACGGTGATGCCGAGCGTCAGGCCCTGAGTCATTCGATAACCCCTGTCGTTCGAAACGCAAGGTGAAACGTGTGTTCGAAAAGTTGCGTGGTCGTCGCGACCTGCCCCCTCTGTCGGTTGCTGGGGGTTCGTTGTTACTTCACCCGGAGCAGGTACGGGGAAATTTCCCCTAATGCGGCGACGGCCCCCATCGCGAACCCGCTGTGGACAAGGGGGTTTCACCCCGTTACGGGGAAACGGCGGGGGTTCCTAGCGTGAAAAGCAATTCGACTGCCACGGACCGCTACCGGTCCGCTGATCCTGGAGACGACCCGCCATGAGCCCGAACGCGATTCTCGAATTCATCCTCAGCCTGCTGCGCGACCACGAGGCCGCGGTCGGCTACTGTGCCAACCCCGCCCAAGCTTTGGCCGCAGCCGGCCTGCAGGCGGTGACCCCCGAGGACATCGCCGCCGTCGCACCCATGGTGGCCGAGTCGGCCCTGGTCGCGGGCGGTTCTCAACTCTCCGCAATCGTCGCCGCCGGCTGCGGCGCGGGCGGACTGGGCGGTGCGGCCGGTGCCGGTGGTGCCGCGGGCGTGGGCCTCGGCGGTGCGGTCGGCGCCGGTGCGGGCGCTGCGGTGGATGCGGGCCTGGGCGGTTCCGTGGGTGCCGGTGTGGGTGGTGCCGTGGATGCGGGACTCGGTGGTGCGGCCGGTGCGGGCGGTGCTGTGGACGTGGGCCTGGGTGGTGCGGCCGGTGCCGGTGGTGCTGTGGACCTGGGGCTCGGCGGTGCTGTCGGCGCGGGTGGTGCCGTGGGCGCGGGCCTGGGCGGTGCGGTGGATGCGGCCCTCGGTGGCGTGGTGGACGCGGGTGTCGGCCTCGGTACTGCGGTGGGTGCGGGGCTCGGTGGCGCGGTGGACGGGGGACTGGGCGCGGCAGTCAACGCCGCGACCGCCGCCGAGGCGGTCCTGGGTGCCGCCGCGGCGCTCGGCACGGAGACAGGCGTGACCGTCGGCTCCGGCCTCGATCTGGGCCTGTCCGCCGTAACCGACGCCGCCACAAATCTCGGCGCGACGGTGACCAGCGGTGCCGAGACCATCGCGAACCTGGACCTGCATGCCGTGGTGGACGCCGCCACGCAGGCGAGCACCGCCCTGACAGCGGGCCTGACCACGGCATTGTCGGGCGCGGCAGAAGTCGCCACGGACCTGGGCACCCTGGCGGCCGCAGGCTTGTCGAGCGCGACCGCGGGTGTGTCGGGCGCGGCCGAGATCGGCACAGACTTGGGTACCGCTGCGGGAGCGGCTCTTTCGGGCGCGGCGGAACTCGTCACCGATCTGGGTGCTGTGGCGGACGCTGGTTTGTCGGGTGCGGCGGGGGTCGGTACAGATCTGGGCGCTGCGGTGGAGGCGGGCCTTTCGGGTGCGGCGGGGGTCGGCACAGACTTGGGTGCCGCTGGGGGAGCGGCTCTTTCGGGTGCGGCGGGGGTCGGTACAGATCTGGGCGCTGCAGTGGAGGCGGGCCTTTCGGGCGCGGCGGAGGTCGGAGCAGACTTGGGTGCCGCTGGGGGAGCGGCTCTTTCGGGTGCGGCGGAACTCGTCACCGATCTGGGTGCTGCGGTGGGGGCGGGCATTTCCGGCGCGGCGGAAGTCGCCAGCGGTCTGGGTGCTGTGGGGGAGGTCGGTACAGAACTGAGTGGTGCAGTGGGGGCGGGACTTTCGGGTGTGACGGGGCTTGGCACGGACTTGGGTGCTGCGGTGGGGGCGGGGCTTTCGGGTGCTGCGGAGGTGGGGGCAGGGCTGGGTGGCGGTGTTGCCGCTGGATTGGAGACCGGGTTGGGGGGGAGTGTGGACGGTGCTCTGTCGGCCGCCGAACTCGGCCTGGGCCTGGGGGATTCGGCTTCTGCCGGGCTCACCGGCTCGCTCGGTGCGACTACCGCAGGGATGTCGGATGCGCTCGATGGCGGGTCGCAGGCGGCCGCGGGCCTTGCCGGAAGTCTGGGGACTGCTGCGTCGAGCGTGGTGACTGTCGGCGGGCAGGGCGTGGGCGACGCGGTCGGCGGAATCGGGACGTCGCTGGACGGGGGCGCTGCTGCGGGAGCCGGAGTCGGTGCCGGGCTGGAGAGTGCGGTCGACGCGGGGGTCACGGGTGCGCTCGGTGCCGGGGCAGCGGGCGCGAGCGGTTTGGAGCTCGGATTGGGTACGGGGGGCACAGTCGCCGGCGGTCTCGATGAGTCGTTCGCCGCGGGTGCCGGGTTCGATGGTGCCGGGGCCGGGTCGACCGGCGGACTCGAAGGTATTGCGGCAGGTACGGGTGGATTGTCGTCGGGGCTCGAGGCGTCGTCCGGGACGGAGCTGAATGGTGGGCTCGAGGGGGCGGCGGCGTCCGGTGCCGAGTTGGGTGGTGCGCTCGGCGGTGCCACCGGGGTTGATGGCCTTAGCGAGTTGGGAACCGATGCCGATGGCGGTGGGTCTTCGGTGGCTGGAACGTGGTCGGCGGTAGATGTCTCGCAGGCGTTCGGTAACGGGGTGGGTACCTCGTTCGGTGATACCGGGGTGAGTGGGATCGGTGCCGGGACGGCGGACGGGCACGGTTCCGCGGGCCTGTTCGGGGCGACCGAGTCCACCGCGGCGGCCGATTCGCACCTCGGCGGCGATATCGGCGGCGAGCTGCTGCACTGATCGGAACGACCGGAGCGACAAGGGAAATGAGGACCGTGGTGGCAACCGATCCCACCCCCGCCACGCCGGGACTGTCGCTGTCCACGGCGCTGGCCGAAACCGTCGCGGCCGCGCGGGTGGCCGGTCGCGGTGATCTGGTCACCCGGCTGCGGGCGCTGGCCGACCGGGTGCGCGATCCGCGCCAGCGCATCGTGGTGGCCGGGCTCGGCAACCAGGGCAAGAGCCGCTTCGTCAACGCGCTGCTGAACGCCGAACTCTGCCCGGTGGGCGACGACACGACCACCACGGTGCCCGTTCTCCTCGCGCACGGCCCGCAACCGGGCGCGGAACTCGTCGTCGCCGACGCGGACGGCGAGCGGCGAATTCCGTGGCAGCTCGACGACTCTCGCGCCCTCACATCGCATTCCCCGCACGGCCGGGTCGCCCGGCTGGAGATCCGCGCGCCCAGCCCGCTGCTCGCCGACGGCGTCGTGGTGATCGACACCCCGGCCATCGGCGGCCGCGCGACCGGAGCCGCCGGTGCCCTCGGCCTGGCGTCGACGGCCGACGCCGTGCTGCTGCTGTCCGACGCGTCGACCGAACTGACCGAACCGGAGGTGGAGTTCCTGCGGCAGGCGCAGCGGCTGTGCCCGGCGGTGGCGCTGGTGCTGACCAAGCTCGACCTGTATCCGCATTGGCGGCAGGTCTTCCACGCCGACCAGGCCCACCTGCGCAGGCACGGACTGGACCTGCCCGTACTGCCGGTGTCGGCGCTGCTGCGCACCCACGCCCTGCGACTGCACGACGAACAGCTCGGCCGCGAGTCGGGCTTCGGCGCACTGTACGACTTTCTGCGTGCGGTGGTCGCACGCAGCCGCGCCGCCACCGGCCAGACCGTGGCGCGCGACATCGCTTCGGCCGCAGAACATCTCGCCCTGGCGCTGGGCAGCGAACTGGTGGCCCTGCGCGATCCGGAGCGGGGCGAGGCCGCCATCGGCGAATTGCGCGCCGCCAAGGCACAGGCCGAAGAACTGCGGCGCCGCACCGCCACCTGGCAGCAGACCCTCGGCGACGGCGTCACCGACCTGGCCGCCGACATCGACCACGACCTGCGCGGCCGATTGCGCGGCATCGCCCGCACCGCCGAGGAGTGGATCGACGAGAACGATCCCGGTCGGCACTGGGACCGCATGGCGGCGTGGCTGAATGCGACCGTCGACACGGCGATCGGCGACAACCTGCTGTGGACGCACCGGTGCGGCGTCCGGCTGGCCGAACGGGTCGCCGAGCATTTCGCCGAGTTCGGCGGCGTCGACCTGCCGCACGTCCGCCCCGATCCCGGCTCCGGCGACCCCGGCGCGGGGGTGGCGCTGTCGGATCTGGAACCGGAACTGGGCCTCGGGCACAAACTGCTCGTCGGCCTGCGCGGCTCCTACGGCGGGCTGGTGATGGTGGGCCTGGCTGGTACCGTCGCCGGTCTGGCGCTGGTCAATCCTCTGTCGCTGGGCGCGGGAATGCTGTTGGGCGGCAAAGCCTTCCGCGACGACAAGCGGGAGCGCCAGGCCCGGCGCCGGGCCGAGGCGAAGGCCGCGGTGCGCCGCTACCTCGACGATGTCGCCTTCGAGGCGAGCAAGCAGTCCCGCGACCGGCTGCACCGCATCCACCGGCTGCTGCGCGACCACTTCACCGGCATCGCGGACCGCAGCCTGCGTTCGCTCTCCGATTCGCTGCAGGCCGCACAGGATGCCGCCGGGGTCGAGACGGCCCGTCGCGCCGAGCGCTGTGCGGAGCTGGAACGGCAACTGCGCGTCGTCGCGCAACTACGCCGGTATGCCGACGCGATGCTGCCGCCCGCGGGCGCCGGTGCCGGCTAGGCCGGACGCCCGCTCCGGTACGGTTGCCGCGTGAGTTTCGAGGTCACCGGGGGGATCGTGCCGGAGACGCGGCGGCTGATCGGGGCCGCGGCGCAGGCGTTCGCCCCGCGGTCGCGCCCGGCCGAACTGCTGGACGAGTGCGCGCGGCGGCTGGATCAGCCGTTGCGCGTGGCGCTGGTGGGTCAGCTCAAGGCCGGGAAGTCGACGCTGCTCAACGCGCTGGCCGGGCAGGATATCGCACCGACCGACGCCACCGAGTGCACCCGCACCGTGACCTGGTACCGGCACGGCGCCACGCCGCGGGTGACGGCGGTGGCCGCCGGTGGCGCCCGCGCCGACGTGGTGGTCCGCCGGGTGCCCGGCGTGGGCGGACTGCCGGGAGCACACGGCCTGACCTTCGATCTGTCGGCACTGCGCTGGAATGCGGGCGGACCGCACGAGGTGGACCACCTCGAGGTGGACTGGCCCTCCGGCGCGCTGGCACGCACCACCATCATCGACACCCCCGGCACGTCCTCGTTGTCGCGCGACATCTCGCTGCGGACGACGCGGCTGCTGACGCCGGGCGACCCGGCCGATGATCCGCTGCCCGCCGCCGACGCCGTCGTCTACCTGATGCGCCGCCTGGATTCCGCGGATCTCGACCTGCTCGAGAGATTGGGGGGAGTTGTCGGCCGAGGAGTCGACGGCCAGGGAGTTACCGGGCCGCTGGGCGTGATCGGGGTGGTCTCGCGCGCCGACGAGATCGGCGCGGGCGGCATCGACGCACTGCATTCCGCGCGCGAGGTGGCCGACCGGTTCGCGGGAGAACTGGAGCGAACGGGATTGTGCCAGGCCGTGATTCCGGTGGCGGGCCTGCTCGCCTTCGCCGCGGCCACTCTGCGGCAGCGTGAGTACGACGCGTTCGAGGCGCTGGCCGCGGCGCCGGTGGCGGAGTTGAATGCCGCACTGTTGTCGGCGGATCGCTTCGCCCGCCCGGACCTGCCGCTGCCGATCGAGCCGGACCTGCGGGCCCATCTGTCCGCGCGCTTCGGCCTGTTCGGAATTCGCATGGCGGTCACGCTGATCCGGCTCGGCGTGCGCGACTCCGGCACGCTCGCAGCGGAATTGACCCGGCACAGCGGGCTGGACGAGCTGCGTTCGGTGCTGGCGGTGCAGTTCGCCGAGCGCGCCGACCAACTGCAGGCCCATTCGGCGCTGACGGCACTGGCCCGTGTCCTGACCGGCTACCCGGGAACGGCCGCCGACCGGCTGCTGCCGCGGGTGCGCACCCTGCTCGCCGATGTCCACGGATTCGCCGAACTACGGTTGCTCGGACGGCTGCGCACCGACGAATTCCCCCTGCCCGCTGACGATCTCGCCGAACTGCACCGTTTGATCGGCGGTTCCGGCATCGCCGCCGCGACCCGCCTGGGCCTGCCCGGCACCGCCTCGCCGTCCGAACTGCGCGCCGCGGCCCTTGCCGCCGTGCGCAAGTGGCGCACCAGAGCTCGCCATCCACTCGTCGACCGCGCCACCGCCAACGCCTGCGAGACCGGCGCGCGCAGCGCGGAGGGCCTGGTCGAACAGCTCGGCGCACCCGAAACGAACCCACTGCCGCGCATCCGTACGCAGCGCGATGCCGGGCGCTGAGCCCTGCCGAGTTCGACCGAAGCCCTTGCCGTCGTGACTGTCCGGCGCGGCCGAGCCGCTGGACGAGTGCGCGGCGGCTGGCTCAGCGCGTGGCCGGGGCCGGGGTCAAGGGGCGGTGGCGGTGCTCGCCGGGTCGATGAGGATCTTGGCGTGCTGCTCGGGATTGCCGAGGGCGGTGAAGGCGTCGTCCACGCCGTCCAGGCCGACCGTGCCGGTGATCAGCGGGGCCGGGTCGACCTTGCCGTCGGCGATCATGTGCAGGGTGTCGCGGAATTCGCCGGGGTCGTAGCCGAACGCGAAGCGGAGCTCGATCTCCTTGTTGATGGCCATCGCCGGTTGGAACCGGTCGGACTCCATGCAGACGCCTACCACCACCACCCGCGTCAGCGGCGGTGCGGCGGTGAGGATCTGGTCGATGATGCCCGGCACGCCGACGCATTCGAACACCACCGGCCCGGCCGGACCCGCGTTCAGGGTGTGGGCCAGCCGGAATGCGTACCACCACGGCAGGTTCGGGATGCGCCGCAGCCGCTCCATCGCGTCGAAACCGAGATTCAGCACGTCGGTGACGCCGGTGACGCGGCCCTTCTTCGGTACCGCGGTCCACGGCGATTCGGTGCCGGGATCGACCACCACATCCGCGCCGCAACGTACCGCCAGCTCCCGGCGGCGCGGTGAGAAGTCGCTGCCGACAATGGTTTTCACCCCCGCCGCCCGCAGCATGGTGATGACCGCGAGACCGATCGGGCCGCACCCGATCACGAACGCCGTCTGCCCCTTGCCGACCCGGCCCTTGCGCACCGCGTGCCAGGCCACCGCCATGGGTTCGGTGAGCGCGGCATGATCGGGTGAGAGCCCGTTCGGCACCGCGAAGGTCATCGCCTCCTGCACGACGACCTGTTCGGCGTACCCGCCGGGCGCGTGCACCGACAGGCCGGTCAGCTGGGGTTCGCGCCCGTTTCGCAGGATGGGCAGCGCCACCACCCGGGTGCCGGGCCGCCACCGTGTGCGGCAGCCCGGGCCGTATTCGACGACCTCCCCGCAGAATTCGTGTCCGAGCACCACCCGCTGGTCCGATCGCATGAAGTGGTCGTAACCCGTGGTCGCGGCTAGGTCGGCAAGATCGTCGCAGTGCACCCGAGCGTGCAGGTCGGAGCCGCAGATCCCGCACCGGAGCACATTGATCAGCAACTGCCCCCGCCCGGGCCGCGGCCCCTCCAGATCCGCGACCTCCAGCTTGCCTTCGGAACAGACGACCGCCTTCATACCCGCACGGTACCCCGGTCACCCTCGGTCCACTGCCGGGTCCGCGACTCCGGGATCACGACGTCCACCAGATAGTCGGCGATATCGCGGCCGCCCCGCCACGATGCGCGGCCGACCCGTCGGTGACCCAGCTCACGGCATCGAGCTGTCACAGCGCCCGCGCAGCCGTGTCCAACCGGATGTAAGCAACTCACGGAAGGACACCGGCGATGCCCACCATCGACGTTATCGACTCGTTCATCCACTACCGCGACACCGGCGACGGCGCGGTCCCGGTCGTGTTCCTGCACGGCAACCCGACCTCCTCGTATCTGTGGCGGTCGGTGATTCCGCACGTGAGCGATCGGACCCGGGCGCTGGCGCCGGACCTGATCGGCATGGGCGACTCCGGAAAACCCGACAGCGGGTACCGTTTCGTCGACCACGCGCGCTACCTCGATGCGTGGTTCGATGCCCTCGATCTGGATCGGGTGGTGATCGTCGGCCACGACTGGGGCGGAGCGCTCGGGATGCACTGGGCGGCACGGCATCCGGACCGAGTACGGGGGATCGCGGTGGTGGAGACGTTCCTGCGGCCGATGCGCTGGGCCGAGATGCCGCCGCTGGGCGCCGACCTGTTCCGCCGCTTCCGTTCGCCCGAGGGCGAGCGAATGGTGTTGCAGGACAACATGTTCATCGAATTCAACCTGCCGCACTCCACCAGGAACCTCGATCCCGCGGCGCACGACGTCTACCGGGGCTACTACCCGACGCCGCGGTCGCGGCTGGCGATGCTGGTGTGGCCGCGGGAGCTGCCGCTCGACGGCGAGCCCGCCGATGTCGTCGCGATCATCGAGAACTACGGCCGCTGGATGGCGGACTCGCCCGGAATCCCCAAGCTGTTGATGGCTGTGGACAACGGCGTAGGCCTCGGTTCCGGGGAGGCCATCGACTGGGCCGCGGCGACTTTCGCGTCCGCCGAAGTCGCCGCGATAGGCCAGGCCGGGCATCACGCCCCGGAGGACCAGCCGCATGCCATCGGTTCGGCGGTGGCGCACTGGCTGGACAAGCACGCGCTGCTGCACATCGATCCCGCCGGGTGATCCCGAGCGCGGTCGCCTCCCGCCCGAGCCCGCCTCACCAGCGGCAGGTTGCGCGGCGCGCCCCCGCAGCGAACCATGTGGTGATGACAGCGGATCCGGTTACGCCCCCCGCCGCCGTGATGGGCGTTGCCTCCGACAGTGGGCTCGGCACGACGACCGGCAGTGGGTTCGATGCGGAGGCCGACAGTGGGCTCGGCGCGAAGACCGGCAGTGGGTTCGATGCGAAGACCGGCAGTGGGTTCGATGCGGAGACCGGCAGTGGGTTCGATGCGGAGACCGGCAGTGGGTTCGATGCGGAGGCCGCGCTGGTGGTGCGGGCTGTGGCGGGGGAGCGGGACGCGGTGACCGAAGTTGTCCGGTTGCTGCGGGATCCGCTGTATCGGCTGGCGTTGCGGATGGTCGGGCGGCCCGCGGATGCCGAGGACGCGGTGCAGGAGATCCTGCTGCGGGTGCTCGGCGCGCTCGATACCTACCGGGCCGAGGCGAAGTTGACCACCTGGGCCTACCGCATCGGCGTGAACCACCTGCTCAATCTGCGTCGGCGTAGCCCGCAGGAGGCGGCGCAGCTGTCGCTGGACGACTTCGGCGCCGGGTTGCGTGACGGACTGGCCGAGCAGGAGTACCGCGGGCCGGAGGCCGCCGTGCTCACCAGCGAGGTCCGGCTCAGCTGCAGCCAGGGCATGCTGCAGTGCCTGTCCCGGGAGGAACGGGTCGCGTTCGTGCTCGGCGACGTGTTCGAGCTGAGTTCAGCCGAGGCCGCCTGGATTCTCGACACCACCGCGGCCGCCTACCGAAAGCGCTTGGAGCGAGCCAAGAAGCGCCTCGGCGCCTTCTTGACCTCGTCCTGCGGCCTGGCGAACCCGGCCGCCGCCTGTCGCTGTGCCCGGCGCGTGGACCGGGCGGTGGCCCTCGGCCGCCTCGACCCGGCGCATCCGGCGTTCGCCTCCCACCCCGTGACCCCCGGCGGCCGTACCGCCGCCCGAGCCGAGGCACAGATGGTCCGACTCCACGACGCGGCCGCCATCTTCCGCGCCCACCCCGACTACGCCCTCCCTCGAGCCCGTGCCGAAGCCATCGCCGAACTCCTGCGTTCCGGCCGTTTCCCTATGCTCGAGGACACGGACCGCCTCGTGTAGGCGCCCGTGCCCGGGGTACGCCGACGCCGAGGAGGTGTGGATATGAGTCGAGACGACGACACAGTCGTGCGGGTGTTGCTGGAGCGTGCCGGGACGAGCTACGCCACCGAGGCCGGTATCGAGCTGGCGGACAAGCCCGCGCCGGTGTTCCAGCTGCTCGTGCTGGCCGAGTTGCTGAGTGCCCGCATCTCGGCGGAGATCGCGCTCGCCGCGGCCCGTGAGCTGAACCGGTCCGGGTACAACACGCCGCGGCGGGTCGCCGATGCCGAGTGGCAGGAACTGGTCGACGCGCTGGGCCGCGGCCATTACAAGCGCTACGACGAATCCACCGCCACCCGGCTGGGCGAGAACGCCAGGCTGATACTCGAGAAGTATCACGGCGACCTGCGCCGGTTGGCCGACGAGGCCGGTCGCGACCCGAAGCGCCTCGCCGAACTGCTGCAGCAGTTCAACGGGATCGGCCCGGTCGGCGCGGACATCTTCCTGCGCGAAATCCAGGACGTCTGGACCTGGGTGCGTCCGCATTTCGACCGACGCGCCCGCAAGGGAGCCGAACAGCTCCACCTGCCCACCGACCCCGAGGTCCTCGACCGGCTGGGCAAGCGCGGCCACGACGCCGAACTGGCCGCGGCCCTGGTCCGAGTGAGCCTCGACGGCAAGCTGGCCGAGGAGGTACTGGCCGCCGCCCATTGATCGATCCGTCCGATCCGCCGTTAGTGGCGATCGGCCGGGGAACTGGCATTACTATCCGGATGTGGTGTCGAAATCGTCCGGATCGCCGGGATACTCGGCCGAGACGGGACGGCTTCGAGCCCGCGACGTCGATCGGGTGAATACGCGCGCCCGGCTGGACATCGCCTACGAGGAGGGCCAGCTCGGCGCCGACGAGTACCACGAGCGCTCCGAACGTGCCGCGGCCGCCGAGACATTGGCGCAGTTGCACCCCTTGGTCGCCGACCTGCAGGCGTCGCCGGAGAGCGCGGATCTCTCGTTACCCGATCCGGCGTCGCTGCGGGTCCGGCAGCGGCCCGGGACGTATCCGCCGACCGTCCGCGCCCGCGAGGCCGATCGCGCGGCCGCGTGCCTGATCCTGGATGCCGCGCTCGGCGACGGCCAGCTGTCCGCGGACGATCATCGCGCTCTGACCGAATTGGCCGGAGCGGCAAAGACTCTGGGTGATCTCGGCGAGCTGACCGCGGACCTGCAGCGCCCGGCCGACGCACCGGCCCAGCCGCGGCGGCCGCGCTCGTACCGCGGCGTGTTCGCGGCAACTGTGGCGGTGGCGGCGGTGTGCGCCGCGGTCGCGGGCTTCGCCCTGACCCATCGCTCGACGGCCGAGCCGGTCGCGACGCCCGGCGTGGTCCCGGAGGCGGTGCAGCCGCTGGTGGTCCCGATGCCCGCCCCGCCCACCGCCGAGGGCTTCGCGTTGATCCGGGAGCAGTACCGGGCGAAGTTCGGCACGACCGTCGTGGACGATCTGTCCCTGTACCCCGGGCACGCCTCGCTCGAGGCGGCACCGCCGGGACAACCGAACCGGGTGATCCGATGGACCTACCGGGGTGGTTTCCTGCCCAGTGGCGAACCGACGACACGGCCGGTGGACACGCCGACCTTCGATCTGGCCGCGGTGGACCCGGGTGTGCTCGGCCGACTGGTGTCGCAGGCCCTCGAACAGACTCGGGTCGACGGCGGAGCGGTGACGCACATCGGTCTCGGGCCGGACACCATCTCCGGCCTTCCGCGGATCTCCGTCTATGTGGGTAACAAGTTCAGCGAGAACGGGTACCTGCAGGCCACTCCCGCCGGTGACGGAGTGCGGGTCTACCCGTTCAAGAGATAGGGATGGATTGTGGACACGCTCGCGAGTGAGTCAACGGGTCGGCGCGCACCGAGTGTGACGCCGTGAGCCCGACCCGGCACAGCGGGCTGCGGGTGCGTGACGCGGATCGGGTGGACGCCTGCGCCCTGCTGGACACCGCCCGCGACGACGGCCAGCTCACGGCGGACGAACATGCCGATCGGACGTCGGCGGCGTTGCGCGCCAAGACTTTCGGCGACCTCGACGCACTGGTCCGCGATCTGCAGATACCCCGCAATCTGGTCCGGAGCGCGGTGGTGAATCCCCAGCGGCGACGACGATCGCGGCGATGGATTCCCGCGGTCGCCGCCGTAGCCGCCGCCGCGGCGGTCGGGGCGCTCGTCGGGGTAGCGGCCACCGATCGGCCGGGTTCCGGCTCGGAGCTGCCCGACCTGACCACCGTGCGCGGTATCGAATTCTTCCTCGCCGATTACCGTGCGCACTTCGGCGACCTGATGGTGGACGAGCTGACGCTGCATCCGACGCATGCTTCCTTCGAACGCGGCGTGCCGGGTGGCACGGAGAGCTTCACCTACCGTGGGAAATTCGACGGTTCGTCGGTCAGCAAACGCGATCCGAGCGTGCAGCCGTTCGACCTCGGTGCCATCGATCTGCCGCTGCTGGCGCGCTGTCTCGCCGGTGCCCCGCAGACCCTGGCCACTCCGGAAGGGGTGGTCGGTCACCTCTCGATCCAGCGCGACACGGATCTGCTCGACGACGGCCCGGCCATCACCATCTACACCGAGGGCACCCTCGGCACGGGCCACATGGCGGTCGGTCCGGCGGGCGAAGTGCTCGAGGTGTTTCCGGCGAATCGCTGAGCGCGGGGCCGTCGAAAAATTTCTTCCCCGTCCGGGAATTGATCCCGCCTGCCGCTCGTTGAGCTGATCGATGCAAGGTTGAGTGCGACGGACTCAAGTCCTCGGTTGACTCGTAAGGAGTCGGCAGGCAGGATTGAGCCGACCACGCTCAGCGTTGCTGGGACCGTGCTCCGTGCGTTGTGTGGGCGAGGTCCTCGCCCGCATCACACACCAGGACGTCAATTAGGAGGAACAACCATGGCTCGTGCGGTCGGTATCGACCTCGGGACCACGAACTCGGTCATCGCCGTTCTCGAAGGCGGTGAGCCGGTCGTCGTCGCCAACTCGGAGGGATCGCGCACCACCCCGTCGATCGTCGCCTTCGCCAAGAACGGTGAGGTGCTGGTCGGCCAGCCGGCGAAGAACCAGGCCGTCACGAACGTCGACCGCACCATCCGGTCCGTCAAGCGCCACATGGGCGAGGACTGGACCGTGGAGATCGACGACAAGAAGTACACCGCGCAGGAGATCTCGGCGCGCACGCTGATGAAGCTGAAGCGCGACGCGGAGGCCTACCTCGGTGAGGAGATCACCGACGCGGTCATCACCGTCCCCGCCTACTTCGAGGACGCGCAGCGCCAGGCCACCAAGGAGGCCGGCCAGATCGCGGGCCTGAACGTCCTGCGCATCGTCAACGAGCCCACCGCGGCGGCGCTGGCGTACGGCCTGGACAAGGGCGAGAAGGAACAGACCATCCTGGTCTTCGACCTCGGTGGCGGCACCTTCGACGTGTCGCTGCTGGAGATCGGCGAGGGCGTCGTCGAGGTCCGCGCCACCTCCGGTGACAACCACCTCGGTGGCGACGACTGGGACAACCGGGTCGTCACCTGGCTGGTCGACAAGTTCAAGTCCAGCTCGGGCATCGACCTGACCAAGGACAAGATGGCCATGCAGCGGCTGCGTGAGGCCGCCGAGAAGGCCAAGATCGAGCTGAGCTCCTCGCAGAGCACCTCGATCAACCTGCCCTACATCACCGTCGACGCCGAGAAGAACCCGCTGTTCCTCGACGAGCAGCTCTCCCGCGCCGAGTTCCAGAAGATCACCTCGGATCTGCTCGACCGCACCCGGCAGCCGTTCCAGTCGGTGATCAAGGACGCCGGTATCTCGGTCAAGGACATCGATCACGTTGTGCTGGTGGGTGGTTCGACCCGCATGCCCGCGGTGACCGACCTGGTCCGCGAGCTGACCGGCGGCAAGGAGCCCAACAAGGGCGTGAACCCGGACGAGGTCGTCGCCGTCGGCGCCGCCCTGCAGGCCGGTGTGCTCAAGGGCGAGGTCAAGGACGTCCTGCTGCTCGATGTGACCCCGCTGTCGCTGGGCATCGAGACCAAGGGCGGCGTGATGACCAAGCTCATCGAGCGCAACACCACCATTCCGACCAAGCGCTCGGAGACCTTCACCACCGCCGACGACAACCAGCCGTCGGTGCAGATCCAGGTCTTCCAGGGTGAGCGCGAGATCGCCTCGCACAACAAGCTGCTCGGCTCCTTCGAGCTGACCGGCATCCCGCCGGCCCCGCGCGGCGTGCCGCAGATCGAGGTCACCTTCGACATCGACGCCAACGGCATCGTGCACGTCACCGCCAAGGACAAGGGCACCGGCAAGGAGAACACGATCAAGATCCAGGACGGCTCCGGCCTGTCCAAGGAGGAGATCGAGCGCATGGTGAAGGACGCCGAGGCGCACGCGGCCGAGGACAAGGCGCGTCGCGAGGAGGCGGAGACCCGCAACCAGGCGGAGTCGCTGGTGCACCAGACCGAGAAGTTCATCGCCGAGAACGAGGACAAGGTCCCCGCCGAGGTGAAGAGCAAGGTCGAGGCCGCCATCGGCGAGGCCAAGGAGGCGCTGAAGGGCACCGACACCGCGGCAGTCAAGGCGGCGGTGGAGAAGCTGGCCACCGAGTCGCAGGCCCTGGGCCAGGCGATCTACGAGGCGTCGGCCGCCGAGCAGGCCGCCTCCGAGAACGGAGCCGGCGGATCCTCCGGTTCCGCCGCCGATGACACCGTCGTCGACGCCGAGGTCGTGGAAGAGCCGGAGAAGAAGTGACCGCCGAGAACCCCGAACAGGAGCCGATCACCATCGTGGACAAGCGAAAGATCGATCCGTCGGAGTTCGAGGGTCGTTCCGCGAGCTCTGCTCCGCAGAGTGCGGGCGGGGACACCGCGGCCGAGGCCGCGGCCCCCGCCCCGGAATCCGCGGGAGCCGAGTCCGGCGACGGCGCGGCCCTCGCCGACACGATCAGCGCCGAACTGGCCGAGCGCACCTCCGATCTGCAGCGGCTGACCGCCGAGTACGCCAACTACCGGCGTCGGGTCGAACGTGACCGCAAGGCCACCATCGACACGGCGAAGGCGGCGGTCGTCACCGAACTGCTTGGTGTGCTCGACGATCTCGACCGCGCCCGCGCGCACGGCGATCTGGACTCCGGCCCGCTGAAGTCGGTGGCCGACAAGCTGGTCGACGCGCTGAGCAAGCAGGGCCTGGAGGAGTTCGGCGCGGAGGGTGAGCCGTTCGACCCCACGCTGCACGAGGCCGTGCAGCACGAGGGCGAGGGCCACAACCCGGTGATCGGCGTAGTGATGCGCAAGGGTTACCGCTTCGGTGATCGAGTTCTCCGGCACGCGCTGGTAGGAGTCACCGACGGGGTAGCGGATCTGGTGGAGACACCGGACGTTCCGAACGTTGGCGACAATGCCGACGGCATCGCGTAAGAATCGGGAAGGAGGAGATGCCCGGTGAATCGGGAGTGGCTGGAAAAGGACTTCTACAAAGAGCTGGGTATTTCCTCCAGCGCGAGCCAGGACGACATCAAGAAGGCCTACCGCAAGCTGGCTCGTGACAACCACCCGGACAAGAACCCGGGGGACACCAAGGCCGAGGAACGGTTCAAGGCCGTCAGCGAGGCGCACGCCGTGCTGTCGGACCCGGCCAAGCGCAAGGAGTACGACGAGGCCCGGCGGCTGTTCGCCAGTGGCGGTTTCGGCCGCGGCGGCTTCTCCCCGGGCGGCAGCGGAGCGTACGGGCCCGGCGGGTTCGCCACCGGTGAGTTCAACCTCGGCGACATCTTCGGCGGTGCGGCCGCCGCGGGTGGCGACGGCGGTCTGGGCGATCTGCTCGGCGGCCTGTTCAATCGGGGCGGCGGGGCGCGTGCCTCGTCGCGTCCGCGCCGCGGCAGCGACGTGGAGACCGAGACGACCCTGGGCTTCCGCGAGGCCGCCCAGGGCGTGACGGTCCCACTGCGGATGACCAGCCCGTCGCCGTGCACCACCTGCCACGGCAGCGGCGCCAAGCCGGGCACCAGCCCGCGAGTCTGCCCGCACTGCAACGGAACCGGCGTGGTCAGCCGCAACCAGGGTGCGTTCGGTTTCAGCGAGCCCTGCGACGACTGCCGCGGCACCGGGTCGATCATCGACGACCCGTGCTCCGATTGCCGCGGCACCGGTATCCAGAACCGGACCCGCACCATCACCGTGCGGATCCCGCCGGGCGTGCGGGACGGTCAGCGCATCCGGCTGGCCGGTCAGGGCGAGGCGGGTCTGCGGGGTGCGCCGGCGGGCGACCTGTTCGTCACGGTGCACGTCAGTCAGGACAAGGTCTTCGGCCGCAACGGCGACGACCTGACCCTGGTACTGCCGGTCAGCTATACCGAATTGGTGCTGGGGACAACGGTTTCCGTGCCGACCCTGGAGGGCCGGGTCGGTGTGAAGGTACCGCCGGGCACCGCCGACGGGCGTACCTTGCGGGTGCGCGGGCGCGGCGTCCCCAAGCGGGGCGGCGGCGCGGGCGACCTGCTCGTCACGGTGAAGGTCGCGGTACCGCAGAAGCTGGACGACAATGCTACCGAGGCGCTGCGGCGCTACGCGGAAGCGGAGAAGACCAGCGGGTTCGACCCGCGTGCTGGATGGGCAGGTGCGTGATGAACGGAGATGCGAAGAAGGCTCACACCCATACCACCGAGTTCTTCATGATCTCGGTGGCCGCCCAGCTGGCCGGTATGCACGCGCAGACACTACGCACGTACGACCGGCTGGGCCTGGTGACGCCGCAACGTACTTCGGGCGGCGGGCGGCGCTACTCGGCGCGGGACGTGGAGCTGCTGCGCGAGGTGCAGCGGTTGTCCCAGGACGAGGGCGTCAACCTGGCGGGCATCAAGCGGATCATCGAACTCACCAACGAGGTCGAGGGCCTGCAGGAGCGGGTCCGCGAGCTGACGGCGGAGGTGGAGCGGCTGCGTGCCGGTTACCGTGCGGAACTCACTCCGCCGCAGCGCAGTACGGCGCTGGTGGTGTGGCAGCCGCGCAACAAGCGGCGGTAGGCACCCGCGAAATGCCCTGTCGAACAGCGCTCCCGGAAGGGGGCGCTGTTCTTGCGCTACACCCCTTCGTAGCGGATGGCTTCCGCCGGAGTGCCCGTCTGGATCAACCGGTCGACGGTGGCCCGGACCATGCCCGGCGAACCGCACACCAGCACCTGATGGTTGAGCAGCGGACCCATGTCGCCGACCACCTCGGCGAGCGTGCCCTCCAGCATCTCGTCCACATCGAAGCCGGCGTCCACCCGGCAGTCCTCGTACCACTGGTCCGGCCAGTCCGGGTCGTAGGCGCTCTCCACCACGGGAACCACGGTGAGCCATGGGGTTTCGCGGGTCAGCAGGAACAGCATGTCCGAGGCGTACAGGTCGCGGGGGAAGCGGCCGCCGACGAACAGGTGGGTGCGCGGCGGTTCGGGGCGGCGAGCCAGCTCCAGCAGCAGCGAGCGCAGCGGCGCCAAACCCGTTCCGCCCGCGATCATCACGACGTCGGTGGTCCAGTCGTCGACGGTCAGCCAGCCCGCCGGAGCGCCGATGCGCCACTGGTCGCCGGGACGGGTGTCGGCGACGATGGAGCCGCTGCACCAGCCGCCGGGCACGGTGCGGACGTGGAACTCCAGCTTGCCGTCCAGCGAGGGCGGCAGCGCGGGCGACAGTCGCCGCCGCAGGCCCGGATGTTGCGGCACTTGCACTTCCACCGATTGGCCGGCGGTGAACGGCACGTACTCGCCGATCAGCCGGATCACCGCGAGGTCGTGGCGCAGCCGGTGGTGGCCCACCACCGTGGAGTTCCATTCCTGCGTGTCGAGATGGATCTCACCGGTCTCGTCGGGCCCGATGGTCACTGGGCTTCCCCTCTTCGGTCGAACGGTTCGCGTCATGCCGGGCCGGGATGACGGTGATCACACCGGATCCGACATGATCGCCCACTCCGGTGTGCCGACCGCCATCAGGGCGCGCTTGGTATCGGCGATCATCCGTGCCGACCCCGCGATCTGGATCTGCCGGTCCGCCCACGCGCCCATGCTGGCGACCACCGCGCCCAGATTACCGATCAGCCGCCGGTGCATCCCGAACGGCGGGTCGGCCGGCGGATACGGGTGCCACCACGGGTTGGATTCGTTCTCGCACACCGGCACCACGGTCAGCCACGGATTGCTCAGCGACAGCTGCCACATGTTCTCCACGTCGTAGAGGTCGCACGGATAGCGGCCGCCGATGAAGAAGTGCACCCGCGGATTGGTGCCGCGCCGCCCCATCTCGATCAGTTGCGCGCGCAGCGGGGCGATTCCGGTGCCCGAACCGATCATCAGCACATCGCGTCCGCTGTTGCGTTCCACGTGCAGCCCGCCGAGTGGCCCGGCGATCAGCCATTTGTCGCCGACCTGCGTCTCGTTGACGATGCCGGGGCTGACCCAGCCGGTGCGCACCTTGCGGACGTGGAACTCGATCTCGCCGTAGGGGTTCGTGGGGATGGCCGGTGAGAGGTAGCGCCACATCTTGGGCCGCTGCGGAATCGATACCGGCACGTACTGCCCGGCCTGGTACGGGATCGGGCTCTCCGACTGCAGCCGCACGATGGCCAGGTCGTCGAGGACGCGGCGGTGCCCGACGACCGTCGCCTCCCAATACGGTTGGGACTTGTCGGAATTGGCGCCGATCGCCATCGACGCGGAGATGAGGATGCTGATGTCGCGCCAGCCCTCTTCCAGCTGCCGGGTCCAGACCGGCCCGTTGTAGGTGCGGAACGCGGCGACCAGGGCCCGCCCGGCCAGGTCGTAGTGGGCCGCCTCGACGCCGTACTTGCGATGGTCGCGCGCGAGTTGCTCGAGAAAGCGTTGTGCGCGGTCCCAATCCTCGAGATGGTCGAGGACGAATCCGATCGCGGTCATGAGCCGTTTGGCCTGCATGTCCATCGTCGGCGGGAAGAGTTCGCGCAACCGGGGGTTCTCGGCGAACAGGTGCCCGTAGAACGCGCTGATCAGCCGATCGGGCCCGCTCGGCGCCTCGACCACCGACCGGAAGTTGGCGCGGACCAGCGCAGCCGTACGCGCATCCACGACGTCGAGCTTCCTTTCTGGGGGTAGATATCGGGGGAACCGCCTGGTACGGCGATCCTTCGCGTCAAGTATCCCCGAAAACATCGTGGTCGCACGATTATGAGCGGATTGCTTTACCCACAATCACAAACGGCCAAACCCGTAACATCATGTTTCCGGCACTCCACGCGCCCGGCGCGGGATGTTCGCGGGCCGGGTGGGCGAGCGGCGTGGTTGTTACCAGGTCAAAGTACTAGCACGGTTTTACCGCGCGCGCCGCGCGCACCGAGCACGGCCGGGGCGTCGGTCAGCGGGCGGATCGCCTCGATCGGCACCACCACGTCACCCGCGGCCACCAGCCGCAGCAGGCGGCCCAATTCCGGGGCGCCGCCGGTGGATTCGAAGTTGCCGCCGTGCAGCCCGCGGGCGTGCAGCGCGGCCTCGTCGGCGGACATGACGGTGCTGTACACGATGCCGCCCGGGCGCACGACGCGCGCCACCTCGGTCAGAGCCGGGCCGTCGGAGACCAGGTCGAACAGCACATCGATGCCGTCGGAGTGGGTGAACAGCACCGAGTCGGCGACGGGCGCGCGGGTGTAGTCGACCACCTCCGTCGCGCCCAGCCGAATCATCCGGTCGGCGTCGGCGGGCCGGGCGGTGGCGATCACCTCCGCACCCGCGGCGTTGGCAAGCTGCACCAGGAAGGATCCGACCCCGCCCGCGGCGCCGTTGATCAGCACCCGCTGCCCGGGACCGAGTTCGGTGGCGTCGACCAGGTCCTGGGCGGTGAGGCCCGCCGTCGGCAGCGCGGCGGCCTGGATCGCGGTGAGCTGGCCGGGGATGGGCGTGGCCTTGGTTTCGGGCGCGGTGAGGTATTCGGCGAAGGTGCCGTGCCCGACGGGCGGGATCAGGAACTTGCCGACCACTCGATCGCCCACGGCGAACGCGGTCGTCCCGGGGCCGACCGCCGATACCGTCCCGGCGCCGTCGACGCCGGGGATCATCGGAAAGTCGTAGGGCAGGCGGTCTTTCAGAATTCCGTCGACGAGCTTGCGGTCGTAGGGATTGACCCCCGCCGCCTCGATGCGGATCTGGATGTCGCCGGGGCCCGGGGTGGGTGTGGGCATCTCGGCCGGTTGCGGGGTGCCGCCGAAGTCGGGGACCACCATCGCGCGCATCGCTGCTCCTTCGTCCGGGAACGGTTGTCGGGCGGCGGGTTGATGCGTCGAACGGGGCCATCGTATGCAGACCGGAGCGGAAGTCGCCGTAATTCGGAGCAGTCGGTTTGCTTCGTGGCGGGACGCGGGGGCCCAGCGGGGTAGTCCTTGCGCACGGCCGGGAAATTACGCAAACTTGAGCGGAACAGACTCAACCCCCGCCGCGTTGGACCTACTGGAACAGCGCGCACCACGCCGAGCGCTGTGCGAAACGACAAGTAGGAAGGTGAATGTGGACTCGTTCAATCCCACCACCAAGACCCAGGCGGCGCTGACCGCTGCCCTGCAGGCGGCCTCGGCCGCGGGCAATCCGGAGATCCGTCCGGCGCACTTGCTGGTGGCGTTGCTGGATCAGACCGACGGCATCGCCGCCCCACTGCTCAAGGCTGTCGCGGTCGATTCGGCGACGGTCCGGCGCGAGGCACAGGACATCGTCGACCGCCTGCCCCGGGCGACCGGTGCCACCACCTCCCCCCAACTCGGCCGCGAGGCGCTGGCCGCGATCACCGCCGCGCAGAAGCTGGCCACCGAACTCGGCGACGAGTACGTCTCCACCGAGCACCTGATGGTGGGCCTGGCCGCCGGCGACTCCGATGTGTCGCAGCTGCTGCTGAAGTACGGCGCCACCGCCGACGCGCTGCGCGAGGCGTTCACCGCCGTGCGCGGCAACGCCCGCGTCACCTCACCAGATCCGGAGGGTAGCTATCAGGCGCTGGAGAAGTACTCCACCGATCTGACCGCCGCCGCCCGCGAGGGCAAGCTCGATCCGGTCATCGGGCGCGACACCGAGATTCGCCGTGTCGTGCAGGTCCTCAGCCGTCGCACCAAGAACAACCCGGTGCTGATCGGTGAGCCGGGCGTCGGCAAGACGGCGATCGTGGAGGGCCTGGCCCAGCGCATCATCGCCGGTGACGTGCCGGAGTCGTTGCGCGGCAAGCGTCTGGTCGCCCTCGACCTGGGCGCGATGGTCGCCGGGGCGAAGTATCGCGGTGAATTCGAGGAGCGGCTCAAGGCCGTGCTCGAGGAGATCAAGCAGAGCGCCGGCCAGATCATCACCTTCATCGACGAGCTGCACACCATCGTCGGCGCGGGCGCCACCGGCGAGTCCGCCATGGACGCGGGCAACATGATCAAGCCGATGCTGGCCCGCGGCGAGCTGCGGCTGGTCGGCGCGACCACGCTGGACGAGTACCGCCAGCACATCGAGAAGGACCCCGCCCTGGAGCGGCGCTTCCAGCAGGTGCTGGTCGGCGAGCCGTCGGTCGCCGACACCATCGGCATCCTGCGCGGGCTCAAGGAGCGCTACGAGGTGCACCACGGCGTGCGCATCACCGACTCCGCGCTGGTCGCCGCGGCGACGCTGTCCGACCGCTACATCACCTCCCGGTTCCTGCCCGACAAGGCGATCGACCTGGTCGACGAGTCGGCCTCGCGGCTGCGCATGGAGATCGACTCGCGCCCCGTCGAGATCGATGAGGTCGAGCGGGCCGTGCGGCGCCTCGAGATCGAGGAGATGGCACTGGCCAAGGAAACCGACGAGGCCTCCAAGCTGCGGCTGGAGAAGCTGCGCCAGGAGCTGGCCGACGACCGCGAGAAGCTCAACCAGCTGATGGCCCGCTGGCAGAACGAGAAGCAGGCCATCGACTCGGTGCGGGTCATCAAGGAGGAGCTGGAGACGCTCAAGGGCGAGTCCGAGCGCGCCGAGCGCGACGGCGATCTGGGCAAGGCCGCCGAGCTGCGCTACGGCCGCATCCCGCAGCTGGAGAAGCAGCTGGACGAGGCCGAGCGGAAGGCCGGGACGGCCGCCGACGGTGAGGTCATGCTCCAGGAAGAGGTCGGGCCCAACGATATCGCCGAGGTGGTGTCGTCGTGGACCGGAATTCCCGTGGGCCGCATGCTCGAGGGCGAGACGCAGAAGCTGCTGCGAATGGAGGACGAACTCGGCAAGCGGGTCGTCGGTCAGCGCGACGCGGTGGTGGCCGTGTCCGACGCGGTGCGCCGCGCGCGGGCCGGAGTAGCCGACCCGAACCGCCCGACCGGCTCGTTCATGTTCGTCGGCCCGACCGGTGTCGGTAAGACGGAGCTGGCGAAGGCGTTGGCGGACTTCCTGTTCGACGACGAGCGCGCCATGATCCGCATCGACATGAGCGAGTACTCCGAGAAGCACTCGGTGGCTCGGCTGGTCGGCGCCCCGCCCGGCTATGTCGGCTACGACCAGGGTGGTCAGCTGACCGAGGCGGTGCGGCGGCGGCCGTACACGGTGGTGCTGTTCGACGAGATCGAGAAGGCGCACCCGGACGTGTTCGACATCCTGCTGCAGGTGCTCGACGAGGGCCGGTTGACCGACGGCCAGGGCCGCACGGTCGACTTCCGCAACACCATCCTCATCCTCACCTCCAACCTGGGGGCGGGCGGCGAGAAGGATTTCGTGATGAACGCCGTGCGCTCGGCGTTCAAGCCGGAGTTCCTCAACCGCCTCGACGACGTGGTGATGTTCCAGTCGCTCGACGAGGAGCAGTTGGAGCACATCGTCGACATCCAGCTCGAGCAGCTGCAGAAGCGGCTGGCACAGCGGCGGCTGAAGCTGGACGTCAGCGATTCGGCGCGGTTCTGGCTCGCGGTACGCGGGTACGACCCCGCCTACGGCGCCCGCCCGCTGCGCCGGCTGATCCAGCAGTCCATCGGCGACTCACTCGCCAAGGAGCTACTGGCCGGCGAGGTCATCGACGGCGACCTGGTGAAGGTCGGCGTCTCTCCCGACGGCGACGGCCTGATCGTGGGCAAGTAGCACCGCTGCCCCTACGCTGGGTGGCATGACGAATCCGAGCGACCCGTGGGCGCAGCGGCCGGATTCGCCCGACGCGCCGACCGAGAAACTCGGCGCGCCGGGCCGGTCCGAAGATCCGACGCTGCACACGTCGGAATACTCGGAGGCGTACGGCCAGGGTGCGGATCCGACGGTGCCGTATCCCGGCGGGCCGTATCAGCAGACCGCTCCGTACGAGACGGCCGAACCGTATTCCTACTTCGACCAGCCGCCCGGTCCCAACGCGACCCGGGAGATCCCGCCCTACGACAGTGCTTGGGGCGCTTACGAACCCGGGCCGGGATACGGGCAGCAGCCGGGATACGGGCAGCAGTGGGCCGGGGGACCGCCGAACGCCCCCACCGAACAGCTCGGCCCGACCGGTCTGCCGGTGGAACCGCCGCGCCGCAAACGCACCGGACTGTGGATCGGGCTGACGGCCGCGATCTTCGTGCTGGTCGTGCTGGGCGGAATCGCCGCGGGCGCGTACCTGGCGGGCAACGACTCGTCGTCCACCAGCAGTGCCGCGGCCACGACCACCCGGCCGGTCCCTACCCGGCAGCCGGTGATCCCGCCCGGCGGCTCCGGCGGCCCGCAGCAGAGCCTGCCGTCGCTGCCCGGCCTCGGCGATATCGACAACATCGGCGCCACCATGGGCGCGATCAGCACCAACGACGGCGCCACCCTGACCATCGAATCGCTGCTCGGTTCGCTGGTCACCGTGCACACCGACGCCAAGACCCAGGTGATCACGGCCGGTTCGGGCAAGGTCGCCGATCTGCGCCCCGGCGACATGGTGGTGGTGCAGGGCGACAAGGCCGCGGACGGCGCGATTCAGGCCAAGATCATCATCAGTACCTCGCTGACTCCGCCCCGCTGACACCCCGCGGTTCGGCGCGGCGCGCAGACACAGCAGCGGGCACCCACCGTGCCGGGCGCGCGGGAACTAGACTCGGTGGCGATGACGGCAGCAATCTGGTTCGGACTCGCGGCGATCGCACTGGTGGGTGCGATCGTGCTGCTGTATTTCGACCGCCTCCAGCGCCAGCGGACCGGTCATGTGCGGCAGGTCTGGGCAAAATCCCAGGGATACACCTATGTCTCGGTCGAACCGTCGCTGGCGGCCAACTGGCGCCGCGGTGCGATGGCCAAACTCGGCTATCTGTCCGCGGTGGACGTGGTCTCCGGTAACCGCAAGGGCGAGAAATTCGTACTGTTCGATCTGGAGGACGCGGCCACGCTCGTCGCCGTGCGCCGCCAGATCGGCTCCGATATCGATATCGACCTGCGGTTGAAGACGGCCGCGCCGCCCAAGGACCACGATCTGGAGCTGCTCGGCGCGATCGGCGACCGGGTGGTGTTCGCGACCAACCCGGACATCGCCCGCCACGCCGTCGACCAGCGCATGGTGGCGTTCATCGAATCCCTCCCGGATTCGGTGCAGCAGCTGTGGAGCGAGGGCAACTGGACCCTCGGCATGCTCTCGGTGGGCACGTCGTCGCGGGAGTGGGAGGCCGCCATCGACGCCGTACTGCGGTTGTCGGGCCTGCTGCACGTGCTGCCGCCGGTGGCGGGCGGCGGCGACGGCCGCCGGGACCCCGAACCCCGCGAACCGGAGCCGCACGATCCGGGTCACCCCCGTGCGGAACAGCCGCCGCGCGAGCAGGATTCGCGCTTCGACGAGGGGCCGCAGTTCGCCGACCGCCGCGCCTACGACGAGGAGCGGGACTTCGACGATCGCGAGTTCGTGGCGGACCGGCGCTACCGCGACGACACCGACCCCGACCGTGCCCCCGCCGACCGCGACGCCGACGACGATGCGCGCTTCGCCGAGGACCGGCGCTACGAGTACGCGGCCGGTGACGCCGACTTCGCCCCGCTGCTCGGCGACATCGCCGGCGAGACGGAACCGGAGCCGCCGCGCCGCCCGCAACTGGCCGTGGTGCCCGATCCGCGCAACCGCGTCCGCCGCGACTGGCCGCCCGCCGAGGAACTTCCCGACGACGACGAGAGCGATTCCGCCGCAGCCGATTTCGACGACGATTTCGTCGAGCAGCCCGAGCAGCCGGGCGGCCCGTTCCATCCCGGATTCCGCCCGTATCAGGGGCCCGCACCCCGATGACGGGGTGCGGGATGATGGCTGCATGACCGACACCTCTGCCGCCGCGCGCCTGCCCGGCGCCATCCGTCCCGTCGCCGTGGTCACCGGTCCCACCTCCGGAATCGGCCACGGCTATGCCGAGCGCTTGGCCGCGCTGGGCTACGACCTGGTGCTGGTGGCCCGCGACGAGCAGCGGCTCACCGCCCTGGCCGACGAGTTGCACCGCCGCTTCGACACGCGGTCGGAGATCCTGCGCGCCGACCTGGCCGTGGCCGCCGACCGCGACCGCGTGGCCGAGCGCGTCGGCAAGGGCGTCGAATTCTTGGTCAACAACGCGGGATTCGGCCTCACCGGCGAATTCTGGACCGTCGACCCGGAGCGGTTGCAGGCGCAGCTGGACGTCAACGTCACCGCGGTGGTGCAGTTGACCCGCGCCGCGCTGCCGCCGATGATCGCCGCTGCCAAGGGCTCGGTGGTGAATGTCGCCAGCATCGCCGGTCTGGTGCCCGGCCGCGGCTCGACGTATTCGGCTTCCAAGTCCTACGTCATATCCTTCAGCGAGGGATTGGCCGGCGGACTGACCGGAACCGGGGTCCGGGTGCAGGCCCTGTGTCCGGGATTCGTGCGCACCGAATTCCATCGGCGGGCCGGCATCGAGATGTCGTCGCTGCCGAAACCGATGTGGCTCAGTGTCGATCAGGTCGTGGCCGTTTCGCTGCGCGATCTGGCGAAGGACCGGGTGATCAGCGTGCCCGGTGTGCAGTACAAAGCGCTGACGGCGGTCGCCGGACTGATCCCGCGGTCCGTGCAGGTCCGCCTCAACCGAGGCATGTTCAACGCACGCGGAAGGACATAACGACGATGATCGAGTCCACCACGGACCGAGACAGATTGGCCGAGCTCGTGCGCGAGCTCGCCGTCGTGCACGGCAAAGTCATCCTGTCGTCGGGGAAGGAGGCCGACTACTACGTCGACCTGCGCCGGGCGACGCTGCAGCACCAGGCGGCGCCGCTGATCGGCAAGCTGCTGCGGGAACTGGTGTCGGACTGGGAGTTCGACGCCGTCGGCGGTCTCACCATGGGCGCCGACCCGGTGGCCCTGGCGATGCTGCACGCCCCCGGCCGTCCGCTGGACGCGTTCGTGGTGCGCAAGGCCGCCAAGACGCACGGCATGCAGCGCCAGATCGAGGGCCCGGAGGTGACGGGCAAGCGGGTGCTGGTCGTGGAGGACACCACGACCACCGGCAATTCCCCGCTCACCGCGGTGCGCGCGCTCCGCGAGGCGGGTGCGACGGTGGTGGGCGTGGCGACCGTGGTCGACCGGGAGACCGGCGCCGATCAGGTGATCGCCGCCGAGGGACTGGAGTACCGCTCGATTCTCGGGTTGAAGGATCTGGCGCTCGGGTGAATATCGCAGTCAACAGGGGTCGCGAGAACGTCGCGATGCTCGGCATCGGCGCCTACCGGCCGCGGCGGATCGTCAGCAATGCCGAGGTGTGCGAGGTTCTCGACTCCACCCCCGAATGGATCTTCGAACGCACCGGCATCCGCAATCGCCGCTGGATCTCCGGCGACGAGACGCTGCGATCGATGGCCGCGGCCGCGGGCGAGCGGGCGATCGTCAACAGCGGCGTCGACCGCTCGCGGATCGACACGCTGGTGCTCGCCACCTCCAGCTGGCTGCGGCTGACCCCGCACGGCGCTCCTGCCGTGGCCTACGACCTGGGGATGAACGGTATTCCGGCCTTCGATCTGACCTCCGGTTGTGGTGGCTTCGGCTACGGGGTCGGGGTGGCGGCCGACCTGATCCGGGCCGGGTCGGCCGAATACGTGCTGGTGATCGGCGCGGAGACGATGACCGTCGGTCTCGACCCGACCGACCGCGGCACCGCGATGATCTTCGGCGACGGCGCGGGCGCGGTCGTCATCGGCCCCAGCGAGGAGAACGGCATCTCGCCGACGGTGTGGGGCAGCGACGGGGAGAACGCCGGGGCGATCGCGCAGGATGTCGACTTCCTGGAGTTCATGAACAAGGCGCAGGCGCTGCAGGGCACCGATCCGGCGATCGAGCCGGTGGGGCGGATGTCGCTGCGGATGGAGGGACCGCGGGTATTCCGGTGGGCCGCGGTCACCCTGCCACGGGCGCTGTCCTCGGCGCTCGAACGGTCCGGCGTGGCCAAGGAGGACATCGAGGTGTTCGTCCCGCACCAGGCCAACGCGCGCATCAACGAGCTGATGAAGAAGAATCTCGGCCTGGGCGAGGACATTCCGATGGCGAACGACATCGAGAACACGGGCAATACCTCCGCCGCCTCGATCCCGCTGGCGATCGAGGAGATGCTGGTGACCGGCAAGGCGAAGGGCGGTCAGCTGGCGCTGGTGCTCGGTTTCGGCGCGGGCCTCAGCTACGCCGGGCAAGTCGTGACCTTGCCGCCCAAGCCGCTCGAGCCGAGCTTCTGAGCGTGACTGTCGTGCGACCTTTCCGCGTGGCCTATGCCGCCGCTGCCGCCGCCACCGTGTTCGGTGCGCTCACCGGCCGGGACCGCTGGCAGTGGGCGGCGAAGCCGCTGCTGATGCCGCTGCTGGCCGCCGATGTGGTGCGCAGCGGAGGCGTGGCGCCCGCCGAGCGCCGGGTGCTGCTCGGTGCGCTGGGGGCCGCGACGGTTGGGGATGTGCTGCTCATCGACCCGGACGACGATCGCCGATTGGTCGCGGGCGCTTCGGCTTTCGCGGTGATGCAGGCCGGTTACTCGGTGCTGTGGTGGCGTTCGGGTGCGCGGCCGCGGGCCGCCGTGGCGCTGCCGCGGGTGGTGGCGTGGCTGGGCGCGGGTGCGCTGTTGCGGGCGCGGACCCCGCGTCTCGCCGTGCCGCTGTCGGCCTACGGTGCCACGCTGGGGACCGCGGCCGTGCTGGCGTCGGATCCGGCGTTGGCGCCGACGGCGAAAAATATTGCGGGAACGAATCTTCCGGGCCGCGATCCCCGCAGCAGGCTGGGCGTCGGCGCACTGCTGTTCACGGTGTCCGACGGCCTGATCGTGCTGCGCCGCCTGTTCGCCCGCACCACCCGTTCCCGCCGCACCACCGAGGGCGTCATTCTCGCCACCTACGCCGCGGCCCAGTACCTTCTGACCGACCCGCGGGCTCATGCTCAGCGGCCTGCCCGGTCACGCGGTGCTCAGCAGCGATGAACGCGATCTCGCGGCGATGTGTGACCGCGTAGGCCATCGAGCGCGGAGAACTCAGCCGCGCAGGCGCAGCACGGCCAGCACCCGCCGATGGTGCGTATCCGAGGGCGGCAGCTCCAGTTTCAGGAAGATATTGCCGATGTGCTTCTCCACCGCGCGTTCGGTGACGGTCAGGGTCTGCGCTATGCCCGCGTTGGTGAGTCCCTGCGCCATGAGTTCCAGCACCTCGCGTTCGCGCGGAGTCAGCCGGGTCAGCGAATCCTGCTGGCGCGCCGCACCCATCAACTGGCTCACCACCTCCGGATCCAGCGCGGTGCCGCCGGTCGCGACCCGCTGCAGGGCGTCGACGAACTCGCGCACGTCGGCCACCCGGTCCTTGAGCAGGTAGCCCACCCCGCTCGCGCCGCCCGCGAGAAGTTCGGTGGCATAGCGGGTTTCGACCCACTGGGAGAACACCAGCACCCCGACATCGGGATACTTGCGCCGCAGTTCGATCGCGGCCAGCAGGCCCTCGTCGGTGAACGACGGCGGCATCCGCACATCCACCACCGCGACGTCGGGCCGGTGCGCGTCGACCGCTTCGCTCAATCGTTCCGCGTCGCCGACCATTTCGACCACCTCGTGGCCGCGGTCGGTGAGCAGTCCGGCCAGGCCGTCGCGCAGGATCGCGCTGTCCTCGGCGATCACGATGCGCAACGCCCGGCCGGTCTCGGTCATCGCGGTCCCTCGGTCGGCAGCGTCACCGTCACGACGGTGGGCCCGCCGGCCGGGCTGTCCACCGTGAGGGTGCCGTCGACGGCGCGCGCCCGCGCGGCCAGGCCCGAAAGTCCGCCGCTCACCACGGTTTCGCCGGTCGGCACGACCGGTTGCCGTGCGCCGCCGTGCCCGTCGTCGCGGACCTCGACGGCGATGCTGTCTCCGCTCGGCCGGACCGACACCCAGGCGCGGGTGGCACCCGAGTGTTTCACCACGTTGGTGAGCAATTCGGCGACGGAGAAGTAGGCGATCGCCTCGATCGCCGGGTTGGGCCGCTGGGGCAACTGCATTCGCAACTCGACCGGCACGGCGCAGCGGGCCGTCAGCGTCTCCAAAGCCGGTTCCAAGCCCAGCTCCAGCGCGGGCGGATGGATACCGCGCACCAGTTCCCGCAGTTCGGCGAGGGCCTCCTTGGAGCCGGCGTGGGCGTCGGCGATCAGGTCGGCTGGGTCGCCACCGGCGGCGAGGCGCTCCTCGGCGCGGCCGAGCGCCATGGCGATGGTGACCAGCCGCGCCTGGGTGCCGTCGTGCAGATCGCGTTCCAGCCGCCGCAGCGTCGCGGCCGAATCCGCCACCGCGACCCGGCGGCTCTCCTGCAATTCGACCATCCGGCGGTCGCGGGCGGTCGGGGTGAGCAGGGCCAGCGACAGCTGCTTGTGCAGCCACGCCACGCCGCGCACCAGCCACGGCAGCAGGAAGCAGCCGATCACGCCGACGGCGGCCATGGCCAGTACGCGCGGCCAGGTGTCGACGTAGAAGTCGCCGAACTGGGCCAGCGAATGATGTTCGCGCCCTTGCTCGTCCACGTTCACCGGGTGGAAGACGGCCCACGGGATGGGGGAGATGGCGGTGAACACCGTCATCGCGACGACCACGAGCACGACGTATCCGGCGAACAAACCGAGGGCCACCTCGGCGATCAGGAACACCAGCGCCCGCCACGACGTGCGGTCGGTGAAGGCGCTGCGCAGCCACCCGAGCGGGCCGGGCCGCGGCGCGAAGTCGGGCGGCGCGGGCATCGGCGTGTCCAGCAGCGTGGCGCCGACGGCGCGGTACACCCGGCCCCAGAGTCGCCCGGCCAGCAGTACCAGGGCCAGCAGCGGGATCCCGAGCAGGAAGATCGAGGTGTACAGCCCGGCGCCGAATCCGGCGAACAGCCAGACCGCGGCGACGCCGCCGAGCACGCAGGCCACCACCAGGTAGACCAGGTCCTTCCAGGTCCGGGCCTCGAACGGGGCGCGAAGCAGCGTGCGGAACACCCGGCCGGCGGTCATCGGCAGCCGCTCGGGGCGCTCGAGCACGAGGGTCGGTTCGGCGAAGGTCTCGGTCATGTCTCCATGCTGGTCGCGGGCGTGGCGGGAATCGAGGGAGCGACCCACCGAATGTCCGGTGTGGGTAGCCCCACCGTAGGCCCTGCGGTCCGGTCGTCGCGGAGCGCCGCCGCGACTACGATGACGCGGTGAGTTATCCTCCTCCGCCGCCGCAGTACGGCGGTTACGGCTACCTGCCGTATCAGCCTCCCGAGCATCCGCAGGCCACCACGATACTGATCCTGGGAATCGTCAGCCTGCTCTGCGGTGTGGTGGGACCGTTCGCGTGGGTGATGGGGCGGCGGGTGCTCAACGAGATCGACGGTTCCGGCGGTATGTACGGCGGACGCACCAATGCGCAGGTCGGCTACGTGCTGGGCATCGTGTCGACCGTGCTGGTCGGCTTCAGCCTGCTCATGCTGCTGGCCTACTTCGTGATCATCGCGATCGCGATCGGCGCCTCGGCGGCGTGATCGGCCTGCGGTGACGACATGGTGATACGGCACGATGACGATGTGCAGCGGGCGGAGAACGAGACGGCGCAGCCCGGGAGCGAGGCCGCGGCGGGCCCCACCGAATGGGGCGAGCATCCGCACGGCGTCGGCTCCTGGTGGGAAGAGTTCGGCACCGAGCCACCCGACGATTCGCGCCTGGACCCCGAACTGCTCGCGCACGGCGACCGCCGCAATGTCGTGGACGCCTACCGCTATTGGACCCGCGAGGCGATCGTCGCCGACATCGACCGCCGCCGCCACCCCTTCCACGTCGCCATCGAGAACTTCGGGCACGACGCCAACATCGGCACCGTGGTGCGCACCGCCAACGCCTTCGCCGCGGCCGCCGTGCACATCGTCGGCCGCCGCCGCTGGAACCGCCGCGGTGCCATGGTCACCGACCGCTACCAGCGCATCGTCCATCACGCCGACGTAGCGGCCCTGCTCGATTTCGCCGACCGCGAGGAACTCACCGTCGTAGCCGTGGACAACGTCCCCGGCTCGACCCCCTTGGAAACCGCCCGCCTCCCCCGCAACTGCCTGCTCCTGTTCGGCCAGGAGGGCCCCGGCGTCACCGACCAGGCCAGACAAGCCGCCGTAATGACAGTCTCCATAGCCCAATTCGGCTCCACTCGCAGCATCAACGCCGGCGTAGCCGCAGGCATAGCCATGCACTCCTGGATCAGCCAGCACGCCGACCTCACCCGGGCCTGGTAGAAACACACCCGGCGATACACGAGAACGCCTCGCAGACACGGCAATCCGGTCGACATCGCCGATCCGAGTGGGTCAGCTCAGTACCCGGCGGCACAGGTCCCGTAGCTCCTCCGGCGGTACGGTGGGTCGCATGCTCGCCGCGCCGAGCACGAACAGGTACAGCATCCGCGCCATCGCCTGCGCGTCGTGTTCGCGGTGGCCGTCCTCCAGCAGCAATGTGCGCAGGAAATCCAAGCGTGCCTTGTCCACTCGCTCCTTGGCGGCCGCGGCGAGCGGTTCGTTCAAGGCCCAGGCGCTGATCGCGAGTTCGATATTGGCGGGTTCGTCGCTGCCGAGCACCAGATCCAGCAACAGTTCGAGCCGGGCGCGGGCATCGAGCCCGGCGGCGTCGGCTACCTGCCGGATGTAGTGCGTGGTGTGCACCGCCTCGAAGTGCTCGAGCAGTGCCACCCTGTATGCCTGCATACCCCGGAAATGGTGATAGAAGGAGCCGGTGCTCAGTCCGGTGGCCGCCACCAGGCGGTCGATGGTCAGCGCCGTCGGCCCGGCTGTCCCGAGGATCACCAGGCCCGAATCCAGCCAAGAGGTCTTGCCCGTCACGCCGGCCAGCCTATAACATAAATTTTGTTCTGTTGTGGAGCCTCGAAACTCCTCTCACATCCCGGAGGCCGCGATGACCACCGCGACATCGCTCACCACTTCGCGCTGGCCCACGGTCGCGCACGCCACCGGCGCCGCGCTGATCGGCGCGATCGGCCTGTCTCATCTGCTGTTCATCCACGTCCTCGGCGAAGACGGTGCGGGCGAGAAACTCGTCGACGAATTGGCGGCGCGGACTCCGGCACCCATGTTCGAAAGCGGAAGGCAGACCACGGTATTCGATCTCAACACCGGCTACAGCGTCGGAATGGGCGCGATGGGCGCCATGTTCGCGATTCTCGTCCTGCTCGCCGTGCGCGCGGCCCCGCACCTGATAACCCGCTGGTCACCGTTCAATTGGGCCTGCACCGCGACGGCGGCGCTGGTGTGCTGGATCGCGGTGCTCTACTTCCCCGAACCGGTGATCGCGTTCTCGGCCGTGGGTACGGCGTGCTTCGCGGCCGTGCTGATCGGCGGGACTCGAACGAGCTAGCTCGAGGCGTCCCGCAGCGCCGCGGCGGTTTTCGAGTTCGGACAGTGCATGATCTGCTTCGGTGTCCCCTCGCACAACACTCGGCCCCCGTACTTGCCCGCACCCGGGCCGAGGTCGATGATCCAATCCGCTGAGCGGATGATGTCGAGGTTGTGTTCGATGACGACGAGGGTGTTGCCCTTGTCTACCAAGCGATTCAGGACCGACAACAAGGTCTCGATATCGGTGAGGTGCAGGCCGGTGGTGGGTTCGTCGAGGATGTAGAGGGTGTGGGCGGCGGGGCGGGACAGTTCCTTGGCGATTTTCAGGCGTTGGCATTCGCCGCCGGAGAGGGTGGTGAGGGATTGGCCCAGGCGCAGGTAGCCGAGGCCGACCTCGTGGAGGTGGTGGAGCGCGCGGGCGATGGCGGGGGCGGGGAGGCGGTCGAGCGTCTCGGTGACGGTGAGGTCGTCGACGTCGGCGATGGTCAGGCCGTCGACGGTGTAGCGGAGGACCTCGTCGGTGAAGCGGCGGCCGCCGCAGGTCTCGCAGACCACCTCCTGCCCGTCCAGGAACGCCAGGTCGGTGTAGATCACGCCCGCGCCCTGGCACGCCGGGCAGGCGCCCGCCGAATTCGCGCTGAACAGCGCCGCGGACACCCCGTTGCGCTGCGCGAACAGTTTGCGCACGGCGGGCGCGAGACCGGCGTAGGTGAGCGGAGTCGAACGCCGGTTCGTGGTGACCGGCCGCTGGTCCACCACGGTGGCCGGATGCCGCGCCACCAACTCGGTGACCAGACTCGACTTCCCCGACCCGGCCACGCCGGTGAGCACGGTCAGCACGCCGGTCGGCAGGTCCACCGACACATCGCGCAGATTGTTACGGGTGGCGTCGTCGATGCGGAGCTTGCCCGTGGGGACGCGCGGCGTCCGCCCGGCGAGCCGGGTCCGCAGGCCGTGACCGGTCGGGGTGTCGGCGGCTCGCAGCGCCTGGAAATCGCCCTCGAACACGACCCGCCCGCCGCCGTCGCCCGCGCCCGGCCCGATCTCGACGATGTGGTCCGCCACCCGCAGCACGTCCGGATCGTGCTCCACCACCAGCACCGAATTCCCTTTGTCCCGAAGCCTTTTCAGCAGCCCGGTCATGGATCGCACGTCGTGCGGGTGCAGCCCGACGGTCGGTTCGTCGAAGACGTACAGCATCTCGATCAGGCTGTTGCCCAGATGCCGGACCGTCTTGATGCGCTGCGACTCCCCGCCCGACAGCGTGGCGGTGGGCCGGGCCAGCGCCAGGTAGCCGAGGCCGATCGAGGTCAGCGCCCCGAGCTTCTCGTGCAGCGCCGAAACCACCGGCGCGACCGCGGGTTCGGACACCTTCGTGACGAGGTCGGCCAGTTCCTCGATCTCCATCCGGCTCATCTCCACGATCGTGTGGCCCAGCACCCGAGCCGCCCGCGCGGCGGCGTTCAGGCGCTCGCCGTGGCAGTCCGGGCACGGCGCCGAGTGCGTAAACCGTTCCACCACGGCCTTTTTCTGCTCCGACAGCGTGTCGGACGTGTGCAGATAGATGCGCTCGAACCGCTCGACCACACCCTCGTAGTCCTGCGGCGGCCGGGTGCCGAGCGCCGCCGCGGCCGCGCCCCCGAACAGCAGCGCCTGCCGCTCCTGTTCGGACCAATCGCGCAGCGGCGTGGCCGGATCGAACGACCCGATGTCGGCGTACTGCCGGTACCAGTACTGCCCATTGCCGAAACCCGGCAGCAGAATCGCGCCGTCGGCCAGCGACTTGTCCGTATCCAGCAGCCGATCCACCGCGGTCGTCAGCGTCTCGCCCAGCCCGGCGCACGTCGGGCACATCCCGGCGGGGTCGTTGAACGAGAAGTGATTGGACTCACCGACATACGGCTCGCTCACCCGCGAGAACAACAGCCGCAGATAGGTGTACGCGTCGGTGATGGTCCCCACGGTGGAGCGCGCGTTGCCGCCCAACCGCTTCTGATCGATCACCACCACCGGCGACAGCCCCTCGATCAGATCCACCTCCGGTCGACTCCAGCGCGGCAGCCGATTGCGGACGAACGGCGGGTAGGTCTCGTTCACCTGATACCCGGCCTCCGCCGCGATGGTGTCGAAGACCAGCGACGACTTCCCCGACCCGGATACGCCCGCGAATACCACCAGGCGCCCGCGCGGCACGTCGAGATCGACCCGCCGCAGATTGTTGGTTCGTGCCCCGCGAATACGAATATCGGCCATGACGCCGACCGTATGCGCAGATGTGGACAGTTCCCGACCGCAATTGCGACCATACATCATGGCTGACAACACCCGCCGACTCCTCGACCTGCTGGCCTACCTACAGACCGGCCGCCGCTTCAGCGGTACCGAACTCGCCGACCGCCTCGAGACCAGCCTACGCACCGTCCGCCGCGACATGGAACGGCTGCGCTCCTACGGCTACCCGGTCGTCACCCAGCCCGGCCCGGGCGGCTTCTACCGCCTGTCCGCCGGAAACGCGCTGCCGCCCATGGTCTTCGACGACGAGGAGGCGGTGGCGACCGTCGTCGGCCTGGGCCTGCTCGCCGCGACCACGGCCGACGAGGACGGCGCCACCGGCATGGCCGCGGCCGCCGACCGCGCCTTCGGCAAGATCGACCAGCTCCTCCCGAAGCGCCTGCGGGCACCGGCTACCGCGCTGCGCGGCACGGTCGAGGCCGCCACCCAGTTCGCTCCGGCGATCGACGCTGAGGCGCTGGCCACCCTCGCCACCGCGGCCGCCCGCCATGAACAGATCACCTTCACCTACACCACTCGCGCCGGAACGACCGCCCGCCGCCGTGTCGAGCCGTATCGCCAGGTGCATCGGCTCCTGCGCTGGTACCTGCTGGCCTGGGATCTCGACCGCGCCGACTGGCGCACCTTCCGGATCGATCGCATCGACGAGATCACCTCGGGCGGAAAACGTTTCACTCCGCGTCCGCTGCCTTCCGAATCCGCCGCCGACTACCTGCGTGGCACCCTCACCGCCGGACGCCACCGCGCCGTGGTCACCGTCGCCGCCCCGGCGGCCCGCCTGGCCGACATCCTGCGCTTCCAGGACTGCGACATCGAGACGCTGACCGCTGACCGCTGTCGCGTCACCACCTGGGTCGACTCGTTCGAGTGGCTGATTCTGAACCTCGCGTTCCTCGACGCCGACTTCGTCATCGAGCGTCCCACCGAATTCCGCGACCGCTGCAGCGCTCTCGCCGAGCGCCTGTCCCGCGCGAGCCGACCGTAGCCCGGCATTTCCCCAGCACCCGTCGTGACCGCGGCACAGCAATGGACCGGCACATCGCGCTCGAGAGTCGATTACGTAACAAATCGGGCGCGAAATTCGGTGGTGGACTGGCACCATTGAGCCATGACTCCGCGCAGTGACGACGCGCCCATGCCGCGACCCCGGCCACCCGGCGCCGAACCCGATGCCGCGGTGTGGTCCGAGCGCGCCGACAAGGCCGAGTCCGCCATTCTGGCCCGGCATCTGCGCATGCTGTGGGTGGTGCCGGGCACGGAACTGGGCGTTGTCGGCTGGCCGGCCACCGCCGCGGAGCGGGCCTTCCTCACCTGGCACTACTGGTGGCAGGCGCACCTCATCGACGTCGCGGTCGACGCCGCCAATCGCGAGCAGACACCGGCCCGCACCGACCGCATCGCCGCCATCGCCCGCGCCCACCGGATCCGCAACCTCACCGGCTGGACCAACAACTACTACGACGACATGGCTTGGCTGGCAATCGCATTGGAGCGGGCCGAGCGCACCCAGGGCATCACCGAGGTACGCGGCGGGCTGGCCGCGCTGCACAAACAACTGCGGGACGGCTTCCGGCGGGAGATCGGCGCCGTGCCGTGGCGCAAGGATTCCGACTTCTACAACGCGCCCGCCAACGGCCCGGCCGGCATCGCCCTGGCCCGCCTCGGCGATTACGACCTGGCCATCCGCATCGCCGACTTCATCGATGAGCGGCTGCGCGACCCCGACACCGGGCTCGTCTTCGACGGCGTCCATCTACCGTCCGACGACCTCGAACGCGTGGTGTACAGCTACTGCCAGGGCGTGGTGCTGGGCCTGGAAACCGAACTCGCCGTGCATTCCGACGAAGCCGTGCACCTCGACCGCGTGCGGCGGCTGCTGAACGCGGTCGAGGAACACCTGACCAGCGGCGGCGTCGTCACCGGCGGCGGCGGGGGCGACGGTGGCCTGTTCAACGGCATACTGATTCGCTATCTGACGCACGTCGCGCTGATGCTGCCGGGCGAGGACACCGCGCCGCGGTCGGCGCGGCGTCAGGCCGCCGCGATCGTCACCGCTTCGGCCCGTGCGGCCTGGGAGCATCGGCTCGACGTCGAGGGCGATCCGCTGTTCGGTCACGACTGGACCGTGCCCGCCACCCTGCCCACCGGCACCTCGGGCGCCTCCTACTTCACCGTGGGCGGTTCGGTCACCTCGTCCGCGACGCCGGAGCGCGACCTGTCCGTGCAACTGTCGGGCTGGCTGTTGATGGAATCCGCCCACCTGGTGACGGCCGCGGGGTTCTAGGCCCGGTCGTCCTCGCCGTTCGCGTACCGCCCCGACCACAGCAGCGTGGTCTCGGGGTCACGCGAGCCGTGCCTGACGACGGCGGAGTCGCACTCCGCCACCGCGTCGAGATCGAAATCCTCGGCGGGGCGCGCCATTTCGATCCGGTACTGCCGGATGCCGAGGGCCGTGCCCACGATCAGTCCGGCGACCAGCGTCCCGATCACCGTCGGCATCAGCCACGACACGTGGTCGAGGAAACCACCGGCGTAGAAGCCGACCAACAGCAATATCGGCGCCCAGATCACCGCGCCGATCGAACTGGCCAGCGTGTAGCGGCGATGGTCCATGCCCGCGGCCCCGGCGACCAGCGGGCACAGCGTGCGCACCCACGGAATCCAGCGGGCCACCAGTACCGCGGTGAAACCGTGCTTGTGCAGCAGATCGGTCACCCGGGCCAGATTCCGGGCATTGATATAGCGCCCGTTCTTGCGCGCGACCAGATGATGCCCCGTGCGATTACCGATGACGTAACCGACCTGATTACCGGCGATCGCGGCGACCATGGTGCCCACCGCCAGGCCCCAGACCTGGGCGTGCCCACCGGCATGAGAGGCCAGCACGATCCCGGCGGTGAGCAGCATCGAGTCGCCCGGCAGGAACAGGCCGATGATGAGTGCGCACTCGAGGAACACGAAGACGAGGACAACGGTCCAGACGAGTGCCGGTCCGGCGGACTGCAGCGGATCGAATCCGCCCAGTGCGAGGGGTAGCGGCGTGGTCGGCAAGGGTCAGCGCGTGGGTTCGTTCGTCGGAACAGGGATCTCGGTGGTGCTGTCGACGCACTCGGCGAGGACGGGTTCGCGGTTGAGCAGCTTGCGGCCGATGGAGATGATGGCCGGCAGGATCGATACCAGGACGATCAGCAGGAAAATGGCCTCGACATGGTCGCGGATGAAGGCGACGTTGCCGAGGAAGTAGCCCAGCACGGTGACCCCGCCACCCCAGGCGATGCCGCCGATGATGTCGAAGGTCAGGAACTTGCTGTAGGTCATCTTCGACACGCCCGCCAGCACCGGCATGAAGGTGCGCACGATCGGCACGAACCGGCCCAGGATGATGGTCTTCGGGCCGTGCTTCTCGAAGAACTCGTGGGTCTCGGTGACGTAGCGCTGCTTGAAGAAGCGCCCGTCCTGCTTCTGGAACAGCGCCGGGCCGATGGCGCGGCCGATCCAGTACGCGCTCTGATCTCCGGCGATCGCGACCAGGGCGGTGGCCGGGACCAGCACCCAGATGTTCACCGGGGGATGCGGCTGCGCGGCGAGCAGTCCGCCGGTGAACAGCAGCGAGTCGCCCGGGAGGATGGGGAACAGCAGGCCGGTCTCGATGAAGACGATGACCAGGATGGCCGGTAGCACAGCATGCCGCAGCGCCGACTCCGTGAGCAGGTACATCGGGTCCAGCAACTCTTTGATGGAGAAGTTGCTCGCGACAGCGTCAGATATGGCCAGCAAGGTCACGGCCCCCACAGTACCGGCACTATCGCTATCGCACCGAACCTCACGGGAACCTCACAGAAGGTTGCTGGTCGTCGCCTCGCGGCCGCGGCGGCATCGGCGGATTTCGGCCGGGGCCGCCGGATCGCAGCCCGGCTTACACCCGGGCGGCGGCGGAACTTAGGGTAGTGGGAACAGAGTTGTCGTTCGCACCACACACGGAGGTCCTGCAGTGCCCATCGCGACTCCGGAGGTCTACGCCGAGATGCTCGGTCGGGCCAAAGAGAACTCCTTCGCATTCCCCGCGATCAACTGCACATCGTCGGAGACGATCAACGCGGCGATCCGCGGCTTCGCCGAGGCCGGCAGTGACGGCATCATCCAGTTCTCCACCGGCGGCGCCGAATTCGGCTCCGGCCAGGGTGTGAAGGACATGGTGGTGGGTGCCACCGCACTCGCCGAGTTCGCGCACGTGGTGGCCGCGCGCTACGACGTGACCATCGCGCTGCACACCGACCACTGCCCGAAGGACAAGCTCGACACCTTCGTGCGCCCGCTGCTCGCCATCTCGCAGGAGCGGGTCAAGGCCGGGCAGCACCCGCTGTTCCAGTCGCACATGTGGGACGGCTCGGCCATCCCGATCGACGAGAACCTCGAGATCGCCAAGGAACTGCTGAAGCAGACCGCGGCCGCGAACATCATCCTCGAGGTGGAGATCGGCGTCGTCGGCGGTGAAGAGGACGGCGTCGAGAACGCCATCAACGAGAAGCTCTACACCTCGCCCGAGGATTTCGAGAAGACCATCGCGGCGCTGGGCGCGGGCGAGAACGGCAAGTACCTGCTGGCCGCGACCTTCGGCAACGTGCACGGCGTGTACAAGCCGGGCAACGTGAAGCTGCGCCCGGAGGTGCTGGCCGAAGGCCAGAAGGTCGCCGCGGCCAAGCTGGGTCTGGGCGAGGGCGCCAAGCCGTTCGACTTCGTCTTCCACGGCGGCTCGGGCTCGCTGAAGTCCGAGATCGCCGACGCCCTCGAATACGGCGTGGTGAAGATGAACGTCGACACCGACACCCAGTACGCCTTCACCCGCCCGATCGCCGGGCACATGTTCGCCAACTACGACGGTGTGCTCAAGATCGACGGCGAGGTCGGCAACAAGAAGACCTACGACCCGCGCAGCTACCTGAAGAAGGCCGAGACCTCGATGGCCGAGCGCGTCGTGGAGGCCTGCAACGACCTGAAGTCCGCGGGCAAGTCCGTCAGCGCCGAGTAGGCGGACTCCGGGCCCCGCTCGTTCCCGTTGCCCCGGTGCTGAGAGGATGGAAGGTTCCGGTGCGCCGGGGCGGCAAGGGTTTCGGGTCTGTGCCATACCCAGGGTCGACGGGTGGGCACGCTGCGTGTTAGGTAGGGGTCCATGAGCTTGGATGTGCGCGTCCTGGGGCCGGTGCAGTTGCTGGTCGACGGTGTGCCGGTGCCCGTGGGCGGGCCGAAGCCGCGCGCCTTGCTGGCGGCGCTCACGGTGAATCGCCGCCGGGCGGTGTCGTCGCAGGCGCTGGCCGACATGGTGTGGAACGAGCAGCCGCCGGATTCGTATCAGGCCAGCCTGCAGGTGTTCGTTTCGAATATCCGCAAGGCGCTGCGCAATTCGGGAGTGGAGCCCGCGTCGGTGCTGCGCACCGAATCCTCGGGCTACCGCCTCGAGGTTCCCGACAGCGGTTGCGATCTGGGCCGTTTCGAACTGGCCCGGCGGGCGGGCGCCGAGATGGCCGACGCGGGCAACCACGAGGCCGCGGCGCGGCGGTTCGCGACGGCGCTGGCCGAGTGGAGCGGCAAGGCGCTCGACGACCTGTCCGGGTTGTCGTTCGCCGAGAGCTTCGCCACCGCCATGGACGAGGAGCGCCTGCTGGTCGCCTCGGCGCGTATCGACGCCGAGATCGCCTGCGGCCGAGCGTCTTCGGTGGTCGGCGAGCTGGTGTCGATGACGAACGCGCACCCGCTGCGGGAACCGCTGTGGGCGCAGCTGATCACCGCGCTGTACCTGTCCGGCCGCCAGGCCGACGCGCTGGACGCCTGCCGCCGCGTGCGCACCGTGCTCGCCGACGAACTCGGCATCGACCCCGGCCCGGCGCTGGTGGAACTGGAGCAGCGGGTGCTGCGCCAGGAGCCGCTCAACACCCTCGCCATCGCCCAGGCCGAGCGAATGGCCAAGGCCATGACCGAGACCGTGACCGAGGTGCCGCGCAGCGCCCGCGGCGGAAAGCTGCGGCTGCCCGACGGGCGCACGGTCCCGATCGGCAAGTCGGGCTTGAAGATCGGCCGGATGACCGACAACGATCTGGTGCTCGACGACCCCAAGGTGAGCCGGTACCACGCACACATCCAGCCGAGCCGGGCCGGACTGTTGATCAAGGATCTGCATTCGGCCAACGGCATTTTCATCAACGAGCAGGCGGTCGACAGCGGCGCCATGCTCACCGACGGCGACGTGGTGCGGATCGGCGCCACGGTGCTGGTCTTCCGCGCCGACGCCGAGTAGCCGGCCGGCGGCGCGGCTGTGAAATGCCACGAATCGGGGCGGTCGGCCCGGTAGGGTCTGGCCCGGTGAGAAGGCCGCGGCGCGGCTCGCGTTCGCGGCGTCCGAATTCGCGCAAGACACGGTGTCGAGGGGTTGGACCATGGCCGTGCGGCTGCTGGCTGCCGTTGGAACGATCGTCGTGGGTGCCGGGGCGCTGCTGGGTACGCCGCCCCCGGCGCTGGCCGATGCCGAGAGTGGTTCGGCCGCACCGGTTCCCGGCGCCGGGCCGTGCGCGAGCGATCCCGCGCCCACCCATGCCGGGCTGGTGCCGAAGACCCTCGAGGTGCCGGTGCCGTACCCGGTGGTCACGGTGGATCCCGGGCCGGGGCCCGCGGTGCCGCCCACCCGGACGCGGCAGGAGCTGCCGCCGGATCCGTGCGTCAACCCGTGCCCCGATCTCACCGACGCGCCGGAGCCGCCGCCGGGGCCGCTCGGCCGTCTCGGCATCCCCGAGTTGCTGGTGAATCCGCAGCCGTTCTATTTCGCGCTCCCGCCCGGCCCCTCGCCGGACCCGGTACCGCCGCCCCCGCCGCGCGCCGATCCGCCGGTGGAGCCGGCGCCGCGGACCGCGCCGCCGCCCGCGCCGGGAGTGCGGGGCGTACGTGAGGTCGCCAAGCTGACCGGCGCGCGGTCGGTGAACCGCACCGACAAGCGGTGGCAGGTGTACGGCACCGATCTCGGCATCATGTGGGAGAGCGGACCGGACGAGATCGCGATGGCCTTCGGCGACACGGTCGGCGTCGGCTTCCATCCGCCCGGCGGGATGGGCGGGGACTGGCGCAGCAATCTGCTCGGTTTCAGCAGCAACCGGGATCTGAGCCAGGGCGTGGTGCTGGACCGCATGGTCACCGACGGCCGCTGTCACGCGGCGGAGGTGCTGCCGAGCCGCAAGAAGGACAATATCGAGATCACCACCATCCCGACCTCCGGATTCGCGCTGCCGCAACCGGATTCGCCGACCGGATATCGGCAGTACCTGAGCTACATGTCGATTCGCACCTGGAACGGGGTACCCGGCACCTTCTACACCAACTACGGCGGCATCGCCTACTCCGACGACCACGGTCAGACCTGGACCAAGGATCCGCACGCGCGGTGGGACAACATCTTCGGACTGTCGAATTTCCAAGTGTCCGCGATGGTTCCGCACGACGGTTACGTGTACATGTTCGGCACCCCCAATACCCGGCTCGGCTCGGTGGGGCTCGCCCGGGTACCGGTCGACCAGGTGCTCAACACGACCGCCTACCAGTACTGGCGGGACGGACACTGGACCCCGGCCGGCGGCGCCGCCTCGGCGACGTCGATCGTCGACGGTCCCGCCGGTGAGCTGTCGGTCCGCTACGACCCCGGCCGCGGTGTGTGGCAGATGAGCTACCTGGACACCGCGAAGACCGCCATCGTTGTGCGCGAAGCGAATTCACCCCAGGGTGGGTGGTCGGAGAGCACACCGACGGTCTCGGTGAGCGCCTACCCCGAGCTCTACGGCGGATTCATCCATCCCTGGTCCACCGGCTCGGACCTGTATTTCACCATCAGCACCTGGAGCGACTACAACGTCTACCTGATGCGCGCCGAACTCGGCGGATGAGCCTAGCTCAATCGAACCTGGGCGATGGCCCGGCCGAACAGCTTCTTGCCCGCGGAGGTGCCGCTCAGCAGGATCGTGGCGGTGCGGCGTTCCGGGTCCAAGGATTTGACCTTGCCGGTGAATTCGATCCGGGCGGGCGACAGCGGTTCCACCGGGACGAAACCCGAAAGGCGCACGCTGTAGCTCTCGATCGCGGTCGGATCGCCCAGCCAGGAACTCAGGAACTCCCCGCCCAGGCCCATCGTCAGCAGACCGTGGGCGACGACGGTCGGCAGGCCCGCCAGCTCGGCGGCGCGGTCGCTGAAATGGATCGGGTTGGGGTCGCCGGAGACCCCGGCGTAGTTCACCAGGTCGCCGCGGCTGAGCTGCATGGTGCGGGCGGGCAGCTGGTATCCGACGCTCAGGTCGTCGAAGCTCGGCTCGCTGTGAACCGGTGCGCCGCGCCATGATTCGGCGAGCGTCGGCACCGGGGTGGCCTCCTCGGCCGTGATCGGCGCGAGCACGTCCGGGTCGATGCGGTCCTCCTCGCGACGCCGCATGACCAGACCCTCGACCAGTCGCACGATGTCGGGGTCGCCCTCGCCCAGCCGCGCCACGATGCTGGTGGTCGCCACCAGCACGACGGCGCCGGACGCGTCGGTGAGGATGGCCTTGACGACGATGAAGTCGTTGCCGCGCACCCGGCGGACCGACTCGATGATCGCCTCGCTGCGCAGCCGGTCGCCCGCCACGATGGGGCGGTGCGCCTCGAAGACCTGATCGGTCTGCAGCACCTGGGACAGGTCGTAGTCGGACAGCACCGTGTCGAGCAGAGCCTGGGTGATGGTCATGCCGATCACCGAACCGAAGGTCGGTGGCGCGACGATGCCGTCCCAGCCGAGCTTCCCGGCGTCGGCGTCGTACCAGTGCGCCGGATGGGCGTTCTGCACCGCGCGGGCGAATTCGCGGATCTTCTCCCGCCCGACGTCGTAGTGGTCCCGAATCCGGAAATGCCGACCGGCCAAGGCCGTGGGTGCCGGCGCGTCGGGTGCCAGCTGCGGCATATCCCTTGCTCCCTGCTCTTACTGCGTAAATACTCGGACCGGCCGAAACCCCGGAATTGGGCTGTGCGGGGCGGCCGGGCAACCGGGCCATGCTACCGGGTTTCGGACCGGCGACCAGGTCTCTGTGACGTTCATCGCGCGGCCGTGCCGAAATGTCACAGGCGGCGGTGAACGTCACAGCAGCTCGTCGGTGCACGGGTCAGCCGGCGTTCGGAGGATCGCACACCTTCCAGCCGTCGGGGGTCTGCTGGAGATCGAAGGTGCGGGCGGTGCGGCTGTTCGGGTCGGCGTCGGTGTAGACGCTGGCCTGCGCGACCGCCTTGTCGCCGGTGATCTCCACGGAGTCGACGCTGTCCACCCGGGGGACCTTCTTCTGGTCCACCGACAGCTTGTGCACGCCGGCGAACTGGTCCGGGGCGATGTTCTGATAGAAGTCGTGCAGCGGGCCGCAGGTGGCCGCGCGCAACTCGGTCAGATCGCCGCTGTCGAGCGCGTCGGCGTAGTCCGACACGGCGGCCTTCACCCGGCCCTCCGGTGAGTTGTCGGCGCCGCCGCCGGACAGTCCCACGATGGCGGCGACCAGCGCGACCACGAGAACGACCGCCGCCGCACCGGCGAAGACCAGCCAGCGCTTGCGATTGCCACCCGGGGCGCCGGGGGCAGCAGCGGGCGGCACATGCTGCGGCGGCGCGATCGCGCGCGGTTGCTGACCTTGCTGTGGCGAGGCGGCCCCGCGTTGCCGGACTTGCTGTGGCGAGTTGGCTGCGTGTTGCTGGCCTTGCTGTGGCGAGGCGGGCGCGTGTTGCTGGCCCTGCTGTGGCGAGTTGGCTGCGTGTTGCTGGCCTTGCTGCGGCGGGGCGGGCGCGTGTTGCTGGCCCTGCTGTGGCGAGGCGGCCGTGTGCTGCTGGCCTTGCTGTGGCGAGTTGGCCGTGTGCTGCTGGCCCTGCAGTGGGACGGCTGGGCGTTGCTGCTGGCCCTGCTGTGGTGTGCGCGGTGGCAGCGGCTGGGCGGGCATGGTCGGCTGGATGTCGGCGGGCGACGGAGCACTGGCCTGCCTCGGCTTCGGGGGGCGAGCGCCACCAGGGCGGCCAGGCTCGGCGGCAGGCGGCTGCCCCGGCCCCGAAGGCCCTTGGGGCACCGGGTTCTTCGGCCCCGCCCCCGGCCGGGGAGTAGCGGGTGGCCGGGTAACCGGAGCCGGGCCGGCCCCGGACGACACCACCCGATCCCCCGACTGCCCGGCACGCTCGGTACGAATCTTCTCGGTCGCCTGGTCACCCGGCTGCTGCACCGGCAACACCATCGTCTTGGCATCCGAAGGATTCGAAATCGCCGGAATGGCAGTAGTCTCCGCCTCGTCCCCGCTCGGCTCCTCGCCCGAAGCCTCCGCCTTGCCCCCACTCTTGGCAATAGCCTCGGTCTCGGCCTCCGCCCCCACCCCGGCCGCAGCCGCCGACCGCTTGATCGATTCCGCTGTGGGAGAAGAGCTTCCACGCCCACCCGAACCGGATGCACTGCCCTCGTCCCCCGCCCCGCCCGAACCCGACCCGGACGCGCTGAACCCAACCCCACGAGCCGACCCGCGCGGATCGCCAGCGCTGCCGGTTCCGTCCCCTGCCGTCCCCCGCCCGGATGTGCCGGTTCCGCCCGTGCCCCGCCCGGATGTGTCGGGCCCCGCCACGCCCCGCCCGGATGTGCCGGATTCCGTTGCACGGCGGTCCGAGATGCCGGATTCCCTCGCGCCTGACCCGCTCGGACCAGAGCTGCTCGAACCCGATGCGCCGGACCTGGACGTGCTGGATCCCGGGGCCGCCGGTACGGATGCGCGGGCACCGGGGCCCGAATCACCCGAACTCGACGCATCGGAATCGGAGGTGCCGGACGGCGAACCACCTTGCGCGGCGGTAGTACCGCGACCGCCCGCCCCCTGGTTCGGCAGCGCCGCCTTCTCCTGCGCGGGCACCGACTCCCCCCGCCCCGCCGCACCCGATGCGGGCCGGTCAGCCAACCCGCCCGATCCGAACGAAGGCACACCGGACTTCGCCCCTACCGAGCCGAGCGCACCGGCATCGGAGGTGCCGGACGGCGAACCACCCTGCGCGGCAGCGGCACCGGGTCGGCCCGCCCCCTGGTTCGGCTGCGCCGCCTTCTCCTGCGCGGGCACCGACTCGCCCCGCCCTGCCCCAGCAGCACTCGGCGCGGGCCGTTCAGCCGCCCCACCGAGCCTCGGCGAAGGCGCACCGGACTTCGCTCCTAGCGACCCTCCTTGCCCACCACCGAGGTTCGACACCGCCCGTGAAACACCTTGCCCTGCACTACCACTCGACCTCGAACCAGGCAAACCACTCTGTCCGGCTCGGCTACTCGCTCCTCGGCCCGGCGTACCGCCCGGCCCGGCATCGGCACTCTCCCCCGAGCTGGCCGCACCGCCACGCCTGGGGTCGGGACTCTCGCCCGTACCGGGCAAACCACCCTGTCCTGCCGTGCTGCTCGACTCTGAACCGGACGCACCGCCACGCTCGGCATCGGGGTTCTCTTCCGGGCCGGGCAGACCACCCGGTGCACCAGTACTCGATCCCGGGCCGGATGTACCGCCCTGTCCGGCGCCGGAACGGGATCCTGCGCCGGGCGAATCGCCTTGGCCGCCAGCGCTATTCGATCGGGGGCCCGGCGTGCTGCCTTGCGTGGTGTCGGCGAGCCTTCCGGAGGTGGTCGGACCGCTCTGTCCGGCAGCGCTCGGTGCCGGGCCCGGTGTAGCGGCCTGTGGGGTACCGGAGCTCGGCGGGACGGGCTGGGCCGCATCGGTATCGCGGTTGGTGGCGGGTGGGTGGGCCTGCCCGGTGCCGGGGCTGGAGGAGGGGGCGCGCGAAACGCCTTGTCCGGCACGGGCGGCTGCGATCCGCTGTGGCAAGCCTGTTATGGCTCTGCCGCCCGGCCGCTGCTGGGCGGGTACGGGCCGGGTCGGTGCTGCGCTCCCGTCCGAAGCGGGCGGCTGCTCCCGTCCCGCCGGTCCGCGGTCGTCGTGCCCGACTCGGCTCGACTGTCCACCCGGGCGCGGTGGCGTGGGGGAGGGGGATACGCCTGGGCGGCCGGGGGACGGGGCGCCGGGGTCCTTTCGGATGGCTTCGGTTTCCGCGGCGGAGGGGTCGGGCGTGTCGGAGGGGGAGCGGCCCGCTACTCGGTCGCGGGGGATGCGCTGGGTCTGTCCGGCGGACCCGGCCGGGCCGGGGGGCGGCACGGCAGGCGAAGAACGTTCGGCGCCCGGAGCACCCGGGTGTGCCTGCCGTTCGGGCTTCTGGTCGTTCGGGTCGGACACGCGCTACCCCTCGCTCAACGTCAACAGTGAACTCGACGGTCAGCCTAACCAGCATTTGGAGCGCCGGTGCACATTGCGGCACGACAGTCGGCGCCCGGGCGCGCGGCGTGTGAATAATGTCCCCATGACCTCCTTCGGCGATCTGCTCGGACCGCAACCGGTATTGCTCCCCGAACTCTCCGACGCGGAGGAGGCAATACTCGACGGTCAGGACCCGGTGCAGGTGGCCGCCGCGCACCCGACGGCGTCGATCGCCTGGGCCTGCCTCGCCGAGGACGCGCTGACCCGCGCCGAGGCCGCGGGGGCCGACATCGACGGCGCGAGCCCGGTCCAGCCCGACGTCATCGCCGCCTACGCCTTCGCTCGCACGGGCTACCACCGCGGCCTGGACCTGCTGCGCCGCAACGGCTGGAAGGGCTTCGGTCCGGTGCCGTGGAGCCACGAGCCCAACCGCGGCTTCCTGCGCAGCGTCGGCGCGCTGGCGCGGGCCGCCCGCGCCATCGGCGAGACCGACGAGTACGCCCGCTGCCTGGACCTGCTCGAGGACTGCGATCCGCGGGCCGCGAGCGAACTCGGCCTGGACTGAGCGAGACCCGTCCATCGCATTGACCAACCTGTCGTCATCGATGCGGATCGGGGCCGTCCGCGACAGCGGTAAGCAGCGTCTGCGCAACGGCTCCCAGCGGTTGCGCAAATCCGCGCTGCCCATCGTGCAGTGCGCCGTCGCCGCCGCGCTGGCCTGGTTCCTCGCGCACCGTGTGATCGGCCACCCGCAGCCGTTCTTCGCTCCGATGGCCGCCGTCATCTCGATCGGCGTCTCCTTCGGGGCGCGGCTGCGGCGCTCGGTGGAACTGGTGGCGGGGGTCGCGGTCGGTATCGGCATCGGCGACTTCTTCATCGCCCGGGTCGGCACCGGGCCGTGGCAGATCGCCCTCGTGGTGGCGTTCGCGATGGCGACGGCCGTGTTCCTCGACGGCGGCGCGATCATCCCGATGCAGGCCGCCAGCTCCGCGGTGCTGGTGGCGACGCTGATGCCGCCGCACACCGGTGGCGGCGCCAACCGGATGATCGACGCCCTCGTCGGCGGGCTGGTGGGCGTCCTGGTGGTGGCCGTCATCCCGCTGCACCCGGTGCGGCGCGCCCGCCAGCAGGCCGCCGACATCCTCGCCGTCGTCGGCAAGTCGCTCACCGAATGCGCCGACGGCCTGCACGAACAGAACGCCGACAAGGTGCGTCTGGCCCTGGACTCCGTCCGCGGCACCCAGCCGCAGATCGACGGGTTGCGCAACGCGCTGGAAGGCGGCCGCGAGGTCAGCCGCATCTCACCCCTGTACTGGAATTCGCGACGGCGCCTGGAAACCATCCGCACCGCCGCCGACCCGCTCGACAACGCCGTCCGCAACACCCGCGTGCTGCTGCGCCGCGCGCTGACACTGGTGCGCGACGACGAGATCCTCGACCCGCGCCTGATCGACGAGGTGGAAGACCTCGGCAAGGCGATCGACGTGGTGCGCCGCTATATGCTCGCCGACCCGGGCGAGCAGCCCGACGCCGCCGAGGCCACGCGGGTGCTGCGCCGCGTCGCCAAGGCCGCCACCAAGGATCTGGTCGGCGGCGCCGGGCTGTCGGCGCACGTGGTGTTCGCGCAGCTGCGCTCCATCGTGGTGGATCTGATGCAGGTCTGCGGGGTGAAGCGGCTGTCGGCGATCGCGCTGCTGCCGCCGACGGTCGACAACCCCTACGTCACCCCGGAGGACTGAGCGGTTAGCCGTCGAATCGCCCGCGCCCACAGGCGATCTCGACTACGCAGGCGTGCACGTGCATCCGGGCCGACCTGCGAGCGTCCGATTCGGCTTGTGCGACACCGACTTTGATCTTCGGGTAGTGGACTACTCGTGTACTCGCCCCGGCTCGCTCGTAACGTCGTTCTCGACCGCGTCGGCGAGGGGTCGGCGCGGTCGGAACTTCGCGACAGCGGTGGGCACAGCGGCCATTGGTGTGGTGGCCCGGCCCATCCTCGAGCGAAGCGGGCCGCTCGATCCTCCGAGGTCGGATCGGGCGGCCCTACCGGGAGGGGAAAGTAGGGGGAGATCCGGGCGATGGTGTGCGGTGCGATGGCCGCCCTGGCTCACATCCAGAACCAGGTCAGGCTGCTGCCGTACCGCCACCATCGCCACGGAACTCCGGACAGGTCGAAGAGCGTGTCGACGAGCTGATAGAAGGCGTCCCGCAGCGGCGGCACGCCCCACAGCAGCGCGAACAGCAGCAGAAAGCCCCACGGCTTCACCTGCTCCAGCGACCGCCGCGTCTGATAACTCAGCGACGGCTCCACGATCCCGTACCCGTCGGTACCCGGTACCGGGATCAGATTCAGCACGGTGGCGATGATCTGCAGATAGGCGAGGAAACTCAGGCCGAACCAGAACGCCGGATGCGACGTGGCCGAGCCGAACAGCCGCACCACGACCAGCAGCACCACCGCGCACGCGGCATTCACCGCCGGGCCCGCGCCGCTGATCATCCGCTGCGTGCGCGTCGAGAAACCGCCCGATCGCAGGTAGACCGCCCCGCCGGGCAGGGCGATCCCGCCCAGCGCGATGAAGATGATCGGCAGCACGATCGACAGCACCGGATGGCTGTACTTCAGCGGATTCAACGTCAGATAACCGCGCAACTCGACCTCGCGGTCGCCCGCCCGCCACGCCGTGAACGCATGTCCGAACTCGTGCAGGCACAGGCTGACGATCCAGCCGAACACCACCATCACGAACACACCGAGCTTCGCCCGCGTCGAGGACACGTCGGCGTCCCAGGCCAGCGCGCCACCCAGCACCGCGACCACGATGATCAACAGGAACACCGGACTCGGGCGCACCGCCCCCGACATGCGGCGGGCGCCGAACGGACGGCTCATCGGACCAGCAGCCAGGGCTCGCTGTGCCGGTAGAAACTCGACCGCGGCACCGTCCGATCGCTGCTGATCCCGTCGCGCGTCACCAGCGCGCCCGGCGCACCCAGCTGCACCGCGCGGCCCGCCACCCAGCGGCGCTTGCGCAGGCCGCGCACCACCGTGGCACGCACCCCCGGCCGCTCCAGTGTCGGCGAGATGTGCAGCGCCCCAACCTTTCCGGTGAACAGGCGGACGTCGTCGACGTACGCTTCGCCCTCCAGCTTTCCCCCGTTCGGGCCGCAGATCGTGGCCCGGCCCACCAGCACCTTGCCGGTGTCGTCGCGGATCAGCGGGGTCTCGACCGGCTTACCCTCCAGGGCGCGCTTGGCGGCCGCGGAGCCGGTGCCGGTCTGATAGGCGCGCGAACCGTAGGTGCGGTCCACCGGTACATAACCGATCTCCACGCCCAGCCGCTCCGTCCGCAGCAGATGGGTGAGCACCGCCGCCAGCCCGGCGTCCTCACCCAGCACGATCAGCCGCGGCAGGCTGTCGGCCGCCAGCACCGGCAGCAGCTCGTCCAGCTCCGAACCCTCCGGAATGGCCGCCGTCTGCGTGGTCGGCAGCGACGCGAGCGCGATCGGCATCGGGGCGCCGTTGCAGCGGAGAACATGGGTACTCAACTGCGGTACACCCTCCTCGGACCTGGCAACTGCATCGTCCTCGCTGCACTCGGGCGAGCCCCCTTCCGGCTCACCTCCCGAGCCACCATAGCTGTGTTCATCGGCCGCGGCTTCGCCGCGGCGGGTTTGCGGCGCCCTCAGGCTCGGTTTTCGAGCACCGCTGCTTGCTCCTTCGTCGCTTGCGCAGCGGTGCTCGAAAACCGAGCCGCGCCGCAAACCGGACGGGGTTGCGTAGGGGTGGGCCTTGTTGGGGCGGTTCTCTTCGGGTCTTCTCGTTTGTCGGGATGGGTCGAGAATTTCGTATCGGCGCTGGTCCTTGGTGTGATCCGGGTCATGGGAGCGGGTTGGGGCGGGTGAAAAATGTTGGGGCGGTTCATATCCGGTGGCGGTGTGTGGTGCGGGCCACAGTGGGCGCGTCGGCTCGGGAGGGCGGGAGACGGCATCCATTAGACTGTGCTCCCGGCCACCGCCTCGGAAACGGCAGGTAGCTGCAGCGTCGTGGACGCTGCGCGTCTAACCGTAGGAGACTCCACATGCCGGCAATCGTCCTGATCGGCGCCCAATGGGGCGACGAGGGTAAGGGCAAAGCTACCGACTTGCTCGGCGGTCGAGTCCAATGGGTGGTGCGCTATCAGGGTGGCAACAATGCCGGTCATACCGTGGTGCTGCCCAACGGGGACAACTTCGCGCTGCATCTCATCCCGTCGGGGATTCTCAGCCCGGGGGTGACCAATGTGATCGGCAACGGGGTGGTCGTCGATCCGGGCGTGCTGCTGGAGGAACTCGCGGGGCTGGAGGACCGCGGTGTCGACACCTCGCGGCTGCTGTTGTCGGCCGACGCGCATCTGATCATGCCGTATCACGTGGCCATCGATAAGGTGACCGAGCGCTTCCTCGGCAACAAGAAGATCGGCACCACGGGGCGCGGCATCGGACCCTGCTACCAGGACAAGGTGGCGCGGGTGGGCGTGCGCGTCGCCGATCTGCTGGACGAGAAGATCCTCACGCAGAAGGTCGAGGCGGCGCTGGAGTTCAAGAACCAGGTGCTGGTCAAGATCTACAACCGCCGCGCGCTCGACCCGCAGCAGGTGGTCGACGAGGTGCTCACCCAGGCGGAGGGGTTCAAGCACCGCATCAGCGATACCCGGCTGCTGCTCAACCAGGCGCTCGAGGGTGGCGAGACCGTGCTGCTCGAGGGCTCGCAGGGCACCCTGCTCGATGTCGACCACGGCACTTATCCATATGTCACCTCCTCCAACCCGACGGCCGGCGGTGCGGCGGTGGGTTCCGGTATCGGCCCCAACCGGATCGGGACGGTGCTCGGCATTCTCAAGGCCTACACCACCCGCGTCGGCTCCGGCCCGTTCCCGACCGAGCTGTTCGACCAGTCCGGCGAATACCTGGCCAAGACCGGCGGCGAGGTCGGCGTGACCACGGGCCGCGCGCGGCGCACCGGCTGGTTCGACGCGGTGATCGCCCGCTACGCCACCCGCGTCAACGGCATCACCGACTACTTCCTCACCAAACTGGACGTACTGTCCAGCCTGGAGCGGGTGCCGATCTGCGTCGCCTACGAGATCGACGGCGAGCGGGTCGAGCAGATGCCCACCACACAGACCGAGTTCCACCACGCCCGGCCGATCTACGAGGAGATGCCCGGCTGGTGGGAGGACATCTCCGGCGCTCGCACCTTCGCCGACCTGCCGGCCAACGCCCAGGCCTACGTGCTGCGCCTGGAGGAGCTGTCCGGCAGCCGCATCTCCTGCATCGGCGTCGGCCCCGGCCGCGACGAGACCATCGTCCGGCACGACGTTCTGGGCTGATTCAGCGGAAGGGACAAGGCTCACAACGCCTTCGCAGTCAGCCTTCAGCTAGGCTGAAGGTCGACCGACGAAGTGAGGACAGATCCGTGGGCATCCGGCACTACCTGTATCGCGCACCGTCCGTCTCGGCCGCGGAGGCGATCGATGCCGTCCGAGGTGGAGCGTTGATCGTGGACGTGCGCAGGCAATTCGAATGGAACCGCACCCACATTCCCGGCGCGCTCCACCTACCCCTGGAACAGCTGGCCGCGGGATGCGCGGACCTGCCGGAGGATCGGCTGCTGATCACGTTCTGTACCGGCGGCCTGCGGTCCTACGGCGCGGCGAACCTGCTCATCGAGTACGGCTTCGAGGCCAAGAACATGTCCGGCGGGCTGGTCGACTGGCGCGCCGCCGGAGGCGAGCTGACGAGTCAGTAGCAGGTCAGCGGGGCCAGCGGGTCGGCGGCGTGCGGGGTGAGGGCGGCGTAGGCGGCGGCGACGGCCTTCACGCCCAGGCGTAGATCCGACTCCTCTCGGGTGAAGGGCAGGCGCAGGAAGCGCTCGAAGGCGCCCTGGACGCCGAAACGTGGTCCGGCCGCGAGCAATACGCCGTGATTGGGCGCGGTGGCGGCGAGTGCCGTCGAGACTGGGGCGGGCAACTGGACCCACAGCGACATGCCACCGACACCGGGCACCGCACGCCACTCGGGCAACTCCTCGCCCAGTGTGGACAGCAGCGTCTCGCGGCGGCTGCGCAGCTGGTCGCGGCGGCGGGCCAGGATGGTCTCGGCGTGCTCGAGCAGGTACACGGTGGCCAGCTGGTCCATCACCGGCGTACCGAGGTCGACCGTCGAACGGGTGCCGAGCAGCTTCGTGATCAGCGTCTGATTGGCGCGCACCCAGCCCACGCGCAGGCCGCCCCAGAACGACTTCGACGCCGAACCGATCGTGACCATCTCCGGCCCGCGCGCGAAAGCCGCTGCGGGCGGCGGGTTCTCACCCTCCAGCTGCTGGTCCACCATGGACTCGTCGACGATCACCGTCATGCGGGTCTCGCGGGCGATGGCAGCCAGTTCGGCCCGGCTCTCGGCGTTCATCAGCAGCCCGGTCGGGTTGTTGAAATCGGGCACCAGATAGGCGGTGCTGGCCGCGGTTTGCCGTGCGGCACTGCGGATTCCGTCGAGATCCCAGGCCGCGCCCGGACGCTCCGGGCGCAGTGGCACCGGCACCGGCCGGGCGCCGACGTCCCGGATCGCCTCGATCGCATTGGGATAGGTGGGATGGTCGATGAGCACCCGCTCGGCCGGCGCGGTGAGCACGTTCAGCAGCAGCCGCAGGCCGTGCTGCGCACCGAGGGTGACCAGGATCTGGTCCGGGTCGGTGGGCAGGCCGCGCTCGGTGTAGCGGCGCGCGATCGCCTCGCGCAGCGGCAGCACGCCGACCGGATCCATGCCGTGCGTGCCGAGGTAGATCGGAAGCCCTTGCAGCGCCGCGGAATACGCCTCGCTCATCTCCGGCGGCGCGGACATCGCCGCATAGGTCAGGTCGATGGCGGGCAGCTCGTCCGGGGACATCATCGCGAGAATGCTGCGTGCCGGCTTGGTGCCGTCGTGGGTGACACCGGCGGGCAGCGCGACCGTGCTCCGCGAACCCTGGCGGCTGATCAGGTAGCCGTTCTCCCGCAGCAGCGCGTACGCCGAGGTGACGGTGGTGCGGCTGACGCCGAGGGCGGTGGCCAGGTCGCGCTCGCTGGGCAGGGCGACGCCCAAGGGTGCGCGGCCGTCGTGGATCAGCAGCCGAATGCTCTCCGCCAGTGCGAGATACGCGGGGCGAGAGGTGCGCCGGGCGGTGGAACCGGGCTCGGAATTCTCGTGCCGCCAACGGCCCAGATCGCGGGTCAGGGTGGCCGCGCTGATCACACGGAGTGCCATGCAGGCCAGTATTGCGATATTGGCTATGTATTTCAAGTCCAGCACGGTGCACGGTGGAGGCCATGACCGCACTTCTGCTGATCGGAATCGTTGTCGTGGTGCTGGTCGCGGCGTTGCGCGATTACGCGCCGCGGCCGGGTGAGCGCGAAGGCTTCCGGCAGGCGGCGCTGCGGGCTCGGCATTCGCTCACCGATTGGGGCGCGGCGCACGCCGAGCCCTGTGCTGGAGGTCCAGTGGATCGCACTGGACTGCGTGGGCGGTGCCGTCCGGTGCCGGTCTCCCGGCGGCTCTCTGATCGCCGCGGAAATGGAGCCAGTATCCAGCGAGTGGATATTTGATCCCGGACCAGTCCGGCGCACGCTGGGTCGTATGCTGTCCTTCCTCGCTTCACTGGCTATCGTCGTGATCTTCGCGGTGGCGGTGTATCGGTACGCGCCCAGGCGCGCCGAGCGCGTTGCCGAACTGTTCGAGCGGTATCGGCCGCACGCGCCGATGGCCGACTGGTCCATGGAGTACGGCGACGAACGGCGACAGTTCGCCGAGCGCCGAGAGGTCCAGTTCTGAGCCACTGGTTCGGGCTGTCGGTGCCGCGGTGCACACTGGGCACATGCTGCGTTCGGACCGGGCCGTTGCCGGGGCGCTCTTCGATACCGTGATCGGCACCTGCGCGATCGCTTGGACCGATATCGGTGTGGTGCGGTTCCTGCTCCCCGAGGCCACCGCCGCCGCGACACGATCCCGGCTGCTGGGCCGCGGTTCCGGCGTGCGAGAGGAGGAGCCCACGGGCCCGATGGCCGAGGCGGTCGCCGGTGTCCGCGCCCACCTGCGCGGCACGCTCGACGATCTGCGCTGGATCCCGTTGGACCAGACCGGAAGCCCGGAATTCCATCGCTCGGTCTACGACATCACCCGCGCCATCGACCCCGGCCGCACCCTGAGCTACGGCCAGGTCGCCGAACGAATCGGCGCCCCCGGCGCCGCCCAGGCCGTCGGACAAGCCCTGGGCCGCAACCCCATCCCCCTCATCGTCCCCTGCCACCGAGTCCTGGCCGCCGACCACGCCCTGCACGGTTTCTCCGCCCCCGGCGGCCTCACCACCAAACAACGCCTACTCGAAATAGAACGCACCCCCGGCTTCGGCGAACCCATGCTCTTCTGACCCGCCCGCCCCGGGGAGATGGACAGCGCGAGTAGCTGGGTGTGCCGCGCCCTGCCGACTACTTCGCGGGTTGAGTGCTTGGGAGATGTGCCGCGCGCTGCGGACTACTTCGCGCCGCGCGCTGCGGACTACTTCGCGGGTTGGGGAGTGCCTGGGATGAGGGCGTTTTGGATGCCCTCGGTGGTGCGGTTGACGCCGTCGACGAGTTCGCTGGGGACGGCGTCGGGGACCGGGGCGCTGAATTCGCCGATTCGGACGCTGCGGGGGGCGGGAGGCTCGGGGGCCGGGGACTGGTCCGGCTTCTTCTCCGGGCGTGGCTTGGTTCGGGGTGCGGGGGCGGTGTTCTGCGGTGCGGCCGAACGGAAGTCGGCCGGCTCGTCGGTGCTCTGCTCGGCGGGCTCCTTCGGCGTCGTCACGCCCGGCTGCACCGGTCCCGCCACGGCGGTGGGCACGCCCGCGCAGGCCAGCGCGACGGCCACCGGCACCGCCGCCAGTCCGACCCGAATTGCCGCCTTCACCTTGCGGTTACGACGTACCACGTCGATGCACCACCCTTACCGATCCGCTGCTGCGAGCGGCGACCTCTGCCGCCCGCCCAGATCGTAGCGGGCGCAACGGCTCATGCCCACCGATCCGCCGTGCCAAACCTCGAGTGTCGAGCGGTCGCGGGCATGCGCGGTCTCAGCCGCGTTGTCTGCCGGTGGGCGGTTCGCCGCGCATGAGGTCGGCCAGAGCCTCGCGGTCGGTGACGTCGAGTTTGATGCAGGCGCGGTAGAGGTGGCCCTCGACGGTGCGGACGGAGACGGTGAGGCGGTCGGCGATCTGGCGGTTGGACAGACCGGCCGCGACCAGGTTGGCGATCTCGCGTTCGCGGGCGGTGAGCGGCAACGGCTGGGCGGACTGGCGCAGCGCCGGGGTGCCGGCCCCACCGCACGCCGCCGCCAACCGGTTCGCGGTCGCCGCCGACTCCAGCAGGCGACGGCGGTCGCCGGATCGTTCGTGCGCCGAGGCCGCCTGCGCCGCCGCGTCCGCCGCGGACAGCAGCGACCCGATCGCCTCGAATTCCGCTGCGGCGGCGTCCAATCCGGGGCCGTCGTTGGATGCCACCGCGACCGCGTGCCGCGACTGCGCCTGGACCAGCCGCCCGTCGATGCGAGCCGCGATATCGGCCAGCCGCCCGGCCACACTGTGGTCGCCGAACCGGGCCGCGGTGTGCAGCGCCATGGCCTCGATGGCGTGCTGGTTGGAGCGGGCGGCGGCGTCGGCGGCCGCGATGGCCAGCCGGACGGCAGGGGTTACCGTGCCCTCGGCGGCGGCCTGCCAGGCGCGGGCGATGTCGAGTTGCGGCCCGTACACCGCCGAGTGCCGCCCGCCGCGGCGATCGGCCTCGGTGATGACCTCCTTGGCCTCGGCGGCCCGCCCGAGCGCCGAATACGCTTCCGCCAGACGAACTCTCGCGGGGAACATCCACGCCGCGGCGCCCTCGGCGGTCAGCGCCGCCAGCGCCTGCTCCAGATTCTCGACCCCGTCGGGGAACCGTCCCCGGGCGACATCGACGGTGCCCTGCAAGATCTTCGACAATCCCCAGGCCAGGTACTGACCGGGCGCCGAGTACCCGATGTGCGACGAGGCGCACCGCTGGGCGGCATCCAGATCGCCGGTGAAGGTCAGCGCCAGCACCTCGGCGTGCGTGGACATGAACCGGTTGAGGCCGTCGATATGCGATTCGACCTCGTGCCCGCGGGCCGCGTACTTGCGGGCGGCCTCGCCGCGACCCATCAGTGCCAGCGCCAGGCCCCCGCCGAACGACGCCCACCACACCGCCCACGGTGGCGACTCGGCATCCGACATCACCGTGTCGGCGTCGACGAACGCGTCCTCCAAACGGTTCTCGTTGACCGCGCACGCCGACGACAGCCCGCGCAACGTCAGCGCCAGCTTCGGGTGGGCGACCTTGCCGCGCACCAGCGCCAGCACCTCGTCGGCGCGGTCGGCGTCGCCCATCGACCACAGCAGGTTGGACACCCGGGTGCTGCCCCACCGCACCAGTTGCAGTTCGTTCAGCTGGTCCGGGTCGAAGCTGGCCAGGGTGCGTTCGGCCTCGATGCGGTGCCCCTGGTAGAGCAGCGCGCGGGCGAGCAGGTCGGCGGACTCGACCCCGCCGCGCCGCTCCACGGCCGCGCGGGCGAACCGCTCGCCGAGGGGGATGTTGGCCAGTCCGATGGCGTCCGCGGCCGCCGCCTCGAACAGCTCCAGATCCGCGGATTTGTCGCTGTCCAAAGCCAATTCGGCGAGCCGGATACGGTCGGAGGCGGACTTGATCGGCCGCTCGCGCAGCGACGAGTACAACCGGCCGCGCAGCCGCCGCGCCGACGCGATGCCCAGCCGCCGCCGGATCACCTCACCGAACAGCGGATGGTTGTACCGCACCAGCAGCTGATGCGAGTTCTCGACAATCCTTACCAGCCCACGGGTTTCGGCCGCCTCGACGGCTTCCTCACCGGCCAGCTCGGCGAGCACGTCCAAGTCGATCGGCTCGCAGAAGGTGAGCAGCTCCAGCACCCGCAGCACGTCCTCGGGCAGCTGCTCGACCCGATCCTCCAGCAGCGCGGCCAATTCCGAGGTGACCGCCGCCCGCCCGCGCAGCTGCCACACGCCGTTGACCTGCTTCAGCGTGCCGACCTCGAGCGCGCCTTCCACCAAATGCCTGAGGAACAGGGCATTTCCGCCCGACGACTCCCACATCAGGTTGGCGGTGAAGCCCTCCAGCTGCCCGCCCAGCATCGACTCGACCAGTTCGACGCTCTGCCGTTCGGTGAAGGGGGACAGGTCGATTCGCAGCAGATGACCGTCTTTCCACAGCGAGGTCACCGCGTCGGGCACCTGGACTCCGCTGCGCACGGTGCACACGATGCGGGCCGCCTTGTCGATGGCCAGCTGCAGCAGCAGCGTCGCCGACAACTGGTCCAGCAGGTGGGCGTCGTCCACGCCGATGATGGTGTGCCCGTCGGCCAGCAGCGCCTCGCGCGCCGCCGCCATGAATGTCACCGGGTCGTGCGCGGTGTAGACGCCGACCATGTGGGCGAACACGCCGAGCGGAATGCTGCGGGCGGACTCGGTCCCCGCCACCCATCTGATGTTCCCGCCCACCGCGGCCGTCGCCTGGCGCGCCAGCGTCGTCTTCCCGACGCCGGCGTCACCGGTCAGCACGGCACCGACGAATTCGCTGCCGGTGAGTGCCGCGCGGATCGACTCGAGTTCGTTCCCGCGTTCGATCATCGGCCAATTCCGAGCCATGCGAATTACTTTAGTGCCTCAGTGATCATCGGCGGAGCGAACCGAGACCGAACAGACCACGCCAGATCCAGGGCGAATGTTCACCTGCTATCAACGGGCCGGTCGACGACAGATTCGCAATTGGTCAGTCGACCATGCCGTCTGCTGACCAGCTCGACGGGATCGGTGGTGAGCCTGCGGCGTCGGGCGGCAGGGTGTTCGGCGGCGGGAATTGCGCGGTTCCGGGGAAGGGTTGTGTTCCCGGTCCGCCCTGCGGCCACGGCGGCGCACCGGGCGGTGGGTTCGTCGGCCGCAGCGACGCCGAGGTGACTGGTAGCAGTAGTGCGACAACGGCAGCCACAGTCGTCAGGAACGCCAGGGCGATGAGCCATCGGCCGCCCTCGATAATTTCCTCGAGCCCCCCGTCGGGTGACCACCCACGCGATCCGCTGACCAACAGGATGACGGCATGCAGGAGCAATCCGCCGGTGCCGAGCCCCGCGAGTATTCGCGCTGTCAGTGACGGCCGGTTGTTCGCCAGCAGCATGACCGTACCCGTCACGGCCATCAGGGCCGCGACAGCCAGTGCGCAGGGGGCTATCAGGTAAAGCGCGGAATCGTAGGGCCAGTGACGATCCGACACCACGAACGGCTCTGCGATGTCCGCGACGACTGTCAGGGCCAACGCGACAAGTGCCAGCCCGGCGGCAACGGATCGCCGACTCGTCCGGGGGGCTGCCGGACGAGTCGGCGGGGGCGGCGCCCAAGGCATCTGCGGCGGCACCGGGTGGAAGGGATGTGAGGGCGGTCCCGGCCGTCCGGCCGGATACGGATCGACCATTCGCGGCTCCCCTCTGGATCGGCGACTCTCCCAGCGTAGCGGGGCCGGGAACGTTCCCGCAGGCGAGCGGCCCGAAGTCCCTCGGCCGCAGAGGAACTGGAAGATCGGTCGGCTATGTCCAGACGCGCTCGATCGGCGTGGCCTCCGACGGCGGCGGCGTGGGAATGCCGCCCGGCGTGCGGGAGAAGCGCGGGGCGGGGGAGTGCTGCACGACGCCGTCGATCTCCACCAGCGATTCGCGGGCGGCGATGTGCTCGTTCGCCGTCGCCTCGGTGAGCGTGAGGACCGGGGTGACGCAGGCGTCGGTGCCGTGGAAGACCGCCGCCCATTCGTCGCGGGTCTTCGTCTTGAACTTCTCGGTGAACAGCTTGCGCAGCTGATCCTGGCCGTTCGGGTCGATCTGCGCGGGCAGCCCCTCGGGGTCGATCTCGAGGCCCTTCAGGAACTCGGCGTAGAACTGCGGCTCGATGCAGCCCACCGCCATGTACTTGCCATCGGAGGTCTCATAGGTGTCGTAGAAGGCCATGCCGGTGTCGAGCAGGTTGGTGCCGCGCTCGTCGGACCACAGGCCCACTCCGCGCATGCCCCAGATCATGTGCGACAGCGCGAGCGCGCCGTCGACCATCGCGGCATCGATGACCTGCCCCTTGCCCGAGCTCTGCCGCTCCACCAGTGCCGCGAGGATGCCGAACACCAGGAACATCGACCCGCCGCCGAAGTCGCCGACCATGTTCAGCGGTGGCACCGGCCGCTCACCCTTGCGGCCGATGGCGTTGAGCACGCCGGTCAGCGAGATGTAGTTGATGTCGTGGCCGGCGCGGTCGGCGAGCGGGCCGTGCTGGCCCCAGCCGGTCATGCGGCCGTAGACCAGGCGCGGATTGCGTTCCAGGGCAGCGTCTGGACCCAGGCCCATGCGCTCGGTGACGCCGGGCCGGAAGCCCTCGATGAGCACGTCGGCCTTGTCGATCAGGCCGAGCACCTTCTCGATGTCCGCGGCGTCTTTCAGATTGGCCTCGACGATGGTGCGACCACGCCACTGCGGGCGCTCCATGAACCCCGGCAGCATGCCCGGCCGCTGCACCCGCACCACATCGGCGCCCAGGTCCGCGAGCAGCAGCGCCGCGTGCGGACCGGGGCCGATACCGGCCAGTTCGACAACTCGGATGCCCGCCAGCGGGCCCTGCTTCGTGGCTGCGGATGGAGTGGTCACGCCTACCTCGGTTCCTCGTCGATCCCGTTCTACCGGAGCACAGCCCGGTATTGTCAGTATGACAATAACGGCGACGACCGCGGCGGCAGGGCTCCCCTGACGGATTTCCGCGCGGCCCGGAGACCAGCTACTCGATCACCGGCAGCGGCACCGTATCGGCGGGCGCGGGTTTCGGCAGGTCACGCCGGTCCAGCCGCAGCGTCGGCGGCTCCCCGCTCCGAATCGGCAAGGTGGGCACGGGGTCTTCGTGCGCGGCGCGCACCTTCACCGGCAGGCGGTAGAACGCGCGGGCGTTGTCCTCGAGCACCTTGTACATGTCGGTGCCGACGGCATCGGCGATCAGCTCGATATCCGAATCCCGGAACGGCCGCCCCGCGCGGGTGCCGGGCAGATCCGAGCCGAACATCAGCGCATCGGGATTGACCGTGTGGATCCGCCGCATCGCCGACACCACGTTCATCGACACCCGGCCGAATCCGGACGCCTTCACCCGAGCGCCGCGATCCACCAGGTTGAGCAGGTAGGGCAGGCAGTCGTCGGACATGCCCATGTGGTCGATCGACAGCGCCGGCAGCTTGGAGATCACCGGCTCCAGCGATCCCAGCATCGACCCGTCGATGTACAGCTCGACGTGCCACCCGGCGATGTCGTGCGCCCGCAACGCCGCCATCGTCAGCGTCACGATGTCACCGGCCGCCCGCTTGAGGTTGAACCGCAGCGCGCGCACGCCCGCCCGGTCCAGTTCGGCGATCTCCGCGTCGGAGGCGTCGGGATCCGGGTTCAGCACCCCCACCCAGTTCGGCCCGAGTTCGGCCAGCGCGGCCCGCATGAAGCCGGTGTCGGTGCCCTGGAACGACGCGCTGACCACGGCGCCACCGTCGATGTCGAAGCGCGACATGCGCTTTCGATAGTCACCGATGGTGTAGGGCCGCGGCAGGTAGCCCTCGTTCTCGCTCAGCGGGAACCGCGGATCGATGAGGTGGACATGGGCATCGAACACGTGATCAGCATGCCTCACAACGGTGACGAATGCGTAAGCCGTGGTAACGGCCGTGCGTTTGCCTCAGGCTTTGTGCGGTTCGCTGGCGGCGAGCATCTCGTGCCGCTCGACCACCTTGACGCGCTCGCGGCCCTGCGGCTCGCCGAGGGACCGTTCGTGCGCATCCAGCCGGTACCAGCCCGCCCAGGTGGTGAACGGGATGCCCTTGTCTTCCAGCCACGTCGTCACCGCTTCCGGGTCGCGCTCGGCGGCGGGGGTGAACTTCGCGGCGTCGTCGAGCAGGCAGGCGATGGTCTCGTTCGCGTCGCCCTTGGTGTGGCCGATCAGGCCGACCGGGCCGCGCTTGATCCAGCCGGTGACGTAGGTGGCGGGCACGAATCGCCGCGCCGGGTCGTCGGCGCTGTCGTCGGCGAGCACGCGGCCCGCCTCGTTCGGGACGGTGCCGGCCTGCTCGTCGAAGGGGAGCTGCGGGATGTTCTGCGACAGGTAGCCGACGGCCCGATACACCGCTTGCACGTCCCACTCGTTGTAGTCGCCGGTGCCCTTGACGTTGCCGGTGCCGTCGAGCTGGGTGCGCTCGGTGCGCAACCCGACGACCTTGCCGTCCTCGCCGAGGATCTCGTGCGGAGACTCGAAGAAGTGCAGGAACAGCTTGTGCGGACGGTTGCCCACATCGCGGATCGCCCACTGCTCCAAGGTGTTGCAGACCATGTCGACCTGCTTGGAGTGACGGCGCGCGGCCTCGGAGCCCTCGTCGTAGTCGATGTCCTCGGGGTCGACGATGACCTCGATGGTCGGCGAGTGGTCCAGCTCGCGCAGTTCCAGCGGGGTGAACTTGGCCTGCGCGGGACCGCGGCGGCCGAACACGTGCACCTCGATCGCCTTGTTGTGCTTGAGGCCCTCGTAGACGTTCGGCGGGATCTCGGTCGGCAGCAGTTCGTCGCCGGTCTTGGCGAGCACGCGGGCCACGTCGAGCGCGACGTTGCCGACGCCGAGCACGGCCACCTTCTCGGCGTCCAGCGGCCAGGAACGCGGCACGTCGGGGTGGCCGTCGTACCAGGAGACGAAGTCGGCGGCGCCGTAGGAGCCGTCCAGGTCGATGCCGGGCACGGGCAGCGCGCGGTCGGCGTTGGCGCCGGTGGAGAAGATCACCGCGTCGTAGAACCGCCGCATGTCCGACAGCGTGATGTCGGTGCCGTAGTCGATGTTGCCGAGCAGACGCACCTGCGGCTTGTCGAGGACCTTGTGCAGTGCGGTGACGATGCCCTTGATGCGGGGATGGTCGGGAGCGACTCCGTAGCGAATGAGCCCGAACGGTGCGGGCATCCGCTCGTAGAGGTCGATGCTCACCTCGGCATCGGACTTCATCAGGGCGTCGGCGGCGTAGATTCCGGCCGGTCCGGCGCCCACGATCGCAATGCGCAGTGGGTTGGTCGCACTGTATTCCGTCATTCTTACGCGCACCCTCTGGTAGAGAACTCTGTCGTCATGTACTCAGCCGTGTTGTTCAGCCGTCTTTTCTTAGCTTAGGCTAAGTTGACGTGCGGGCCGGGCTGCACCCCGCCGATCCGACATCCGCTCGATGCTGCTTCGTTGCTGTCCGAGATGTGGTTCGGACCCGGCCTGGGCCGGGCATTCTGTTGAGTCTATCGGTGCTCGCCGTGATCGTTATTCCCGGGATCCGCCGGGAAATGCCGATGTGATCCCTGGCACTCCGGCTCACCATGGATGATCGACGCATGACCGACGCCGACGAGCCGACCCCCATCGACCAGCGCGACAGCATCAAGTCACCGGTTCCGTTCATCGCGGCCGCGGTGGTGGCGGTGCTGGTGCTGGCGGGCATCGTCGCGCTCGCGCTGGCCCGGCCGGCTGAGAAGAATCTCACAGACGCGGACCGGGTCGCGATCGCCGCGCGGAATTTCGCCACCGCGCAGGCGGATTCGAACGCCGACCGCCGCGCCACCACCGCCTGCCGCGACTTCGACGCCGCTCGCTCGCCGCTGGGGCCGGAGGCGGTCGGCAAGGACGTCGAGATCGTGAAGGTCACCGACACCGTCGTCGACGGCGACCACGCGCGGGCCGCGGTGACCAGCCGCATCGACGGCCGCGAAACGACCTCGACCTGGACTTTGACCCGTGCCGACGGCGCCTGGCTGGTCTGCGACCGCCCATGAGCGGAGGTTTGACAGGCGACCTCGTGACCGGGCACTCTCAATTCCAGGTCATGAGCGCCAGCGCCAAGCCCCGGCTCGCTGGTCGGCAACCCTCCTCCGCGGTGGGGTGCTCCGGGTGACGACCTGGCCACGCATCGGTGTCCTCGCGGTGCGGCAAGTGCGGATTCTCAGGAGGTGCGAGAAGTGAGTTATGCGGGCGACATCACCCCGAAGCAGGCGTGGGACCTGTTGCGCGACAATCCCGATGCGGTTCTGGTCGACGTGCGGACCGAGGCCGAGTGGCGGTTCGTCGGGGTGCCGGACACCAGCTCGATCGATCGGCCGACGGCACTGATCGAATGGGTCGACGGGACGGGCGCGCCCAACGCGCAGTTCGTCGATCAGCTGAAGCAGGTACTGGCCGAGCGGAATCCGGACGGCGACGCCCCGGTGATCTTCCTCTGCCGGTCCGGGCAGCGCTCCATCGGTGCCGCGACCGCGGCGACGGCGGCCGGTTTCGCGCCGTCCTACAACGTGCTCGAGGGCTTCGAGGGCCCGCTGGATCCGCAGGGGCATCGCGGCGGCGCCGGCTGGCGCGCCCACGGACTCCCGTGGCGGCAGTCGTGATCACCGGCGGCGCGTTCGACAAGCCGCTGCCCGAGGGCGTGGGTCCGGCGACCCTGGGCGTGCGCGGCGGGCTGCGGCGATCCGGGTTCGAGGAGACCGCCGAGGCGCTGTATCTGTCCTCCGGTTTCGTGTACGAGAGCGCCGAGGCGGCCGAGGCCGCGTTCACCGGCGACGTCGAACATTTCGTGTACTCGCGCTACGGCAACCCGACGGTCGCCATGTTCGAGGAGCGGATGCGCCTGATCGAGGGCGCCGAGGCGTGCTTCGCCACCGCCAGTGGCATGTCGGCCGTATTCACCGCGCTCGCGGCGCTGCTGGGCGAGGGTGATCGGCTGGTGGCCGCGCGCAGCCTGTTCGGATCGTGTTTCGTGGTCTGCAACGAGATCCTGCCGCGCTGGGGCGTGGAGACCGTCTTCGTCGACGGGGAGGATCTCGATCAGTGGGCGGCGGCGCTGTCACAGCCCACCCAGGCGGTGTTCTTCGAGACGCCCTCGAACCCGATGCAGACCCTCGTCGATGTCCGCCGGGTGTCCGAGCTGGCGCATGCCGCGGGCGCGAAAGTGGTGCTGGACAACGTCTTCGCCACTCCGCTGCTGCAGCGCAGCCTGGATCTGGGCGCCGACATCGTGGTGTATTCGGGCACCAAGCACATCGACGGTCAGGGCCGGGTGCTCGGCGGCGCCATCCTGGGCCCGAACGACTACATCGACGGTCCGGTGAAGCACCTCATGCGCCACACCGGCCCGGCGCTGAGCGCGTTCAACGCCTGGACCCTGCTCAAAGGATTGGAGACCATGCCGCTGCGGGTGCGCCAGTCCGCGGAGTCGGCGCTGCGGGTGGCGGAATTCCTGGAGCGCCACCCCGCCGTCTCCTGGACGAAATACCCCTTCCTGCCATCACATCCGCAGTACGCGCTGGCGCGGGAGCAGATGTCGGCGGGCGGTACCGTCGTCACCTTCGAGCTCGCGTCCGGCAGCGGCGACGGTGCGGCGAAGAAACGCGCGTTCGAGGTGCTCAACCGGTTGCGCATCGTCGACATCTCCAACAACCTCGGCGACGCCAAGACCCTGATCACGCATCCGGCCACCACCACCCACCGGGCGATGGGACCGGAAGGGCGTGCGGCCGTGGGCATTACCGACGGCGTGGTGCGGATCTCGATCGGCCTGGAGGACGTCGAGGATCTGCTCGGCGATCTGGAACAGGCGCTGAGCTGATCAGAAGTCCCAGTCGGCGTCCTCGGTCTGCTGCTGTTTGCCGATGACGTAGGAACTGCCGGAGCCGGAGAAGAAGTCGTGGTTCTCGCCCGCGCCCGGATCGAGCGCGGCGAGGATCGACGGGTCGACCCGGCAGTCCTCGGGGGCGAAGGCGGGCTCGTAGCCGAGATTGCCCAGTGCGCGATTGGCGTTGAACCGCATGAACGGCAGGACGTCCGCGGTCCAGCCGACCTCGTCGTAGAGGTCGTGCGCGTACTCGATCTCGTTGGCGTACAGCGTGTGTAGCAGTTCGTAGGTGTAGTCGCGGTGGTCCCGGCGTTCGGCCTCGGACAACTCGGCCAGGCCGCGGCGGCACTTGTAGCCGATGTAGAAGCCGTGCACCGCTTCGTCTCTGATGATGAGCCGGACGAGATCGGCTGTGTTGGTGAGCTTTCCGCGTGCCGACCAGCGCATCGGCAGGAAGAAGCCGGAGTAGAACAGGAACGATTCCAGCATCACCGAGGCGGCCTTGCGCTTGTGCGCATCGTCGCCGCGGTAGTAGTCGACGATGATCTGCGCCTTGCGCTGCAGGTGCGGATTGGCCTCGGACCAGTCGAAGGCGGCGTCGATCTGGCGGGTGGAGCACAGCGTGGAGAAGATCGAGCTGTAGCTCTTGGCGTGCACCGACTCCATGAACGCGATGTTGGTCAGCACGGCCTCCTCGTGCGGGGTGATCGCGTCGGCCAGCATGGCGACCGCGCCCACGGTGGCCTGCGCCGTGTCCAGCAGTGTGAGGCCGGTGAAAACCCTGGTGGTGAGCTGTTGTTCGGTCGCGGTGAGCTGTTCCCAGGTGTGCAGGTCGTTGGACAGCGGTACCCGCTCCGGCAGCCAGAAGTTCCCGGTCAGCCGGTCCCAGACCGCGGCGTCCTGCGGGTCGGGCAGGCGGTTCCAGTTGATCGCGTGCACGCGGTCGACGAGTGTGGTCATGCGGCTCTCCGATCGGCGGGGTGGGGCGGGCTTACCATAGTTCGGGAAGGCTAACATTTAATTTCGGTTAGGCTAATAGCGGTGAATGGCCGTGTCGCATCCCTTTGCTTCCAGCCTGCGCGCGATCCGCGGTCCATGCACACGCGCGGCGGGGCGTGTCGTGTTCGCCAGGCGATCTGTTGACAGCATGCTGTCAAATATGACAGCATGCTGTCATGATGAAAACAGTGCACATGGCCGTTTACGACACGTTCGCCGATTGGGAGGTGGGACACGCCACCGCCCACCTCAACCGGCCGCTGTGGCAGCGCGAACCTGGCACGTGGCAGGTCCGGACGGTCGGCGCGACGGCGGATCCGGTCGTGTCGGCGGGCGGGATGCGAGTGGTTCCGGACATCACGCTGGCGGCGCTGTCACCGGCCGACAGCGCGATGCTGCTCCTGCCGGGCGCCGACACGTGGGTCACCGGCGAGCTGGCCGCCTTCGGCTGCAAGGCGGGGGAGTTCCTGGCGGCGGGCGTGCCCGTGGCGGGCATCTGCGGGGCCACCTTCGGCCTGGCGCTGGCGGGACTGCTCGACGACCGCCCGCACACCAGCAACGACGCGAGTTTCCTTGCCATGAGCGAATATTCGGGCGGAGCGCACTACGTCGCCGAACCGGCGGTGACGGCCGGCGATCTCATCACGGCCACCGGCACCCGGCCCGTCGAGTTCGCGCGGGCCGTGCTGGCGCGGCTGGGTGTCTACGAGCCGCACGTGCTCGATGCCTGGTACGCCCTCTACGGCAACAACGATCCGCAGGGCTTCTACGCGCTGGCCGAGTACGAGCAGCGGCGCTCGGCGCCCGAGCCCGCGGCGCACTGAGCGATGGCCGAGCAGACGATCCGCACCGAACAGGACCTGTTCGCTACCGCGGCGGTCACCACGTTCAAACTGAACGGCCAATTCCTCGCCGTCGCGGAGGAATTGGCTCGCCCGGCGGGTATCACCGTGGCGTGGTGGCAGGTGCTGGGCGCCATCCTGCGCGAGCCCCTGCCGGTCGCCGGAATCGCTCGCGAGATGGGTCTGGCCCGCCAGAGCGTGCAGCGCATCGCGGACCTGTTGGTAGCCAAGGGTTTCGCCGAATACCGCCCCAACCCCGCCCACCGCCGCGCCAAACTCGTCGCCGTCACCGAGACCGGCCACAACGCCGTCCGCCGCATCAACCCCCAGCACGCCGACATGGCGAAACGCCTTGCCGCCGAACTGGGCCCGGCTCGCCTGGCCGAGATCGCCGACGCCCTGACGGACCTGTCCGCGGCCCTGGACCGCCTCGAGGCGGGGTGAGGCACGCGGACAGGAGTGGTTCAGGCGTCCGCTACGGAAAACGGGTCGGAGGTGCGGCCCACCAGGTCGGCGACGGAGTCCACGACCGCGGTCGGGCGGTAGGGATAGTGCTCGACAGATGCCCGGGTGGAGATGCCGGAGGTGACGAGGATGGTGCGCATACCGGCCTCCAAACCCGCGATGACATCGGTGTCCATCCGGTCGCCGATCATGACCGAGGACTGGGAGTGAGCGCCGATGCGGCGCAGGGCGGAACGCATCATCAGCGGGTTGGGCTTGCCGATGTAGTACGGGTCGCGGCCGGTGGCACGGGTGATCAGGGCGGCGACCGAACCCGTGGCGGGCAGCACGCCCTCGCGGGACGGGCCGGTCGCGTCCGGATTCGTCGCGATGAAGCGAGCGCCACGCTCGACCAGCCGGATGGCGGTGGTGATCGCCTCGAAGGAGTAGGTGCGGGTCTCGCCGAGAACCACGTAGTCGGGGTCGCTGTCGGTCAGGACGTAGCCGATCTCGTGCAGCGCCGTGGTGAGGCCCGACTCCCCGACCACGTAGGCGGTGCCGCCGGGGCGCTGCTCGTCCAGGAAGGTCGCGGTGGCCAGGGCCGAGGTCCAGATCGCCTCGGCGGGAATGTCCAGGCCGGTGTGCCGCAGCCGTGCCTGCAGATCGCGGGGGGTGCGGATGGAGTTGTTGGTCAGCACGAGAAACGGGACCTCGGCCGCCTGCAGCTCCGTCAGGAACTTGTCGGCGCCCGGCACCAGATGGTCCTCGTGCACCAGCACGCCGTCCATATCGGTCAGGTAGGACAGAATAGGCTCATCGTCGGCAGTCACCACTCAATTCTGACAGCGGCCCGCCACCCGCGCTTCCTGCGGGCTCTCGGTGGGGCAACTCGTTCGCAACCCTCGTCGTCTCGGTCGTCCGCACATGTGCCGGAACCGCTGACTAGTGTCGAGGAAGGCCGCGCGAGACGCGCCGGGGAATGGTCGGTGGCAGCCCCGCGCTGCACTCGGTCGACGGGGCCCCGCCCCACAGCAGGCAAGCGACGAACAGGAGTGGCGCAGTGAGTGGACTCAAGCTCGGGTACAAGGCGTCGGCGGAACAGTTCGGCCCCCGGGAGCTGGTGGAGCTCGGGGTGCTGGTCGAGGAGCACGGGCTCGACAGCGCCACGGTGAGCGACCATTTCCAGCCGTGGCGGCACGAGGGCGGGCACGCGCCGTTCTCGCTGGCGTGGATGACCGCGGTCGGCGAGCGCACCACGCGGATCCAGCTCGGCACCTCGGTGCTGACTCCCACCTTCCGCTACAACCCGGCCGTGATCGCGCAGGCCTTCGCGACCATGGGCTGTCTGTATCCCGACCGCATCATGCTGGGCGTCGGGACCGGCGAGGCGCTCAACGAGATCGCCACCGGATACAAGGGCGAGTGGCCGGAGTTCAAGGAGCGGTTCGGGCGGCTGCGCGAGTCCGTCGACCTGATGCGCGCCCTGTGGACCGGCGACCGAGTGAGCTTCGAAGGCCAGTACTACAACACCGTCGGCGCCTCCATCTACGACGTGCCCAAGGGCGGTATCCCGATCTACGTCGCCGCGGGCGGCCCCCTCGTGGCCAAGTACGCGGGCCGCGCCGGAGACGGTTTCATCTGTACCTCGGGCAAGGGCATGGACCTCTACACCGAGAAGCTGATGCCCGCGGTCACCGAAGGAGCGGCCAAGGCGGGCCGCACGGTCGACGACATCGACCGCATGATCGAAATCAAGATCTCCTACGACACCGATCCCGAACTCGCACTGGAGAACACCCGCTTCTGGGCCCCCCTCTCCCTGACCGCCGAACAGAAGCACTCCATCACCGACCCGATCGAAATGGAGGCCGCCGCCGACGCCCTCCCCATCGAACAGATCGCCAAGCGCTGGATCGTCGCCAGCGACCCCGACGAGGCCGTCTCCCTCATCAAGCCCTACGTGGACGCCGGCCTCAACCACCTGGTCTTCCACGCCCCCGGCCACGACCAACGCCGCTTCCTCGACCTCTTCCAACGCGACCTGGCCCCCCGCCTGCGGGCACTGTAAACCACCGTCCCCGGCGACCAGAGGGCATTCGTCACATCGGGTCAGGCTCTGTTCGGCGTTGTATCTCGCGGGCTATGTCCTCGGCAGACGCGGCGGTCACGATGGTGTCGTTGTCCGTGACTTCGATGAGGTATCGGCCGCCTGCTCTGGTGTTCTCGCTGACGTCGATCCAGCTGACGTAGGTGGAGGGGTGCGGTCGCCGGTCGTGTAGACACCGGTCGATGCGTAGGTAGCCTTGGGCCGTACGCGGCACCCGGAGCAAGAGACGTATGCGTTCCTCGACAGGGCGCTGGTCGGCATCGTTGCGCAGCCACGAACTCGGTGGTTCCTCGCCGCGCACGCGTGGGGTGTAACCGGCCAGCCCTCCGAGCGCGCCGGCGGGTACCGCGGGCATTGTGGCAGCGATATGCCTGCCGAGCAGGTGTCGGCTGGTGACAACAAGTTTGATGTCACCACCGAAATCAGCTGTGCGGCCCGGCTTCTGGTAGAGGATCACCCCGAGATCACCGACCGCAGCGGCTTGTGAGCGCACGCGGCGGTCATCGTTGTGAAACCACCCGTTACAGATGATGCGCAGGTCGGGATTGGTCAACAATCGCAGCGGTCCCGCGAGGTCGGGATCGCCGCGGCGCGGGTAGCGCGTACTGATCTCGGCGCGCAGTTGCTCGTATTCTGTTGCAGTGGTAGGAGTTTCGATGATGCTGATGGGATGTGGATAATCACCGTCCAGGCCGGTTTCCGTCGACCATACATACGCGAATTCGTCCGGGGTGAAGATCCAGGCGGTCTGGGTCTTCATTTGACGGGTCTCTCGCTGGAAACATCCTCCATCATCGGGCCCGTACCCGAGATGGTGATATATCGCGGTGTCTCGTCAGTGGCGACGGGCTCGTCGGCATCCTCGGCGGCTGGGGAACCGCCGTCGCGCGCAACGGGTTCCGGCGAGTATGACGTGGCCTCCACGCCTTCGACGGGCGGAACCGGAGGTTCCGGAGCCGATGCCCGGGCAACATCGCGATCCGAGAACTGTACGGCTGCATGATCCGGCTGCGTGGCGAACGAGTCGTCGGCCGGGACGCCTTCGGATACGGCATCTGCGCCGATAACCCCGGCCGGTGCCGGAAGCCCTGCTGTCCAGTCCGGTTGAACGCGCTTGAGGTAGTCGGGAGTGCGGTGCTCCTGATCCTCCTCGTCCCTGTCGTTTCTGCGGCCCTGCGCCCCGTGCGGCACGGAGCCAGGAACGGTGCCGGGTCTGGCCCCAGCCGTGCTGCGCGCCAAGCCTGCGCCGGTATCGCCGCCGGGTACCCCGGGAACTCCGACTCCGGGCATACCCGGCCGCTGGTCTCCAGGGCTGCCGAGCTGGGACACCGACGGGCCGGCCGTCCGGCCGCCGAAATCACCGGCTGGAGCGATGTTGCCCGGGGCGCCTGCGGCGGCGTGCACACCCGCCGCGGTTGTCGGTGCGGGGTCGGGTCCGGCTCCATTGGGCAGCAATCCCCCGGGCAGTCCCAGACCAGTGGGATTCGTCGCCGACGGCGAAGGCGGCTGCGAGTCTTGCGCTTCGGGTGATTCAGGACTCGCCGAGGTCGGGTTCGACCGACCCTCGCCGGGGCCTGTGCCACCGTTGTTCCAGCCCGCGTTCGTCGAGGTGCCGTCGTCACCGCCGGTGGCTTTCGGAACATCAAGGTAGGCAGGGACATTCGTGCCTGCCGGCGGAAACGTCGGGGTATAGATGCTCTCGAGTGCGCGGATGGCGTCTTGGCGAGCCTTCTCCCGCTGTGTTTCGGCCTGATCGATGGCCTGCGGATTGGGCAACAATGGGAGTACCGCTTGGCCGGGGTTGTCCGACGTGGGGGTGAGCGGTACCGCGTCGGGCGGTGGCTGCACCGCTGTGCGCACCGCTTCCGCGGCCCAGGCCAGACCGTCCAAGCGCATCGCGACCGACTCGAAGACCTGGCCGATCTGGTTGGCTACGCGCGCATATCGCTCCGAGGCTACCTGGGCGGTGTCGGCCGCGGTGCCCTTCCACAGGCCGTGCCCGAAGATGTTGTTCATACCGAGCATGAGCGTGAACGTCGACAGGTTCTCCAGTTCGTTCGAGCAGTCGAACCAGGCCTGCCGCATTGTTTGCAGACCCTTCGGGTCCAGTCCGCCGAAACCGTTCACCGCCTCGTACAGAGCTTCGTGCGACATACCCTGGAAGTGGTCGTCGCTACTGGTGTAGGCGGGATCGGTGCCTGCGCCCAGATCGCCCAGCTTGCTGTCGATCTGGCCGACACGCTGCTCGGAGGCACCCAGTTTCTGCGCGAAAGGCTGGATCCTGGCTTGGATTGCCGCATCGTGGATTTCGGTGAGGAAATCCTTCGAGGGGGCCGGTGCCGGGGCTGCTGCATCCGGCGAAGGTTGTGGACCGCCCGTCGAACCCATTCGCCGCCCCCCTGAGCGATCCCGTGCGCTACTCGCTGATCACAGCGTCCAGACGAGATTAACACAGTGCCACATACGGATTCGATGTCGATGCCGCCACCCGAGCTGGCAGAATCTTGCCGAGTTCGGCGATCGGTACGAGCGCGGCTCGCCCGGTCGGGCAGCCTGCGCTACCAGAAGGGGGACGACACACCATGCTCAGGGCAGACGTCGACCAACTGAACAAGCTAGTCACCACACTCGACGACATAGCCGCTCAGATCGACAACATCAACGTCCGGGCGACTGGCGACCAGTTGGGTGCCGCTCTGCCCGGCTGCGCGCTGGGCGCGGTGTGCGCCCAGGTCGGCGAGTTCACCGAAGGTGCATGGCTCCGGGTCGCCGAGCGCATCCGCACGCTGTCCGGCCTGGTGAACATGTCGACCCACGTCTTCTCGACCACTGATGAACAGTTCGGGCAGATCCTCGATTCGATGAACTTCCACGGACGAGGCCAGCACTGATGCCGACACGTGGTGAAGCCGAAAAGTGGGATACCGGAAGGCTTTCCGCCTGGGCCACCGAGATCGAGGTTGCCATCGGCGCGTATGAGACCCAGCTCGGACGCATGGTCGGCCAATTCCAGGGAACGCCGTGGTCGGGCACAGCTCGTGACGCCGCCTACAACCGGCTCAGCGCGGAGTACACCGAGGGCCGCAAGTTGTCGGAGGAGGTCCGTGCCGTTGCCGCGGCGCTACGCGGAGCGGCGTCCCGCCTCGCCGACGAGCGGCGGATCGTGCTCGGCAAGGTCACCGATGCCGAGAACGACACGGAATCGCCCCTTCCCCTTCAGGTAACCGACCGGTGGGAAGTTCAGACGAGGCAGGCGGTCCTGCGCGGCAACATCACCCGCGCGGACTTGCAGAAAGTCAAGGATCGAGTCGATCATCACCAAGGACTGATCAACGCCGCCTACTACAGTTTCGCCGGTGCCATCAGCGATGTGTCGACAGCTGTCACCGCGGCGGCGGAACAGGTCCGGACGCGCGGTGATCTGATCGGCAACGGTATCGACGCTGCTGTCGTGCCTGCCGACACCGGCAAGCTCGGCTATGAGGACGGCAAAGCCGTTCGTGATGCGGTGCACCCGGACGGAACTATCGACACAGCCAAGCTGGACGAGATTGCCGGCCACCTGCCGCAGGGAATGCTCAGTGAGCAGGATCTCCGGGATCTCGCGGACGGCAAAGAAGTCTCGACTGTGCCGGCTTCCACTCAGCAGTACTACCGAGCGTTCTATCAAGGCGCCGGGAAGGAAGGGCTTCTCACGCTCAGTGAGCATCTCGAGGGCCAGGAGCAAGCCGGGAACCCGTTGGCGGCTGGGCGCAGAGACGCTCTCGCCAACGGACTCATGCTCGTATCCAACGAACGCGTCGGCACCGGGCGTAATCCGGACGGCACCCTGCAGTCTCCGGGCAGCTATCAGCAGCTTCCCGAAGACCTCCGCAAAGTCATATCGACCCGCGTCGGTGGACCCGACGGCAATTCACAGTTCTATCCGTCGTCGCCTCCGGAAAATGAGCTGGCAGCGCAGCATCGGTTCTTCGATGACAGCCGCCGTCTGAGCGACTTGCTCGGTGAGGCCGACCCCGGCTATGAGCCCGGTACCGAATTTTCCCGTGAGCTCACCCGGCAAGCCGCCCACCTCGGCTGGGCGAGCGGACTGGGTGGTCCGGGTGTTCCGGGTATGCCCGACAAGTCCGACACCGAGAGCATCATGCGGGACTACTTGGAGGTATCCGGTCGAAACCATGCAGCCATGACCCAGCTGCTCACCGGCGAGGATGTCCCAGGATGCCCGCCCGTCGAGGACGGCTACGATCCGAAAAAGGTCATCCAGCCTTTGCTCCAGTTCGACTGGGAAGACTCGAACGGCAAGCAGCCCCCACAACTGTTCGACTGGATCGGCGAAGACGCCGTGCCCCATCCGGCCACCGACGGACACCCGGCGGTCACGCAGGAGCAATCGCGGCTCGCCGGACATGCGGCCTCGGGGCTCGCGGCTATCCTGACTTCGGATGCAGGGGGGAAACAGGGGCAGCTCGGGTCTTTTGCGGCCTTGATGAACATGCCGGGCCACGACAACCAGTCTCTCGGGCAGGTCAATCCCGGCCTCACCCAGCAGTTGACTGGTGCCATGGTTCCGTATCTCGACAACATTGCCGGTGCCCCCGCGAACCATACTCCTGATTTTCATCTGCGCGATGGCAATATCGAAGCCCGCGATCTGCAAGCCGTTCGTCTGTCGACCCTCTTCAATACTGACCAGGTTTCGTCTGGCGCCTGGAATACCGCCATGATCGCCAAGACGAACGAATACGCGGCACAATACGCGTTACTATCCGGTCAACCTTCGAACGATCGTAACCAGTACGCGGAAGCTGCTGGACGATTGATGGCCTACCAAGAACAAGGACTACGGGCCGAAGCATTCGACCGCGGATTGGATGCCAAGGAGGTGGCAGAGGACGCGGCGGGTCGCAAGAAACTGTATATTGATCTCGCTGCCGGTGCCCTGTCGACAGCAGCAGGAGATAAGTTCAACCCGATAGCCGATATAGCTGTGGATTCGGCAGGGAAGATAATTTCGGAACAAGTCAAGCCGGAGTATGCGGGAATTCCGGAAGCTCAGCAGAAGCTGTCGCAGACCGACCTCCTGGCTCAACGTCACTATTCAATGCTCCAAGCATTGTCGACACAAGATCCAAATTTCTTCGAGAAAATACCCGCTCGCGCGGGAGCATTTCCTTCGGACTGGCTCGAGAACGGACGATTGAAAAGTTATACCGATATTGTCGGTACGGCCGGCACTGAACAGAACTTTCACGCCACGAAGGCCTTTCAATCGACCGCGGACGCGTGGATGGATGGACTTGATATCAATCTGTCTGCATTCCGGGAGTCAACTCTGGAAAATCGCCATAATATTGGGGATTATACAAGTTCTTTGGACGAATACAAGAGTGCGGTACTGAGGGGGCATTGAAATTGTATCGACGCAACACTATTTTCCGCCTCGTCCTAGCGACATGCTCAGTCTTTGTCATGCCCTCATGTGGTTTTGGTGTCGAGGATCCCGGATCAACTCCATGGTCGATATCTTTCCGATGGTCAGCTGAAGGAGATATCGATCTGGAGTCCAGCACAGTGCAGATGGTGCGGGCGGCCGTCGAGAGCAACACTATCGCGGAGTTTCTGAATTTCGAGTATGGATATCCGGGGTGGTTCGATAATCCTGGAACTGCGGTAGAGCCCGACGTGTTGAGACCGCATCCCGAGTCGGAAGGTGTCGGCACGGCGTATCTACATATTGTGCCGTACCGAACGCCGATAGAGGACGGGATGATCGTTTGCAAGGATATGAGCATGACCGCTACGAAGGTTGATGGAAAGTATCCGGTGCCCAATCCTCAGAACCGTAAAGAAACGCTGGAGGCGATAGCGATCCAGTTGTCCGATACTCCGTTGGAGAAGGCTGACGCACCGCGAGTGGTCAAGGTGCCGAGTGGCCCGCAACTTCCTGGACCAACTGGCAGAAGCTCCCGGCCGAAGCGCGACGTATTCAACCGCTCGATTTATGTCAACTATCAGTATGATTTGAACAACTATCGCGACTCCTGCATGCCTTGGGCGAGATCACGCTGGGGCGGTGATCAGCCATCGGCTACGCTCGAACGCCCTGAAACCGAGCCGCCGAGAATTGAGCCGTTCACACCGGGCTGGACAGACTGAGCTCAGGCTTTCGGCGCCATTGCAACGATACTGGTGTACCGTCGTGCAGAGTATTAATGGCCGAGGAGCTCAGGTTCGATAATCGCTGCGATTTCTTGCGCATGATCGCACGCACTCCATTGGGTGAGGGCAGCGCTGCTATCGATCTGCAGGTCGATAGCAGCATCTGGGCCTTTCATCACCACGAAGCAGGCCTCTCCTTCCGGCCGTTTGTATAAGATCGCCTCGCGACCGTTTACATTTATTTCGGTGGCTACGGTTCCTTCGCGACGCTCGCGTTCTCGGAATTGGTCTAAAGTTATGTCAGTCGAGGATATCGTTAAGGAGCCTACTCTGTGCATTGTGCCACGAACTTGCTCTTTGCGTTCGAAAGTGCACCCGATGAAGGCGTAGCCAGTATGCAGCTGGTCGCTGCGCTCTCGTGTGCTGGGGTCGAACCCGGCTCTGCTGACTGGCGCGTCACCGATCCTGAAGCACGGGTCGAAGCCTACCGGTGGTCTGCCGGCGGGATCCTGTTCGGGTGCGGATTCGACCGAAACGCTGATGCTCGGCTGCTGACTGCTGGGAGAACTCGGCGACTCCGCGTCGTGCGTGTCATGGTGACAACCACACAAAATGACGATGACGGGAATCGAAAGGGCTACTGCTTTCAGTTTCTTCACGCGAGCCCACTCCCCATTCCTGCAGACTTCGATGCAATCTTCAACCTGTCCGAATTTACCCTGTCTGCCTCATCGATCAGCCCACCTGCTCGCAGGTACGCTTCCTGTAAGCGCATGGCGCCGTCGATAAGCTGATTGATAACCGCTACACCGTTACGGGCTTTGTTTGAGAAACCCTGCTGTAGTTCCTGACCGGTTCGAAATCCGCCGAATCCGCTGTTGTCTTGAATGGAGGACAGCTTGGTTCGGGTTTCCACCAAGGTGTCGATTGCATTCTGGTACAACTGTGCTGCCTGCCGAACGGCATTTTCATCGTAGTGAACGCTGCCTGTAGCTGCGGCGTTGTTGAACGCTTCTATCTCGGCTTGGCCGAAGTCTATGCCGGGATTATTCATCGTCCCCTCCACGGAGTCCCTGCTGACTCAGATTACCAGCCGAAGATTTAGCGAGCGAGACCTGTCAGGGGTTGGGTCACCGGTCAAGCGTGGGTGAGGGCGAAGATTCGGAGGTTGCGGGTGGTTCGGGTGCGGTAGGTGGCGTAGGCGCGGGTGGTTTGTACGAAGCGGGTGAAGATTTCTTCTTTTTGGGCGGGGTCTTCGATCGGGGCGGCGTGGACGGGGATTCGTTCGCCTGCGATGGTGACGGTGGCGGTGGGGGTGGCGAGTAGGTTGGCCGTCCATGCCGGGTGGTGGGGTCGGCCGAAATTGCTGCCGATGACGTACAGGGTGTCGCCGTCGTGTACGTAGAGGAGCGGGGAGGTGCGGGGGCGGCCGGTTTTGCGGCCGGTGGTGGTCAGCAGGATGACCGGGGCGCCGATGGGGCCGAGTACGGTGTACCGGCCCCGGGTGCGTTCGAGCACCTTGCGGTCTAGGGGCGTGAGTTTGCGGACGATCAGGGAACCGAGTTTCGACGCCGCGAAGGGACCGGCCATGCGGCCGAGTGGGCTCGTTCGCGACCCCCACTGCCTGTCCGGGAACTGTGCCGCCATGCGTGGCATCCTACGGCGAAGCGCCCGAGTGTCGGGTTCGGATGCCGGGACGGGTCCCCAACCCGATTCACAAGGCCGACTTCACCTTCGCCGCGAATTCGTATCCGGCCTTCCAGTCGGCGTCGCGCGGCGGCACGATCACGCGCGTGACGCCTGCCGCGGCGTACGCGGACAGCTTGTCGACGGCCTGCGCCAGGTCGTCCGGCGGAGCCGCGACGATGGTGACCGCCGGCACGGGGCGGCTCCGCTCGGCCGCCAGCTCGGCCAATTCGGCTGTGAGACCGGCCAATTCGTCGATATCGGGGTTGAGCCCGATCCAGCCGTCGGCGTAGGTCGCGGCGCGGCGCAGCGCGGCGGTGCCGTTGCCCGCCACCAGGATCGGCGGCACGGTGGCGCCGGGCGACAGCGCTGCCTCGGTGCCGTCGGGCAGGGTGGCGGTCCGTCCGGCGATCAGGTCCGGCAGTATCGCGAGTGCCTCGTCGGTGCGGCGGCCGCGGCCGGCGAAGGATTGGCCCGCCGCCCGCCAGCCGATGTCGCCGTGCGCGGGGTTGCCGGTGCCGACGCCGAGTACGATCCGGTCGCCGGACAGGTACTGCAGCGTGGCCACCTGCTTGGCCACCCAGGCCGGTGGGCGCAGCGCCAGCAGCAGCACCCCGAATCCGACCTGTATCCGTTCGGTGACCGCGGCCGCGGTGGCCACCACCGCGGTGCTCTCCAGCATCGGCGCGCTCGCGATCAGGTGGTCGGTGGACCACACCGAATCCAGCCCCACCTCCTCGGCGAACCTGGCCGCGGCCCGCACGTCGCCGAGGATCGGACGGCCCGGGTCGGGGGTCGACGTGGGGAGGATGGTGCCGATCTCGAGTGTCATGCGGCGTGCAACCATGCGGCGCCGCATTCGATTCCGGCGCCGCGACGACACGACGCACCGGCCGCCGGATTGTGATTTCCGGAAATTTGCTACTTCACGGTCACCCAGGCGGCGGCTCGGTTACTAGGCTCTCGATCATGGCCGATACTCCGTCCACCGTGTACATCGCCTCGCTCGAGGGCGACACCGGCAAGTCGACGGTGGCGCTGGGGGCGCTGCAGCTGCTGTCCGCGACCACACCGCGGGTGGGGGTGTTCCGGCCGATCATGCGCTCGGCGACGGAACCCGACTACATCCTGGAGCTGCTGCTCGAGCACTGCACCGCCGACATCGATTACGAGCAGGCCTGCGGCGTCACCTACGAGCAGGTGCACGCCGATCCGGACGCGGCGATCAGCGAGATCGTGATGCGGTTCCACGAGGTCGCCAGGGTCTGCGACGCGGTGGTGGTGGTCGGCAGCGACTACACCGACGTGGCCAGCCCCAGCGAGCTGCGCTACAACGGGCGGATCGCGGTCAACCTGGGCGCGCCGGTGCTGCTGGTGCTGCGCGGCTCCGGCCGCACTCCCGAGCAGATCGTTCAGGTCGCCGAGCTGTGCGAGGACGAACTGGCGCAGGAGCACGCCCAGTTGACGGCCATCGTGGTCAACCGCTGCGACCCGGACCGGCTCGACGAGATCGCCGCCGCGGTGGCGGCCGTCGGCCCGCCGGTGTGGACGCTGCCGGAGGTGCCGCTGCTGACCGCGCCCACCATGACCGAGCTGCGCACGGCCATCGACGGCAAGCTGTACTCCGGCGACCCGGAACTGATGCAGCGCGAGGCGCTGTCGGTCATGGTCGGCGGCATGACGGCCGAGCACATCCTGGAGCGGCTGACCGACGGCGTGGCCGTCATCGTGCCCGGCGACCGCTCGGACGCGCTGCTGGCTTTGGTGAACGCCCATGAGGCGGAAGGCTTTCCGTCGCTGTCGGGCATCATCATGAACGGCGACATGCTGCCCGACCCGGCGATCGCGCGGCTGATCCAGGGCTTGAAGCCGAAGTTGCCGATCCTCACCACCACACTGGGCACCTTCGACACCGCCAACGCCGCCGCCCGCACCCGCGGCCGGGTGTCGCTGTCGAGCATCCGCAAGGTCGACACGGCGCTGGCGCTGATGGAGCAGCGGGTGGACGGTCCCCGGCTGCTGGAATTGGTCGCGGTGCCGCGGGCGTCGGTCGTGGTGACCCCGCAGATGTTCGAGTACCAGCTGGTGGAGCGGGCCCGCGCGGACCGCCGCCGGATCGTGCTGCCCGAGGGCGACGACGACCGCATCCTGCGCGCCGCCGGCCGGGTGCTGCAGCGCAAGATCGCCGACCTGACCATCCTCGGTGACGAGGCCGTGGTGCGCGGGCGCGCGGCCGAACTCAATGTCGACATCGACGCCGCGCAGGTCCTCGACCCGCGCACCAGCGACCTGTGCGGCGAGTTCGCCGAGGAGTACGCCGCGCTGCGCGCGCACAAGGGCATGACTGTGGAGCGCGCCCGCGAATTGATCACCGACATCTCGTATTTCGGCACCATGATGGTGTACAAGGGCATCGCCGACGGCATGGTGTCCGGCGCCGCGCACACCACCGCCCACACCATCCGGCCGTCGTTCGAAATCATCAAGACCGAGCCGGGTGTGTCCACCGTGTCCAGCGTGTTCCTGATGTGCCTGGCCGACCGGGTGCTGGCCTACGGCGACTGTGCCGTGGTGCCGGACCCGACGGCCGAGCAACTGGCCGACATCGCGATCTCCTCCGCGCGCACCGCGGCCCAGTTCGGCATCGAACCGCGGATCGCGATGCTGTCCTATTCGACGGGCGAGTCCGGCACCGGGGCCGATGTCGACAAGGTGCGCACCGCCACCAAGCTGGTGCACGAGCGAGCGCCGCAGCTGCTGGTGGAGGGGCCGATCCAGTACGACGCCGCGATCGAGCCCACGGTGGCCGACGCCAAGCTGCCGAACTCCGAAGTGGCTGGGCGGGCAACGGTTTTCATCTTCCCCGATCTCAATACCGGCAACAACACCTACAAGGCGGTGCAGCGCAGCGCGGGCGCGGTGGCGATCGGGCCGGTGCTGCAGGGCCTGCGCAAGCCGGTCAACGACCTGTCGCGCGGCGCCCTGGTCGCCGACATCGTCAATACCGTGGCGATCACCGCCATCCAGGCGCAAGCCCGGACCCGGCAGGAATGAGCGGCGGATTAGCGGCGTTGCCCGGAACGACCCGGCAGGAATGAGCGGCAGATTCCCGGCGTTGCCCGGAACGGAGTTCCGTGGCGGACAGGAGGCGTGCGATGCAGGTCCTGGTGCTCAACTCGGGTTCCTCGTCGATCAAATATCAACTGCTGGACCCGGATTCGGCAGCGGTGGCGGCGTCGGGGCTGGTGTCCCGGATCGGCGAGCAGGTCGCCTCGGACGCGCCCACGGTCGAACATCACAGTGCCGGGCGCACCCTCGAGCACCACGGCGCCGTGCCCGACCACGCGGCCGGGCTGCGGATCGTGTTCGACCTGTTCGCCCGCTCCGGCCAGGATCTGGCCGCCGCGGGACTGACGGCGGTCGGGCATCGCGTCGTGCACGGCGGTGAGGTCTTCTACCGGCCCACGCTGATCGACGACGCGGTGGTGCGTTCGATCGATGAGCTGTCTTCGCTGGCGCCGCTGCACAATCCGGCGAATGTGACCGGGATCGAGTCGGCGCGTGCGCTGTTGCCCGATGTCCCGCAGGTCGCCGTGTTCGATACGGCGTTCTTCCACGGCCTGCCGGACGCCGCCAAGACCTATGCGATAGACGCGAAAGTTGCTGCCGCGCACGGAATTCGCCGATACGGGTTTCACGGAACCTCCCACGAGTACGTCTCGGAGCAGGCGGCACGGCTGCTGGGCCGCGACCCGGAGGATCTGAACCAGATCGTGTTCCATCTCGGCAACGGCGCCTCGGCGTCGGCGATCCGGGGCGGCCGGGCGGTGGACACCAGCATGGGGCTCACGCCGCTGGAGGGGCTGGTGATGGGCACCCGCTCCGGCGATATCGATCCGGGGATCATCCCGCACCTCGCGCGGACGGCCGGACTCGACATCGACGGCATCGATGACCTGCTCAATCGCGACTCGGGGATCAAGGGCCTGTCCGGGGTGAACGACTTCCGGGAGTTGTTCCGGCTCATCGACTCCGGGGACCGGGCGGCGCGGCTCGCCTACCAGGTCTACGTGCACCGGCTGCGCCGCTACCTGGGCGCTTATCTGGTGGAATTGGGCCGGGTGGACGCGATCACGTTCACCGCCGGGGTCGGGGAGAACAATGTCCGGGTGCGGGCTGACGCGCTGGCCGGGCTGGAACGATTCGGCATCTCCGTCGATCCGAACCGTAATGCCGCGAAAGACCGTGCGGCGCGGTACATCTCACCGGACGGCGCAGAGGTCGCGGTGCTGGTGGTCCCTACCAACGAGGAACTGGCGATTGCCCGTGCCGCGGCCCGGCTGGTGACATAGCGGCCACCCGCCGCCGTCTCAGAACCAGGTCTTGGCACGAATGGCGTTGGCCAGGTCGACCAGCGCGTAGCGGTGGGTGCGGCCGGGCGCGGTCCGGGCCAGCCCGCGCAGTCCCGTCTCGGCCCCGTGCCGCAGCCCGCGCTCGGTGAACGGCTCGCCGAACAGCGTCGTGCCGGGTTCGGCGGTATGCCCGGCGTGCAGCCACGCCAGCGCCGAGCCGAGCACCAGCAACCGCATCTGACCGGCGCGGTGTTCGCCCGGCGGCAGCGCCTGCACCCGCGCGGCGGCGAGGTGCACGGTCGCTTCGTCGAGTTCGTCCACCGGCACCTCGGTAAGCAGCATCAGCACCGCGGTCATCCGGGCCTCCGTGTAGTGCCGCGAGGCCGCCGGTACCTCGTCCAGCGCCCGGACCGCCTCAGTGACGCGGCCGCTCGCCGCCAGCTGCCGGGCCAGTCCGAAGGCGGCGCTCACCACGCCGCGGTCGGTGCGCCAGACGGTGGCGTAGAACTTCTCGGCATAGTTGCGCCACTGCGCCGGATCGGGCGAATCCCAGTGCTGCAGAACAAGTTCCGCCGTGGCGGCCAGTGCCAGTTTGGGGGCGATCTCGCCGGGCAGGGCGCACAGCACCGTGTCGAAGTGGCCGAACGCGTTCTCGTAGTCGAGGTCGAGCAGTCCGGCCAGGCCCAGGTACCAGTCGGTGCGCCAATCGTCGGCGTCGGTGCGCCGCAGCAATTTCCGCGCGGCCGCCGGACGGCCCAGGTCCAGTTGGATGCGGGCCTCGGTGAAGGTGGCCTCGATCTCGAAGTTCTCCGGCGCTCCGCCCGGTTCGGCGGCCGCGCGCTCGCGGGCGGTGCGCACCGCGTCGAGCGCGTGCCGCGGTTGCGGGTGCACGGTCCCGGCCAGCAGGGCGGCCGCGGGATCGGCCGGATCGATCAGCGGGACCGGCAGCGCGGCGGCGACGTCGCGGGCGGCCAGCTTCTTGCTGCGTTCGATGCCGTCGGCGTAGGAATCGGTCTGGGCGACCAGCTCGGAGGTGCCGAAACTCGTGCGCGGGGGACTGAACGTCGTCGACAGTTGCGGGTGTTCGACGCCGGTCTCCGCGGCCAGGATTTCCCGCAGCACGCCCGCCAGCTGCGTGGTCATCACCCGGGCCGAAGGGAAGCGGTGGGTCGGCGTGGGGTCGGTGGCCCGCAGCAGCAGCCGGTGATAGAACTCGTGTCGCGTCAGCAGCGGTTCGTCGGCCGGATCCGGGAGGCCGTCGAGGTAGCGGCCCTGCTCGGTCGGCAGGTTCAAGGTGAGCGCGGCCAAGGTGCGGCCCACCGTGTAGATGTCCGAGGCGGGGGTCGGGCCCGTCCTCGCGATCTCCGGCGCCTGGAAACCCCTGGTGCCGTAGAGGTTTCCGTACCCCTCGAAGACCGAGACCGCGCCCAGGTCGATCAGTTTGACCTGGTCGTCGGTGACCATGATGTTGTCGGGCTTGAGATCGTTGTAGGCCAGTTCCAGCGAGTGCAGGTACTCCAGCGCCGGCAGGATCTCGAGCACGTAGGCGATGGCCTCGGTGACCGGCATGCGCCGCGGGCGCCGATAACCGTCCAGCAGATCCCGCAGCGAACGGCCGCCGACGTACTCCATCACGATGTAGCCGACGGGGACGCCCTCGGGGCTGGGGTGCTCGACGAAGTTGTAGATCTTGACGATGCTGGGATGGGCCAGTTCGGCCAGGTATCGGCGTTCGGCGACGGCCACCGCCTGCGCCTCCGCGTCGCCGCCGTGCAGCAGGCCCTTCAGCACCACCCAGCGGTCGCTGACATTGCGGTCCACGGCGAGGAAGATCCAGCCCAGCCCGCCGTGCGCGAGGCAGCCCTGGATCTCGTACTGACCGGCGACCATCTCTCCCGGCCGCAGATACGGCCGGAAATCGTAAGGCGCACCGCATGTTTCACACGTGCCGACCGTGGTCGAAGGTCGCGTCGCACTGGCCCGCCCGACCGGTTTCCCGCAACGCCAGCAGAACCGCCGCCCCTCCGACACCACCGGATCGGTCAACACCACGTCCCGTGGATCCACCGGCGGCACCGGCGAGATCTGCACCAGCCCTGCCCCGAGCCGCCGCACCGACGGCCGAGTGCGAGCCGTCCGCCCACTGCGCCCCGACGTCCGACCCACCCCACCCCGCGAGGTCTCGTCCATCGCCCCGGTCGCCGCCATCGCCGCAGTCCCCGACTCCTCCCCCGACCCGCCGGAAACCCGCGCCGCCCGACCGGTTTCGGCACCAACCGCCCGAGTGTGCGGCGCGTCGGCCCGCCGCGTACCCGCTTGCTCGGCCGTCGTGTCGTTATGGGGTGTGGCGCGGGTGGCCTCGGCGGAGGCAGCTGTCGCCTGTGGCGGGTCGGTGCCTGGTTGTACGGCTGTGTTGTCGGAAGCAGCCGGGGCGCGGGAGGTTTCGGCGCCAACCGCCCGGCTCGGCGGCGCGTCGGCCAGTCGTGTACCTGCCTGCTCGGCCGTCGTGTCGTTATGGGGTGTGGCGCGGGTGGCCTCGGTGGAGGCAGCTGTCGTCTGTGGTGGGTCGGTGCGCTGGGTGCCTGGCTGTTCGGCTGTGTTGTCGGGAGCAGCGGGGGTGTGGGAGGTTTTGGTGGGGCTCGGGGTTGCTCGGCGTTGGTCGGAGGGCTGGGTGTCCGGGCGGTCTGCTGCCGTGTCGTCGGAGGCGGTGGTTTCGGTGGGGGTTGATCGGGTTGGGGGGTGGTTGGCGTGCTCGGGGTCCGGATGTTCGGAGGGGGGATGGGCGGGTGGGGTTTCGCTGGGGTCGGGCATGGGTCAGTCCTGGTATTTCGGTTGCGGGGGGCCCGGGGAGGGGCCCAGTACCGTCAACCACTTCTGGTAGAAGCGGTTCCAGGTGCCGTCGGTGCGCAGGCGGTCCAGGGTGCGGTTGACGAAGCGCACCATGTCGTCGTTGCCCTTCGGCACGCCGACGCCGTACGGCTCGTCGCTGAGATTCTCGCCGACTACCTCCGTGTAGGAGCGGTCCTGCGCCACCAGACCGGCCAGCACCGCGTCGTCGGTACTGATCGCGTCGACCTGGCGCTGCTGCAGCACCACCAGGCAGTCGGCCCAGGCGGGCACGGTCATGATCGAGGCGGCGGGTTGTCTGCGGCGGATCAGGTCCAGCGACGTCGTGCCGCTCACCACGCACACACGCTTCCCGGCCAGGTCGGCGAGGCCGTTGATGCCGGAGTTCTTCACCGCCAGCACCCGCTGATGCGACATCAGATACGTGCTGGAGAAGGCCACCCGCTCCCGCCGCGCACAGGTGATCGTCATCGTCTTGACCACCACGTCGACGGTGTGTTCCTGCAGGGCCCGTTCGCGATCGGCGGAGCCGAGGATGCGGTACTCGACCCGCTCCGGGTCGCCGAACAGGTCGCGGGCGATCTCCTTGGCGATGTCGACGTCGAAACCGGCCAGCGTGCCCGTGATCGGATCACGGAAGCTGAACAGGTTGGTGCCCGGATCGAGTCCGACCAGCAATCGCCCCCGCGCCCGGATGGCATCCACCGTGGGGCCGCCTGCCGCCCCGTCGGGCCGCAGACTGGCCGTCGCGTCGCAATTCTGGTCGGTCTCCGGCGGCAATGGCGAGTGTGTCTGCGCCGGAGCGGCTTTCGCGGGCAGCGGCGGCTCGGTATAGCTGACGGTGTGATCGGGCGGCGGCGCGGCCGGGTCACCGTCGCAACCGCCCGCGGCCAGCGCCACCACGGCCAGCAGCAGAGCGAGCGCGCGCGCCCTCATCGGTACTCCCGCAGCCGCGGCCACAGCCCCGCCACCACGAAGCACGCGGCGAGCACCGACAACAGCAGCGCACCCGGCGAAAGCAGATCCAGCGCACGGGCGGCGTCGGAAACCTCACCGCGCAACCTGTTGCGGGCATCCGAGATGCCCTCGCCGAGCGCGTTGTCCAACGCCTCCACATCGGCGGCGGCGCCGTCGGCCCCGGGCCCGATCGCGACGACGCTCGCGCCGGGGAAATCGCCGCGGCCCAGCGCGTCGTTCATGCGCTGGTGCGCCTCGCGCCAGCGGTCCAGCGCCCCGCGCGCGGTACCGACATCACCGGAACCCGGTGCGTCCTGCGGATAACGGGTGAGCAGCGCGGTCAGTTTGGTGATGGCGTCGTCGTAGATGTGGTCGTAGTCGCCGCTGGCGTCGCGGCGTACCAGCTTCAGGGTCTCGGCGGCGCGGGCCTGCTGGGTGAGGATGCGGCTCTCGGTCAGCTCCGAGGTCGGCACCGCGCCGTCGTCGCGGCCGTGCAGGGTGGCCACGGCCGACACCGATCCGGCGATCACGGTCCATGCCAACAGGATCAGCAGAGTGCCCGAGGTCAGCAGCAGACCCGGATTCAACAGCCGTTGCCAGCGGCGAGCGAGGTACACCTGCGCGGCGATCAGTGCGGCCAGGCTCAGGATCGGCAGCACGATCGCGGCCCAGGGCGGTTGCACGTGGCGGTGCTGGGTCTCGGTGATGGCGTCGGACCGGTGTTCCTGGAGCTCGCGTGCCATCGGCAGCATGGTGGTCTGCATCAGGTTCGATGCCTCGCTGAGGTAGGCCGCGCCCACCGGATGCCCCTCGCGATTGTTCGCGCGCGCGGTTTCGATCAGTCCGGTATAGACCGGTAGTTCGGTGGCGATGCCGGTGCGCAGGCGGCTGTCGGGGTCGCTGTCGCCGGAAACGCCGGTGCCGGCGTCGGATTGGGCCACCAGTTCCGCCGAGGCCTGGCCCACGGCCTGGCTGTAGCGGTCGCGGACCGGCTCGGGTTCCAGGCCGCCGGAGATGAACGCGGTGCCCGCGGCCGCGTCGGCCACCGACAGCGAGGCGTACAGGCGCTGAGCGGAATACGCGTCCGGTTCGGATTCGTCCAGCAGATGGTCCAGGGCGTGCTGCCGGCTGCTGACCGCGGCCGCCGTCACCACTCCGGCGAGCAGGCACATGATCAACAGCAGTAACCCGACGGCGATCAATTTCGCCGGCGAGGAGTGCAGGAAAGCCCGCAGATCGGAGGCGTCGAGGCGGCGGCGGACGGCGGCGGCCGCGGCGCGGGGGGACAGCTCGTCCAGCCGCGGTTGCGTGCTGCGCGTCATACCCACCTCCGATCGCGGTCCGGCCCATGCGGCGTTGGACTGAGCTTATTGTGGTCGTACCGGCGCCGTCGGGGGTGTGTCGCCCCGCCGTGGCAGCCGAACGGCCGTGCCGGCGAGAGTGGGACGAGGCGAATATGCGTGGTGACGGAGACGGCTTTGTGCATTCCCCCGACGGGACGCGGCAGTGGGGCCTGTTCGGGGCTGCGGGATTGTTGCTGCGGGCGCCGCAGGCAGGCGGGGGCGCGATGGTGCTGTTGCAGCATCGGGCGCCGTGGAGTCATCAGGGTGGCACCTGGGCGCTGCCCGGCGGTGCCCGCGACAGTCACGAGAGCAATGTGCACGCCGCGGTGCGGGAAGCGCACGAGGAGGCCGGGATCGTGCCGGCGGCGGTGCGGGTGCGCGGCGAGCGGGTGACCGCGACCGCGCCGAGCGGCTGGACCTACACCACCGTCGTCGCCGATGTGCCCGAGCCACTGGCCACCACCGCGAATCGGGAGAGCGCCGAATTGGCTTGGGTCCCAGAGGAAGAGGTGGACGCGCGGCCGCTGCATCCCGGCTTCGCGGCGGCGTGGCCCTCGCTGCGCGCCCAGCCCGCCCGCGTCAGCCTGGACGATGTGGCCGATCCCGCGGCGGTGGCGGCGGTGTTGCCGCGCACCGTCGATCTGGCCGAGCACGGATTCGTCTGGCTGCACTCGAACGGCGGGGGCGGACGAGCGGCCCGGATCGGATCCGCCGCGAATGTGGCGGGAAATGTGTTGTTCCTCACGTTGGATCAGGTGCTGTCCTGAGATATGACAGCACGCCTCCCGTTCCCACGCCGCCCGAATCCCCAACCACGCCGCAAACCGAACAACCCCGCCTCCCGACCCCGGCACTTCCTCGCTGGAGGCGTCAGGGGGCGTCGGTGGAGGTGTCCGGTGGTCGGATCGAGTGGGCGAGGTCGGGGATTCGACTCGGTGGTGGCGAGGTTATGCCTCGGCGTTGTCCAGCAGGCGGTGTTTGAGGGTGCGGGCGGCGGATTCGGGGTCGGCGGCGGCGGTGATGGCTCGGACCACGACTATGCGGGTGGCTCCGGCGGCGAGTACCTCGGGGAGGCGGGCGTTGTCGATGCCGCCGATGGCGAACCAGGGGCGGGTGGGGCGGGCTGCGGCGGTCGAGCGGACCAGGTCCAGGCCCGCGGCGGGGCGGCCGGGTTTGGTGGGGGTGGTCCAGACCGGGCCGGTGCAGAAGTAGTCGATGTGCTCTTCGATGGCGGCCAGGCCCGCCTGTTCGCGATCGTGTGTGGAACGGCCGATGACCACATCCGGGCCGACGATCTTGCGGGCGTACCAAGGCGGCAGGTCGTCCTGGCCCAGGTGCAGTACGTCGGCGCCCGCGGCGTGCGCGATGTCGGCGCGGTCGTTCACCGCGAGCAGCGCGCCGTGACGGCGGGTGGCGGCTCGCAGTTCGGCCAGCGCGCCCAGTTCCGCGCGCGCCTCCAGCGGGCCGAACGCGGCCTCTCCGGCCGAGCCCTTGTCGCGTAGCTGGATGATGTCGACGCCACCGGCGAGGGCGGCCTCGGCGAACGCGGCCAGGTCGCCCTTGTCGCGGCGGGCGTCGGTGCACAGGTAGAGCCGTGCCGAGGCCAGGCGTTCGCGCGGGGAGGCGGGTCGGTTCGGGTGGGACGGTTGCACGTCACCGACCGTAGTCGCGGTACCTTGGGTAGTCGAAACATCTGGACATCCCCGCAGCGAAGGCGGCCGCGCGGGGAGGCCGTTCCGCGCGGGGCGCTCCGCAGCCGGCGGATCCCGGTCATCCCGGGACCTAGTGAGGTGGAAGGTATGCGAACTCTGGCCGTCGTGGGTGGGGGTGTGATCGGGCTGTCGGTGGCGTGGCGCGCCGCCGAGTCGGGGTGGTCGGTCACGGTCTTCGATCCGGCCGCCGGAACGGGCGCCTCCTGGGTGGCGGGCGGCATGCTGGCCCCGCTGTCGGAGGGCTGGCCGGGGGAGGACGAGCCGCTGGAATTCGGCGCGGCCACACTGGCCCGCTGGCCTGGTTTCGCCGCCCGGCTCGAGGCGTCGGCCGGTACCCCCGTCTTCGTCGCCGACGCGACCCTGACCGTGGCCCTGGATGCCGCCGACGCCGCGGACCTGCGCACCATCGCCGATTTCGTGACCGCGCGCGGGCACGAGATGCGGCTGCTCGACCGGCGGGCCGTGCGGGCCGCGGAACCGGATCTGGCCCGGACCGTCCGCGCGGGCCTGCTCGCACCCACCGAACCGGCTGTGGACAACCGGCTGCTGCTGGACGCCCTGCGCCGCTGTTGTGAACAGGCCGGTGTGCACATCCGCGCCGAGTCCGTCGCCGACCTGGACGACTGCGCACAGGACCAGGTCGTGCTCGCCGCCGGAGCCGCTACCGCACGGCTGTGGCCCGGCCTGCCGGTGCATCCGGTGAAGGGGGAAATCCTGCGGCTGCGGCACCGCCCGGGCGCACCACCGCCGCCGCAGCGGGTGATCCGCGCCCGGGTGCACGGCCGTCCGCTGTATCTGGTGCCGCGGGCGGACGGAATCGTCGTCGGCGCAACACAATACGAGGCGGGCTTCGACACGGCGGTGACCGTCGCGGGCGTGCGCGACCTGATCGCCGACGCCGAGGCGGTACTACCCGCGCTCGGCGAATACGAACTGCGGGAGACCACCGCCGGTTCGCGCCCGGGGACCCCCGACAACCTGCCGCTGATCGGCCGCCTCTCCGACCGTGTGATCGTCGCCGCCGGACACGGCCGCAACGGCATCCTGGGCGCGCCCCTGACCGCCGACGCGGTCGCGGCGCTGCTCGACGGCGAGGTGCTGCCGGAGGCGAAAGCCGCCGATCCGCACCGCTTTTCCGTTTCGAGGAGGTAATCGATGACCACGACCATTCCGATCGGCGTGACCGTGAACGGGCACGATCACGAGTTCGCCGAGCAGCTCACCGTCCGCGAGCTGCTGGAGCGGCTCGAGCTGCCCTGCCAGGGCATCGCGCTCGCGGTCGACGGCGCGGTGTTCCCCAAGTCCCGCTGGGACGAACCGGTGGGCCGCGGCTGGGAGATCGAGGTTCTCACGGCGGTGCAGGGTGGCTGACGACCCGCACGAGCTACCCCCGCTGCGCATCGCGGACCGGATCTTCGGCTCCCGTCTGATCATGGGCACCGGCGGCGCGGAGAACCTGTCCGTGCTGGAGGAGGCGCTGCTGGCGTCGGGTACCGAACTGACCACGGTGGCCATGCGTCGCGTCGACGCGGCCGGCGGTACGGGCGTGCTGGACCTGTTGAAGCGCCTGGACATCGCGCCGCTGCCGAACACCGCGGGCTGCCGCACCGCCGCCGAGGCGGTGCTGACCGCGCGGCTGGCCCGCGAAGCCCTGGACACCGACTGGGTGAAGCTCGAGGTCGTCGCCGACGAACGCACCCTGCTGCCCGACGCCATCGAATTGGTCGACGCCGCAGAGCAATTGGTCGACGACGGCTTCACCGTCCTGCCCTACACCAACGACGATCCGATCCTCGCGCGCCGCCTCGCCGACGCCGGTTGCGCCGCCGTCATGCCGCTGGGCGCCCCGATCGGCACCGGCCTGGGCATCGGCAACCCGCACAATATCGAGATGATCGTCGCCGAGGCCGACGTACCGGTCATCCTCGACGCCGGGATCGGCACCGCCAGCGACGCCGCCCTGGCCATGGAACTGGGCTGCTCCGCGGTGCTCCTGGCGACCGCGGTGACCCGGGCCCGCCGCCCGGCCCTGATGGCGAGCGCGATGGCCGACGCCGTGCGCGCCGGGTACCTGGCCCGGCAGGCAGGCCGCATCCCCAAACGCTTCTGGGCCCAGGCATCGTCTCCCGACCTGTGAAAGGCTCGTCCCGGAACCGCGGCCGAATCGCACGGCGGGAGACCGGACTCGGTGGCAGGGAGCCGGGAATCGCTGACGCGGGTCGGGGATTCCTCGGGCGAAGGTAGGGGACGCGGTCATCCGGAAGGACTACCCGACTCGCGACCTGTGAGCGATGGTTAGCGGGCGGATTCTCGGCAAGACTGTGGACATGATCGAAGTGACCGGCCTGACCAAACGGTTCGGCAACACCGTCGCTGTCGACGATCTGTCGTTCTCGGTGAAACCCGGGCAGGTCACCGGGTTTCTCGGACCCAACGGCGCCGGCAAGTCGACGACGATGCGAATGATCCTGGGCCTGGACCGGCCCACCGCGGGCACCGCGCTGGTGCAGGGCAAGCCGTACCGTGAACTCGACGATCCGCTGCGCACCGTCGGCGCCCTGCTGGACGCCAAGTGGGTGCACCCCAATCGCTCGGCGCGGTCGCATCTGCGCTGGATGGCGGCCTCGAGCGGCATTCCCGAGTCCCGGGTCGAGGAGGTGCTGCGGTTGGTCGGCCTCACCGAGGTGGCCAACAAGAACGCCGGCGGCTTCTCCCTGGGCATGTCGCAGCGGCTGGGGCTGGCGGGCGCACTGCTCGGCGATCCGCCGGTGCTGCTGTTCGACGAGCCGGTCAACGGCCTGGACCCGGAGGGCATCCTGTGGATCCGCCGGTTCATGCAGCGGCTGGCCGCCGAGGGCCGCACGGTATTGGTCTCGAGCCACCTGCTCTCGGAGATGGCGCAGACGGCCGACCATCTCGTCGTGATCGGCCGCGGCAAGCTGATCGCCGACACCAGCACCAAGGATTTCATCGAGCACGCCTCGGAAGCCACTGTGCGCGTGCGTAGTCCGCAGTTGGACCAGCTGCGCAGCCTGCTCACCTCCAACGGCCTGACGGTGCGCGAGGACGACGAGTCCGCGGCGCTGCTGGTGGTCGGGGAGACCAGCGACGCGGTCGGCAAGCTGGCCGGCGCGAACGGCATCACGCTCTACGAGCTGGCACCGCAGCGGGCCTCGCTCGAGGACGCGTTCATGCGGCTGACCGGCGGCGCGGTGCAGTACCACGGTGAAGGCATCGAACAGGTGATGGGAGGTGCGCTCTGATGGGCGTGTTGGCAGCGGAACGCATCAAACTGACCTCCACCCGGTCGCCGTGGTGGTGCTCGGCCTCGGTCGTGGTGATCGGGCTGGGTCTGGCCGCCGTGTTCGGCCTGGTGGCCAAGGCCTCCTACAACAAGGAGGGCAGCCTCGAACTCACTGTGTCGGAGGCGGTTTCGGGCCTCACCGGGCTGGGCGTGATGATCCTGATGATCATGTCGGCCCTGACCGTGACCAGTGAATACCGGTTCGGCATCATCCGGACCACCTTCCAGGCCACCCCGAACCGCATGCGGGTGATCGCCACCAAGGCCGGTCTGGTCGCCGTGTTCGGTGCGGTGCTCACCGCGGTGCTGGCGCTGCTGGCGTTCGGGATCGCCAAGGTCATCAGTGGTTCGGACGCCGGTGCGCACCTGACGCTGTCGTCGGCGGAGGATTGGCGCGGTCTGATCGGCGTACCGGTCTACGCCTTCCTGGGTGCGATCCTGGCCGTGGCGATCGGGGTGCTGGTGCGCCAGTCCGCCGCCGCGATCGCGCTGATCGTGCTGTGGCCGATGCTGGTGGAGCCCCTGGCCGGGGCGTTCGGGAGCTTCGGCCGCAATGTGCAGCCGTTCCTGCCCTTCGCCAATATGCAGCGCTTTCTCGGCTCGACGGGGACCGGCAACTGGCACTGGGGCCCGTGGGGCGGCCTGATCTACTTCACCGTCTTCGTCGCCGTCGTGCTCGCCGCCGCGCTGTACGTGGTGGATCGCCGCGACGCCTAGACCTGCCCAGCCCCCGGGAGCAATCCCTCGCCACCCGGGGACGGGAGGGCGGTCCTGTCGGGGGACCGCTACGCCCGAGTCACGCCGGGCCACTGCCCGGCCCGCGTGACACCACACCGGCCCGATGCGAACACTCGCATCGGGCCGGTGTCTTTCGGTGTCTGAGCTAGGCTCGGGACGTGACCGAAACACCCTCCGGCAGCGGCGAGAACGGGTCTCGCGCGGCCGGTGCCGACGGTTCGCGACGTCGATCGGACAGGGGCGGGTCGCGCGGCGGCGAGAGGGCGGGCGGCAGGCGTGCCGAACCGCTGCCGGATGTCGTGATCCCGCTCACGCCAACGGATGCCGACGACGCCGAGGCTTCCAGGAGTTCTCGCGACTCCCGCTCGCGCCCGAGCGGCCGGTTGCGCACCGGCCAGTTCTCCTCGCTGGTGGCCGCGGCCAATCAGCGGCGGGATGTCATCGGAGCGATTCGGCGTGCCCGCGAGAACCTGCCCGGCGACCCGGCTTTCGGTGACCCCCTGTCGGTTTCGGGTCCGGGCGGTCCGCGTGCGGTGGCCCGCGTCGCGGACAAACTTGTCGGCGACAGCCCCAGCGCCGCCAAGGAGATCGGCCTGGGCGCCCTGCAGGTCTGGCAGGCGATGCTGGAGCGGGTCGGCCGCGGCAAGGGCAGCGAGCAGGTGACGGTGATGTTCACCGACCTGGTGGCGTTCTCCCGCTGGTCGCTGTCGGCCGGCGACGAGGCCACATTGGAGCTGCTGCGCCGCGTGGCCAAGGCCATCGAGCCGCCGATCGTGGATCGGGGCGGCCGGGTGGTCAAGCGGATGGGTGACGGTGTGATGGCGGTGTTCGGCTCGCCGGACCGGGCCGTGCAGGCGGCGGTCGCCGCGAAGGAGAACCTGGCCCGCGTGGAGGTGTCGGGCTACCGCCCCCAGATGCGCATCGGCCTGCACACCGGCAGCCCGCGCGAGATCGGCGGCGACTGGCTCGGTGTGGACGTGACGATAGCGGCCCGCGTCATGGAGGCGGGCGGTAACGGAAACACCATGCTGTCGGCGGCCACCCTCCAGGCGCTCGAGCCCGAAACCCTGCCCGCCCTCGGCTACGCCCCCAAGCCCTACCGCCGCAGCTTCTTCGCCGCGCCCCTCAGCGGCGTCCCCGAAGACCTGCGCATCTACCGCCTCTACGAGGACTGATCCACCGTCGCGCCGCGCCCCGATCCCGCCGAGAGCTATCGGTCGAAAAGCGCGCGCTGAACCACCGTCGCACGGCACGAACCTCGGTCTGCAGGCATGCGGATCCGTGCGCATCCGGCACCGAGCCGCCGGAGCTCAGCTCATCATCCAGGCGACGGCCCCCGCCGCCGCCAGCACCCCGCACACGCCGAGCGCGATCGCCAGCCACCGGGTGTTCTTCCAACTGCTGTAGGCCCCGCCCAGCAGAAAGCCCGCGAGGGCGAACAGCAGAACCACGATCACGGAGTTGGACACCCAAGCCATCTTGCCGTGCGCGAAGCCATCACCCACCGCCACCCTCACGACAACCCCCACCTGCGCCGACGTACCAACGCCCAAATTAACAAGCACGCAAGCTTGATTTTTTCCCACCGCGATGCAACCCTCTCAATAACGCAACCACCCCCGGTTTGTGGCCCGGCTCGCGTTTCGAGGTCTGCCGCGCATGCGACGAAGTCGCGAGCGGCGGACCTCGAAACGCGAGCCACACAGGGGCCACAAACCCGCGGCGCCGAAGGCGCCGCCAAAATTACGGAGGCGCGATGAGCAGTCCGGACGTCATCCGGATCGGGAACTGTTCCGGGTTCTACGGCGACCGGCTGAGCGCGATGCGGGAAATGCTCGAGGGCGGGCACCTCGACGTCCTCACCGGGGACTATCTCGCCGAGCTGACCATGCTGATCCTGGGTCGCGACCGGATGCAGGATGCGAACCTCGGCTACGCCAAAACCTTTGTGCGCCAAGCGGAGGACTGCCTCGCCCTGGCGCTGGAGCGCGGCGTGCGCCTCGTCGCCAATGCCGGTGGCCTGAACCCGGCGGGCCTGGCGCAGCGGCTGGGCGAGGTGGCGGAGAAGCTGGGTGTGGCGGCGCGGGTGGCGCATGTCGAGGGCGACGATCTGCTGGCGCGGGCGGCGGAGCTGGGCCTGGGCGCGCCGCTGGCCGCCAACGCCTATCTGGGTGCCTGGGGGATCGCGGAGTGCCTGCGGGCCGGGGCGGATGTGGTGGTGACCGGCCGGGTCACCGACGCGGCCCTGGTGGTCGGCCCGGCGGCGGCCCACTTCGGTTGGGCCCGGGACGATTTCGACGCGCTGGCGGGTGCGGTGGTGGCGGGGCATGTGATCGAGTGCGGCACCCAGGCGACGGGCGGCAATTTCGCGTTCTTCACCGAGATCGCCGATCTGGACCGCCCCGGTTTCCCGATCGCGGAGGTGCGCCGCGACGGCAGCAGCGTCATCACCAAACATGAGAACACCGGCGGCGCGGTCACTGTCGACACCGTCGAGGCGCAGTTGATGTACGAGATCCAGGGTGCGCGCTACGCGGGCCCGGACGTGACGACGCGGCTGGACACCCTCGCGCTCAGCCCGGCCGGCCCGGACCGGGTGCTGATCGAAGGTGTGCGAGGGGAGGCGCCGCCGCCGCGCCTGAAGGTGTCGCTGAACACCCTGGGCGGCTTTCGCAACGAGATGACCTTCGTGCTCACCGGCCTGGACATCGAGGCGAAAGCCGCACTGGCGCAACGACAGCTGGAGAAGTGGCTGCCGGTGCGCCCGGCCGAGCTGGAGTGGACGCTGTCGCGCACGGATCGCCCCGACGCCGATACCGAGGAGCAGGCCAGCGCACTGCTGCGCTGCGTGGTCCGCGACCCGAACCCGGACGTGGTCGGCCGCAAGTTCTCCAGCGTGGCAGTGGAATTGGCGTTGGCCAGCTACCCGGGGTGCACGATGACCTCGCCGCCCGGCAACGGTGGCCCCTACGGGGTTTTCACGCCGGGCTACGTCGACGCGGCCGAGGTGCCGCACATCGCGGTGCTGCCGGACGGCGAGCGGATCGAGATAGCCCCGCCCGCGACGACTCTCGAATTGGCCGAGGTGCCCGAACCCGCGCTGCCGGAGCCGTTGCCGGGCGGGGCGACCCGGCGCGTCCCGCTGGGCGCGGTGGCGCTGGCCCGCAGCGGCGACAAGGGCGGCAACGCCAATATCGGCGTGTGGGTACGCACCGACGCGCAGTGGCGCTGGCTGGCCCACACACTGACCGTGGACGCGCTGCGGACGCTGCTGCCGGAGACCGCGGATCTGCCGGTCACCCGGCACGTGCTGCCCAATCTGCGGGCGCTGAACTTCGTCGTCGAGGGCATCCTCGGCGCGGGCGTGGCCTACCAGGCCCGCTTCGACCCACAGGCCAAGGGACTCGGCGAATGGCTGCGGTCCCGGCACATCGATATCCCCGTGGAGCTGCTGTCATGAACGTGTGGGAGACCCCGGAACGCCGCGAATTGCGTTCCACCGTCCGAGGTTTCGTGGAACGCGAGGTCCTGCCGCAGCTCGACGAGTGGGAGCGGGCCGGCGAGATCCCGCGCGAGCTGCACAAGCGGGCCGGTGCGCTGGGCCTGCTGGGTATCCAGTTCCCCGAGGCGGTCGGCGGCGCGGGCGGCGACGGCATCGACGCGGCCATCGTGTGCGAGGAGATGCACCAGGCGGGCGCGTCCGGCGGCTTGTTCGCCTCGCTGTTCACCTGCGGTATCTCGGTGCCGCACATCATCGCCTCGGGCAATGCCGAGCACATCGAGCGCTGGGCGCGGCCGACGCTGGCGGGCGAGAAGATCGGCTCGCTGGCCATCACGGAGCCGGGCGGCGGATCGGATGTGGGGCATCTGACGACCAGCGCCGTGCGCGACGGCGACCACTTCGTCGTCAACGGCGCCAAGACCTACATCACCTCCGGCACCCGCGCCGACTTCGTGGTGACCGCGGTCCGCACCGGCGGTCCCGGCGCGGCGGGGGTGTCGCTGCTGGTGGTCGAGAAGGGCACGCCGGGCTTCACGGTGAGCCGCAAGCTGGCGAAGATGGGCTGGCTGGCCTCGGACACCGCGGAGCTGTCGTATGTCGACGCGCGGGTGCCGGTGGAGAATCTGGTCGGCCCGGAGAACAGCGGATTCGCCCAGATCGCAGCGGCTTTCGTGAGCGAGCGGGTGGGGCTGGCCGTGCAGGCGTACGCGCAGGCGCAACGCTGCCTCGATCTGACGCTGCGGTGGTGCCGCGACCGCGAGACCTTCGGCCGCCCGCTGATCGCCCGCCAGGCCGTGCAGAACACGCTGGCCGAGATGGCGCGGCGCATCGACGTCGCGCGGGTGTACACCCGCCGGGTGGCCGAGCGCGCGGCGGAGGGCGAGACCGATCTGATCGCCGAGGTGTGCTTCGCCAAGAACACCGCCGTGGAGGCCGCGGAATGGGTGGCCAACCAGTCGGTGCAGCTGTTCGGCGGCCTCGGCTACATGCGCGAGTCCGAGGTGGAGCGGCAGTACCGGGACATCCGCATCCTCGGCATCGGCGGCGGCACCACCGAGATCCTGACCGCGCTGGCGGCGAAACGATTGGGGTTCCAGTCATGACGATTCTGCGTTCCACCGTCGATGCCGGGTCGGCGGACTATCAGGCCGCGGCCGAGGCGATGCGGGACAAGCTCACCGAGATCGAGGGCGAGTTCGCGAAGGCCATCGCGGGCGGCGGGCCGGACAAGCTGGCGCGGCACCGCAAGCGCGGCAAGCTGACCGCCCGCGAGCGCATCGAACTACTCGTGGACGAGGACTCGCCGTTCCTCGAGCTGTGCCCACTTGCCGCGTGGGGCAGCGACTTCCACGTCGGCGCGAGCGTGATCGCGGGCATCGGCATCGTGGAGGGGGTCGAGTGCATGATCGTCGCGCCGGATCCCACGGTGCGCGGCGGCACCTCGAACCCGTGGACGCTGCGCAAGAACCTGCGCATGAACGACATCGTCATGCAGAACCGGCTGCCGGTGATCGGCCTGGTCGAGTCCGGCGGCGCGGACCTGCCCACGCAGAAGGAGGTCTTCGTCCCCGGCGGGCGCATGTTCCGCGATCTGACCCAGGCCTCCGCGGCCGGAATACCCACCATCGCATTGGTTTTCGGCAATTCGACCGCCGGTGGCGCCTACATCCCGGGCATGTCGGACTACACGGTGATGATCAAGGAACGATCCAAGGTCTTCCTCGGCGGCCCGCCGCTGGTCAAGATGGCGACCGGCGAGGAGTCCGACGACGAGTCACTGGGCGGCGCCGAGATGCACGCGCGGGTCTCCGGTCTGGCCGACTATCTGGCCGTGGACGAGCAGGACGCCATCCGGCTCGGCCGGTCCATCGTGCGGCGGCTGAACTGGCGCAAGCAGGGTCCGGCGCCGCGGGCGGAGGTCATCGAGCCGCTGTACGACCAGGAGGAACTGCTCGGCATCGTGCCCGCCGATCTCAAGGTCCCCTTCGACCCCCGCGAGGTGATCGCCCGGGTGGTCGACGGCTCGGATTTCGACGAGTTCAAACCGCTCTACGGTTCCAGCCTGGTCACGGGATGGGCGGAGCTGCACGGCTATCCGGTCGGCATTCTCGCCAACGCGCGCGGCGTGCTGTTCTCGGAGGAGTCGCAGAAGGCCACGCAGTTCATCCAGCTGGCCAACCAGTCGAACACTCCACTGTTGTTCCTGCACAACACGACCGGGTACATGGTCGGCAAGGAGTACGAGCAGAAGGGCATCATCAAGCACGGCGCGATGATGATCAACGCCGTCTCCAACTCCAAGGTGCCGCACATCTCCGTGCTGATGGGCGCCTCCTACGGCGCGGGGCACTACGGCATGTGCGGGCGCGCCTACGACCCTCGCTTCGTATTCGCCTGGCCCAGTGCGAAATCCGCGGTGATGGGTGGCGCGCAGCTCGCGGGCGTGATCTCCATCGTCAGCCGCGCCTCCGCCGAGGCCAAGGGGCAGCCGTTCGACGAGCAGGCCGACGCCGGGATGCGCGCGATGATCGAGGCGCAGATCGAGGCGGAATCGCTGCCGATGTTCATGTCCGGCCGCCTCTACGACGACGGCGTCATCGATCCCCGCGACACCCGCACGGTATTGGGAATGGCGTTGTCCGCCATCCACAATGCCCCGATCAAGGGCGCCGAGGGCTTCGGCGTCTTCCGAATGTGAGGGCCGGCATGCTCAGCACAGTCCTGGTCGCCAACCGCGGTGAGATCGCGCGGCGGGTGTTCGCCACCTGCCGCCGGATGGGTCTCGGCACCGTCGCGGTGTATTCGGACGCCGACGCGCACGCGCCGCACGTCGGGGCGGCCGACGCGGCGGTTCGCCTGCCCGGCAGCACTCCCGGCGAGACATATCTGCGCGGCGACCTGATCGTCGAGGCGGCGCTGGCTGCGGGCGCCGACGCGATCCACCCGGGCTACGGATTCCTGTCCGAGAACGCCGATTTCGCGCGCGCCGTGATCGCGGCCGGGCTCACCTGGATCGGTCCGCCGGTCGCCGCGATCGAGCAGATGGGCTCGAAGGTGGAGTCCAAGAAGATGATGGACGCCGCGGGTGTGCCGGTCCTGGCCGAGCTGGACCCCGCCGAGGTCACCGACGCGCTGCTGCCGGTGCTGATCAAGGCGTCCGCCGGGGGCGGCGGTCGCGGCATGCGGGTGGTGCGGACGCTGGCGGAGCTGCCCGGCCAGCTGGAAGCCGCACGGCGCGAGGCGGAATCGGCCTTCGGCGACCCCACCGTGTTCTGCGAGCGCTACCTCGAGACCGGCCGGCACATCGAGGTGCAGGTGATGGCCGACGCCCACGGCACCGTGTGGGCCGTCGGCGAGCGCGAGTGCTCCATTCAGCGCCGGCATCAGAAGGTGGTGGAAGAGGCGCCGTCGCCGCTGGTCGAGCGGGTGGACGGCATGCGCGACAGGCTGTTTCACGCCGCGCGGCTGGCCGCCGCGGCCATCGGTTACGAGGGCGCGGGCACCGTCGAGTTCCTGGCCGACGAGCAGGGTGAGTTCTTCTTCCTGGAGATGAACACCCGTCTGCAGGTGGAACATCCGGTCACCGAGAACACGACGGGCCTGGATCTGGTCCGGCTGCAACTGCAGGTCGCGCAGGGGTATCGGCTGCCCGCGAATCCGCCGCCGATGCACGGCCACTCCATCGAGGTGCGCCTGTACGCCGAGGACCCGGCGCAGGAATGGCAGCCGCAGAGCGGCACCGTGCACCGGCTCGACCTCGGTAGCGTGGCCGAGTTCACCGTCCTGAGTGAACCCGGGGTGCGGCTGGACTCCGGCGTGGTGGACGGGTCCGTGGTCGGTGTGCATTACGACCCGATGCTGGCCAAGGTGATCTCCTACGCCGAGACCCGCGACGAGGCGGCGCACCTGCTGGCGGCGGCGCTGCGGCGGGCGCGGATCCACGGCCTGGTCACCAACCGCGATCTGCTGGTGCGGGTGCTCGAGCATCCGGCGTTCCGCGCCGGTGACACCGACACCGCCTTCTTCGCCACCCACGGCCTGGAAAACCTCGCCGCGCCGCTGGTTTCGGCGGCGGACGAGGAGTTGTCCATCGTCGCGGCCGCGCTCGCCGACGCGGCGGCCAACCGATCGAGCGCCCGCGTGGGCGGCGGCCTGCCCAGCGGCTGGCGCAACCTGCCCGCGCAGCCGCAGTCCAAGTCCTACGAGAGCCGCACCACCGGCACACACGAAGTGCGCTATCGGTTCGCCCGCACCGGTGTGACGGTCGAGGGCCACGACGGCATCGAATTGCTCGACGCGACAGCGGATGTCGTGACACTGGCGGTGCCCGGCCCGCGCGGCCCGGTACGCCGCCGCTTCGACGTGGCCCGGTACCCGTCGACCGGCGCGGGACCCGTTCTGGTCGCGGTGGATTCGCCGCTGGGGCCGGTGACCGTGCGGCGGCTGCCGCGCTTCGAGGATCCCTCCGAGCACGTCGCCGAGGGCTCGTTGCTGGCCCCGATGCCGGGCGCGGTGATCCGGGTCGCCGCCGAGGTCGGCAGCCGGGTGGAGGCGGGTCAGCCGATCCTGTGGCTGGAGGCGATGAAGATGGAGCACACCATCACCGCCCCCGCCACCGGCGTGCTGGCCGAACTGAATGTGACCGCGGGCCGACAGGTCGACGTCGGCACGGTGCTGGCCGTCGTGCAACCCGAAGAGACCACCGAATCCCAGGAGTAGGGCATGAGTTTCATCGAAACCGACGAGCAGAAGCAGCTGCGGGCCGCGGTGGCGCAGCTCGCCGCCAAATACAACTTCCGCGACTACGTCTCGGACAAGGCCCGCGCCAACCAGCCGCTGAGCGAATTGTGGGACGAGGCAGGGCGTCTCGGCTTCCTCGGGGTGAACCTTCCGGAGGAGTACGGCGGTGGTGGCGCCGGCATCTACGAACTGGCGCTGGTGATGGAGGAACTCGCCGCACAGGGCGCCGGGCTGCTGCTGATGGTGGTCTCCCCGGCCATCTGCGGCACCATCGTTACCAAGTACGGCACCGACGAACAGAAGCGGCACTGGCTGCCGCGGCTGGCCGACGGGTCGGCGAAGATGGTGTTCGGCATCACCGAACCCGACGCGGGCTCCAACTCCCACCACATCACCACCACCGCCCGCCGCGACGGCGGCGACTGGATCCTCAACGGCCGCAAGATCTTCATCTCCGGCGTGGACCAGGCCGAGGCGGTGCTGATCGTGTCGCGCACCGAGGACGCCAAGACCGGCAAGCTGAAGCCGGCGCTGTTCATCGTGCCCACCGACGCCCCGGGTTTCGAGAAGACCCGGCAGGCGATGGACATCATCGAACCCGACAGCCAGTTCACGCTGTTCCTCGACGATGTGCGACTGCCGGCCGAGGCGCTGGTCGGCCAGGAGGACGCGGCGCTGGCGCAGCTGTTCGCGGGTCTGAACCCGGAGCGCATCATGGGCGCCGCGATGGCTGTCGGCATGGGCCGCTACGCCATCGACCGCGCCGTGGAATACGCCCGCGAACGGCAGGTGTGGAAGACGCCGATCGGTGCGCACCAAGGCATTTCGCATCCGCTGGCCCAGGTGAAGATCGAACTCGAGCTGGCGAAGCTGATGATGCAGAAGGCGGCCGTGCTCTACGACTCGGGCGACGACTTCGGCGCCGCGGAGGCCGCGAACATGGCGAAGTACTCTGCGGCCGAGGCCAGCATCAAGGCCCTCGACCAGTCGATCCAGACGCACGGCGGTTCGGGCCTGACCCGCGAGGTCGGCCTGGCGGGCATGCTGGCCGCCGCCCGGATCGGCCGGGTGGCGCCGGTGAGCCGGGAAATGGTGCTGAACTTCGTCGCCCAGCATTCCCTCGGACTGCCGAAGTCCTACTGATGTACGGCAGCGCGCAACCGGACGATCGTGGAAGGGGAAGACGATGAGCGACACCGCCGAGACGCCGTTCGTGCGCTACGAGGTGGCCGGCGGGTTCGCCGTCGTCACCCTCGATTCGCCGCACAATCGCAACGCGCTGTCCTCGCGGCTGGTGCGGGAACTGCTGGCCGCGCTGCGGCGGGCCGGGGACGACGAGCAGGTGCGCGGTGTCGTGCTCACCCACACCGGCAACACCTTCTGCGCCGGTGCGGATCTGAAGGAGGCCCTCGACGCCGATCCCGCGGCCGCCGCGGACATCCGCACCCGGTGGATGATCGATGTGCTGCGCACGATCCTGGTATTGCCCAAACCCGTACTGGCACAGGTGAACGGCAATGTGCGCGCGGGCGGCATGGGCCTGCTGGCGGCCTGTGATATCGCGGTGGCCGGGCCGGACAGCAGCTTCGCGCTCACCGAGGCGCGCATCGGCCTGGCGCCCTTCATGATCTCGCTCACCCTGCTGCCGCGGATGAGCCCGCGCGCGGCCGCGCGCTACTTCCAGACCGGGGAGAGGTTCGACGCGGCCGAGGCGGAACGGACCGGGTTGATCACCCTCGCCGCCGACGATCCGGCCGCCGCGGTGGCTCGCCTGCGAAGCGAACTCCGCCAGGGCTCGCCACAGGGCCTGGCCGAGAGCAAGCGACTGGTCAACGCCGCGCTGCTGGCCGAATTCGACCGCAGCGCCGAGGAACTGGCGAAACGGTCCGCGAGCTGCTTCGGTACGCCCGAGGTGGTGGAGGGCATGACGGCCTTCTTCCAGCGCCGCCCGCCCACCTGGGCAGAATGAGCGGATCATGACTGCGCACCACGAATCGAAGCCGCACGAACCCAAGCAGGACCGCAGCCGCGCCACCCGGCAGCGGCTGCTCGAGGCGACCATCGACTGCCTGGCCGAGACGGGCTGGGCGGCGGCCACCGTGGCCGTGGTGGCCGAGCGGGCGGGGGTGTCGCGCGGCGCGGCGCAGCACCACTTCCCGACCCGGGAGGAGCTGATCACCGCCGCCCTCGAGTACATGTTCGACACCCGCATGGCGCAGGCCAAGGCCGAGGCCCTGGCCGTGGCCGAGATCGCCGAGGGCGCCGGGCGCACGGAGGCGGTGGTGAGCGGTCTGGTGGAGTCCTACACCAGTCCGCTGTTCAAGGCCGCCCTGCAGGTCTGGACGCATGCCGCCGCCGATCCCGCGCTGCGCGAGCGGATCGTGCCGCTGGAGGCGCGGTTCGGCCGGGTTTCCCATCGCATGGCGGTCGAGGCGCTGGGCGTCGACGACTCCGACCCCGTGGCCCATCACCTGGTGCAGGCCACACTGGATCTGGCGCGCGGGCTCGGTCTGGCCGATGTGCTCACCGACGACTCGGCCCGGCGCAAGGAGATCGTCCAGCAGTGGTCGGCCACCCTGCACACGGCGCTCACCACGCCCCGGTGAGCGCTCGGGCCGGCCGGCGATTTGGTCGGTGGGCGCGCGGCCGTTAAGCTTGCCGGGCCTCCCCGAGTGGAGGCACCGATCGCCCACCGTGGCGATCGAGTCCTGGCCCCGTCGTCTAGCGGCCTAGGACGCCGCCCTCTCAAGGCGGTAGCGCGGGTTCGAATCCCGTCGGGGCTACATCATGGGCCGTGCGTGTATCGCACGGTCCATTGTCGAAAAATTCGGTGTGCCCTTGGAACTCGTCCGCGTGCCGTACGGTCGAGGTAACAGGATCGCTCAGGTCTTGCCGAACAAAGGACCCTCATGTCCGACAAATCTCCGCGCCAGACCATGTCCAAGAAGTCCGGGAAGTCCCTCAAGGAGAAACGAGCGGAGAAGAAGATCAAGGCGGCCGATCGGTCGGGTATCGACGCCGCGACCGAGAACGGCAAGCGGAGGTAGCCGCCGGTGACCGTGCCCGCCGTCGCGGCGGGCACAGCCGTCATCGGTTCGTGTTCGAATTCACCTGCGGCGCAAGTAGTTCCGCTGTAGGTGTGGTGCCGCTTCCGGTCACCGCGTTGCGGAAGACCCAGCGCAGTGCGACGAAACGCGACAGCGTGGCCACGGCATTGGCCACCACGAGGACGACCAGTTCCAGATGCACCGGCGCGTCGGGCGCCCAGCGGTGCAGCGCGAACAGGGAGCCGCCGGTCAGCAGCCAGGCGAAGGCGAAGATCAGCAGGCCCTGAATGTGATGTGACACAACCGAATTCGAACCGCGCACGCCGAAGGTGAAGGCTCGGTTCGCGGCGGTGTTGGCGATCGCCGTGAGCAGCAGCGCCAGGAAATTCGCCGCCTGCGGGCCCGCGAACGGCTGCAGGATCACATACAGCAGCATGTAGGCCAGCGTGGAGGCCACCCCGATGATGGCGAATCGCACCAGCTGGCCCACCATCCCCAGCGGGACGCCGTCCACCAGCGGCTCGCGGCCGATCGCCGCCCGCAGCTCGTTGATCGGCAGGGCGCCGGTGGCCAGGCCCCGGCCCACCCGCCACACGCCCAGCAGATCCTTGCGGGCGGTGTCGACGATGTCGACGCGGCTGTCCGGGTCGTCGATCCAGTCGACCGGCACCTCGTGGATGCGCAGCCCGGCCCGCTCGGCGATCACCAGCAGCTCGGTGTCGAAGAACCATTCGCCGTCCTGCACCAGCGGCAGCACCCGGCGCGCGACATCGGTGCGCATGGCCTTGAATCCGCACTGGGCGTCGGAGAATCGAGCCTGCAGCGACGCCCGCAGGATCAGGTTGTAGCAGCGGGAGATGAACTCGCGCTTGGGCCCGCGCACCACCCGCGACGACTTCGCCAGCCGGGTGCCGATGGCCAGATCCGAATGCCCGGACACCAGGGGCGCCACCAGCGGGAGCAGGGCGTTGAGATCCGTCGACAGGTCCACATCCATGTAGGCGACGACCTGCGCGTCGGAGGCCTCCCACACCGCGCGCAGCGCGCGGCCCCGGCCCCTGCGGTCCAGATGGACCACCCGCACCTCCTCGAGTTCGTCCGCCAGCAGGTGCGCGACCTGCAGCGTGCTGTCGGTGGATGCGTTGTCGGCGATGGTGATTCGCGCCGAGAACGGGAATCCGGCCCCCAGGAAGGCGTGCAGCCGCCGCACGCACACCCCGAGGTCGCGTTCTTCGTTGTAGACGGGAATCACCACGTCCAGTACCGGTGTCACCAGAGCACCGGCCGGTTCCGCCGCCGGAGCGGCCGTCGCTGTGTCGGTCATGACATCGAAGATCGGCCACCAGCCTGCGGCACGGCTGCGCCCGCCCTGGGAGGTTCCTGGGAGCGCCGGGGCGCGCCGCGCGCCCTCAGATCACATCGCCGAGTTCCAGAACGACCAGCGGCATCGGCCGATCGGTCTTGGACTGGAAGTCGGCGAGCAACGGGTTCTCGGCCAGTACCCAGGCCGCGAACTCGTCGTAGGCGGGGCCTTCCAGTACCCGCCCGCGGCCGCTGTAGGTCTTGCCACCCAGCTCGATGGTGACCCGGGGCTCGGCCTTGATGTTGTGCCACCACGCCGGATAACGGTCCTCGACGAACGAGCTCACGTACATGGTGTCGCCGCGATACATCACGCCCAGCGGAACCGTATGCGGCTTACCGCTTTTCGCGCCGGTGGTAGTGAGCAGCAGCAGGGTCGCGCCTTCGTACGCGCCGCCGACCTTGCCGTCGTTGGCGCGGAACTCGTCGATGACGGGGGCGTTCCAGTTCGCGATGTCCGCATCGGTGTGCAGTTGGTTCCACGGCGCGTCCGGGTCGTCGTAGGAGGTGATTTCCTGCTGGGCCGGCTGTTCGTTGTTGCTCATAAGAGAAGTATCGACGGGGATTAGGACAACTACTGTCACTTCTCCATCCGGAACTTCGGGAAGGGTCACATTCCGGACAGTCGCCACAGTGGAGACACCGGGCCGTGGCCAGCGCCGAGCGGATAGGCCGCCTTCAGGCAGCGGGTGGTCCACTCCTTGGCGAAGGCGATCGCTTCGGGCACCTCGTAGCCGTGGGCCAGCGCGCACGCGGTGGCCGCCGCGAGGGTGTCGCCGCCGCCGTGGTCGTCGCCGGTCTCGATGCGCGGGGCGGACAGTTCGTGGAACTGGTCGCCGTCGAACAGCAGGTCGGTGCTGAAGTCGGAGGAACGCAGATGCCCGCCCTTCACCACCGCCCACTTCGGTCCGAGGTCGTGCAGCGCCTCGGCGGCATTGCGCGCGGTGCGGTCGCCGGTGACCTCGATGCCGGTGAGCAGCCGCACCTCGTCCAGGTTGGGGGTGACCACCGTGGCGAGCGGAATCAGGGTGTGCCGCAGGGCGTCCAGGGCCGAGGCGTGCAGCAGCGGGTCACCGTGCATGGACGCCGCCACCGGATCGACCACCAGCGGGATCGATCCGTCGCGGCCGATGCCCACCTCGCGGCAGACCCCGGCGACCGCCTCGATGATCGCCGTGGAGGCCAGCATCCCGGTCTTGGCCGCGCCGACGCCGATATCGCCGACCACGACGCGCACCTGATCGGCGACGGTCTGCGGCGGGATCTCGTGAAAAGCGCTGACACCCAACGAGTTCTGCACGGTCACCGCCGCCACCGCGACGCACGCGTGCACGCCCAGCAGGGCCATGGTGCGGGAGTCGGCCTGGATACCGGCGCCGCCGCCGGAATCGGTTCCGGCGATGGTGAGCGCGCGGACGGGCGTCCGGCCCTCGGGAGTCAATGGCAGCAATCTCACGACATCACCCTACGATCCGGCCGTTTCGGGCGGTTCGCCAACTTTCAGAACGGATCATTCCGTTTCGGTGCTACGCTGTGCCCATGGCGAAGACAGCCGACTCCCGCAAAGCTCTGCCCGGACGCAAGGCGCAGGCCGCCCGCAACGACGGGATCATTCTCGACGCCGCTCGCGCGGTGTTCCTGGCCGATGCGAGCGCCCCGATCGCCGCGGTCGCCGAGCGCGCGGGTGTGGGGATCAGCGCGCTCTACCGCCGCTATCCGAGCAAGGAGGTACTCCTGCGCACGCTCTGCTACGACGGGCTGCGCCGCTACAACGAGGAAGCGGCCGCGGCCCTGGAGCTGAGCGACGACTGGGCGGTGCTGGTCGATTTCCTGCGCCGGGTGGTGGACGCGGACGTGCACTCGCTGACCGTCCGGCTGGCCGGCACCTTCACCCCGGACGAGTCGATCCTGCCCGAGGTGCGGCGCGCCGGAACCCTGAACGACGAGATCCTGCGCCGCGCCCGCGCGTCCGGCCGCCTGCGCGCGAGTGTGACCACCTCGGATTTCGGCCTGATCCTGGAGTCGTGCGCGGCGATCGCCCTGCCCGACTCCGAACGCACCGCGCAACTGCGCCGCCGCGTGCTGGCGCTGCTGATCGACGGCCTGGCCGCTACGGGCGAATTGCCCGGCCCCCCACCGGAACCCGGCGAATTCGCCGACCGCTGGCGACCGCGCGGTTGACCCGGTGTCGCGGCGATGAATTCGGCCCCGATACACCGTCGACAGTGATGCCAGGAGTACGCAGACGAAAGGGAACACCAGTGAACTGGACACTCGAGGTAGTCATCGTCCCGGTCGCGGACATCGACCGCGCCAAGGAGTTCTACCGCGACAAACTCGGCTTCGCCGTCGATCACGACACCGCGATCGGTGACGGGTCGCGCATCGTCCAGCTCACCCCGCCGGGCTCGGGCTGCTCGATCGTCATCGGGGAACGCGGCTTCGCGAAGATGGAACCCGGCTCGGTGAAGGGCCTGCAACTGGTGGTCCCCGACCTGCCGAGGGCGCGGGAGGAACTCCTCGAGCGCGGATTCGATCCCGGCGACATCCAGAGGGTAGCGCCGAGCCCCGACGGATCCCTCGACAACGTCGGCTTCCTGTTCTTCGACGACCCGGACGGCAACAGCTGGGGCATCCAGCACATCTCCGCCCGCGCTTGAATTCTCCTGCCGCGCATGGCCCGCGCTCGAATTCTCCTGCCGAGCATGGCTTTCCATCGGCCCGGGGGAAGTCGGGGCCAGGCGGGACCCCGGCCTCCACAGGGCCGACGGAAGCTTGCGGGGGAGGTGCTACGACACGATCGGCAGATAGACCGACTTGCCCGCCTGCGCGAACTCCTCGGACTTCTCCGACATGCCCGCCTCGATCGCCTCGACATCGGTCAGCCCGTGCCGCTCCGCGTATTCGCGCACATCCGCCGAGATGCGCATCGAGCAGAACTTCGGCCCGCACATCGAGCAGAAGTGCGCCGTCTTCGCCGGTTCGGCGGGCAGCGTCTCGTCGTGGTACTCGCGGGCGGTGTCGGGGTCCAGCGACAGGTTGAACTGGTCGTGCCAGCGAAACTCGAAGCGCGCCTTGGACAGTGCGTCGTCGCGCTCCTGGGCGCGCGGGTGGCCCTTGGCGAGATCGGCGGAATGCGCGGCGATCTTGTAGGTGATCACGCCCGTCTTCACGTCGTCACGGTCGGGCAGGCCCAGATGCTCCTTCGGCGTGACGTAGCACAGCATGGCCGTGCCGGCCTGCGCGATGATGGCCGCGCCGATCGCCGAGGTGATGTGGTCGTAGGCGGGGGCGATGTCGGTGGCGAGCGGTCCGAGGGTGTAGAACGGCGCCTCCTCGCACAGCTCCTCCTCCAGCCGCACGTTCTCCACGATCTTGTGCATCGGCACGTGGCCGGGCCCCTCGATCATCACCTGCACGCCATGGGATTTCGCGATCTTGGTCAGCTCCCCGAGGGTGCGCAGCTCCGCGAACTGCGCCTCGTCGTTGGCGTCGGCGATCGAGCCCGGTCGCAGGCCGTCGCCGAGGGAGAAGGTGATGTCGTAGCGGGCCAGGATCTCGCACAGCTCCGCGAAATTCGTGTACAGGAACGACTCCCGGTGATGCGCCAGGCACCACGCGGCCATGATCGACCCGCCGCGGGAGACGATGCCGGTGACGCGCTTGGCGGTCAGCGGCACGTAGCGCAGCAGCACCCCGGCGTGCACGGTCATGTAGTCCACGCCCTGCTCGGCCTGCTCGATCACGGTGTCGCGGTAGATCTCCCAGGTCAGCTGGGTCGGATCGCCGTTCACCTTTTCCAGCGCCTGGTAGATCGGCACGGTGCCGACCGGCACCGGCGAATTGCGCAGGATCCACTCGCGGGTCTCGTGGATGTTCTTGCCGGTGGACAGGTCCATGATGGTGTCGGCGCCCCAGCGGGTGGCCCACACCATCTTCTCCACCTCCTCGGCGATGGACGAGGAGACCGCCGAGTTGCCGATGTTGGCGTTGATCTTCACCGCGAACTTCTTGCCGATGATCATCGGCTCGGACTCGGGATGGTTGTGGTTGGCCGGGATCACCGCGCGGCCCGCGGCCACCTCCTCGCGCACCAGTTCCGGCGAAACACCCTCGCGGGCAGCGATATACCGCATCTCGGTGGTGACGATGCCCTGCTGTGCCCAGGCCAGCTGGGTGCGCGGCCCGGCCACGTCCGGCTTGGTCCAGCCGTCGCGCAGCTTCGGCAGCCCCGCCTCGACATCGATGGTGGCGGTGTCGTCGGTGTACGGGCCCGAGGTGTCGTAGACGTCGAAGTGCTCGCCGTTGGTCAGGTTGATCCGGCGGACCGGAATGCGCAGCGCGGTGCCGTCCGCGTCGACCTCCTGGTAGTGCTTGACGCTGCCCTGGATCGGGCCGGTCGTGACGGTGTCGACGGTCGTCACGGCATGCTTCGATGGCATTGAAGAATCCTCCCTACGCCGGCATTACCCGGTCAGGTTCGAACGGTCGACGGCCCTGATTCGCCCGCATCGGGCTAGCCGTCCTCTCAGCCCGCTGGTGCGAGCCCCCGTAGGCATGTGCAGTTGTCTCGGCCGAGGGTACATGCCACCGCCGATTCGCGCGGCCGGACCGTGCGGATCGTTCGCCCTCAGGCGTCGCGCAGGGCCCGGTACACCGCGGCGCCGACGAACGCGCCCAGATCCTGCGGCGTCCAGGCGCCGTCGCCGGTCAGCAGGGTGCGAACCGCCCCCTCGCCCGCCGAGACCCACAGTTCGACCAGGGCGGGGAGTTTGCGTTCGGCCTCGGCGGTGCCCCAGGCGTGCAGGGTGGGGCGCAGGCGGCGGGTGCAGCGCTCCACGGCCAGGCGGCGGCCGCGCCCGAACGAGCTCGCGACGGCCGGATCGGGGTTGCCGTACAACAACTTCCAGGTCTCGGGCCGCGCGGCCACCGTCTCCAGCAGGGCCCGGAAGCCCTCCACGAACACCTCTTCGTCGGCCTCCACCCGCCGCCGCGGCAGCGCCGCGATGATGCCGCTGATCAGATACGACTCCTCGCGCTGGAGCAGCGCGTCGATGAGTTCGACCCGGTCGGCGTAGCAGGCGTAGACCACCGGGCGGGTGACGCTCATGCGCTCGGCGACGGCGGCGATGGTGATGGCCGCGATGCCGTCCTCGACGGCGATCCGCAGGGCGGCGTCGAGCACCTGCGGCCGCCGCCGTTCGGGCCCGAGATGTTGCGCACGCGGCCGCACCGCCGAATCGGAACCCATGCGGACCAAGATATCAGCGGGAATGCCGCCGACTGCCGCATCGCTGCGAGCGCAATCCGGCACATCTCTGGCAAATAGGCAGTTGGCTGTGGCGACGTCGGCAGCAGCCTACGGTTGCGTAACCGGACAGCCGTACGGCAACCTCCAGGGACAACATCAACGGCGTGTGCGCGGAGCCGGCACACGCTGCTAATCGACCCAGTCGAGGAGGCCGGTCCGTGTCGCACTACAAGGCGAACCTTCGGGATATCGAGTTCAACTTGTTCGAGGTGCTGGGAATCGGGGCCCTGCTGGACGCCGGCGCCTACGGCGATCTGGACACGGAGACCGCGCGGGGGATGCTCACCGAGGTGCTGCGGCTGGCGGAGGGCCCGGTCGCCGAGTCCTTCGTCGATGCCGACCGCAACCCGCTGCAGTTCGACGCCGCCGAGCACGCGGTGATCGTCCCGGACTCGCTGCGCAAGACCGTCGCCGCGGTGAACGAGGCCGGCTGGTCGGCCCTGGGCATGCCCGAGGAGATGGGCGGGGTCACCGCGCCCTCGGCCCTGGTCTGGGCGACGCAGGAAATGCTTGTCGCCGCGCACAATTCGGCGAGCTTCTTCAACATGGGTCCGCTCATGCACACCGTGCTGTTCCACGAGGGCACCGCGGAGCAGCAGCGCTGGGCCCGGCACGCATGGGAGAACCGCTGGGGCGGAACGATGGTGCTCACCGAGCCCGACGCCGGGTCCGATGTCGGCATGGGCCGCACCAAGGCGACCCGGCAGCCCGACGGCACCTGGCACATCGAGGGCGTGAAGCGCTTCATCTCCGGCGGCGACCTCGGCGACACCGCCGACAACATCATCCATCTCACCCTGGCGCGCCCGGAAGGCGCGGGCCCCGGCACCAAGGGCCTGTCGCTGTTCGCGGTGCCGAAGTTCCTGTTCGACCGGGAGACGATGGCGCTCGGCGAGCGCAACGGCGTGTACGTCACCAACCTCGAGCACAAGATGGGCATCAAGTCCTCGCCCACCTGCGAGCTGACCTACGGCGGCGCGAAACCGGCCGTCGGCTACCTGGTCGGCGAGGTGCACAACGGCATCGCCCAGATGTTCAAGGTGATCGAGAACGCGCGGATGATGGTGGGTGTGCTCTCGGCGGGAACGCTGTCAACCGGATACCTGAACGCGCTGGAGTACGCCAAGACCCGTGTGCAGGGCGCGGACCTCACCGAGATGACCGACAAGACCGCGCCGCGCGTCACCATCACCCACCACCCCGACGTGCGCCGCAGCCTGGCGACGCAGAAGGCCTACGCCGAGGGCCTGCGCGCGCTCTACCTCTACACCGCCGCCTACCAGAACGATGATGTGGCACAGGCGAACTTCGGCGCGGACCCGGAACTGGCGGCACGGGTCAACGATCTGCTGCTGCCGATCGTCAAGGGCTGTGGATCCGAGCGCGCCTACGAGACGCTCACCGAATCGCTGCAGACCCTCGGCGGGTCCGGGTATCTGCAGGACTACCCGATCGAGCAGTACATCCGCGACGTCAAGATCGACTCGCTGTACGAGGGCACCACGGCGATCCAGGCGCAGGACTTCTTCTTCCGCAAGATCATTCGCGACAAGGGTACGGCGCTCGCGCACGTGGCCGGGCTCATCCAGAAGTTCGCCGACTCCGGCGACGCCCGGCTCGAGCGCGAGCGCGAGCTGCTCGGTGCGGCGCTGGCGGACGTGCAGGCGATGGCCGCCGCGCTCACCGGGTATCTGATGGCGTCGCAACAGGATCCGGCGGAGATCTACAAGGTCGGCCTCGGCTCGGTGCGATTCCTGTACGCCACTGGCGATCTGGTGATCGCCTGGCGGCTGCTCGAGCAGGCGGCGGTGGCGCAGGCCGCGCTGGACGCCGGGCCCTCGGAGCGCGACCGCCACTTCTACGCCGGAAAGATCGGCGTCGCTTCGTGGTTCGCCAAGAACAAGCTGCCGCTGCTGAGCGGCGTGCGCGCGGTGGTGGAGAACCTCGACAACGACATCATGCGGTTGGACGAAGCCGCGTTCTGAAGCCACCGTTCCCGATTCGTGACACGTTCGACGGTTACGGCGCGCCCGGGGTTGCGGGTACAACTACCGCATGGTCTTTCCGGTGAGCTTCGGCTGGATCCAGGCCCTGCTGGTGGTGCTCTTCGTCGTCGCCGTGGTGCTCCTGATCAGCGCGGTGGTGAGGGCACGCAGGGTCGGCTGGCGGGCGCTGGCCGGGCGCGGCGCCGGGGCGCTGGTGCTGGTGCTGGTGGCGGTGGTCATCCTCTGGGTGACCACCCTGCTGCAGACCTACCTCGGGCTGACCGGTGAGGTGAAGGCCGCGCACGTGGTCGCGACGCCGGTCGACGGCCAACCGCACACCCTCGATATCGAACTGACGCTGTACGGCGACGGCAATCACGACGACCGGCACGAGAAGCACCGGGTCGAGGGCGACCTGTGGGTGTTGCAGGCCAATATCGTCGAACTCGAGCACTGGGTGAACACACTCGGTTTCCACTCCGGCTATCAGGTGAGCCGCCTGTTCGGCGAGCGCTTCGACGGCGAGGCGACCAAGCAGAACCACATCTTCCTCAACGGCAACGACCGGGATTTCTACCGGCAGATGCAGCAGAACACCTGGTACACCAAGCCGTTCGTGCGCTCGGTGTACGGCAACGCGGTGGTGGCCGCCGCGGGCACCTACGACGTGTTCATCTCGCAGGACGCCATCAAGACCCGCCCGGCCTGACCCCGGTTATCGGTCGGCGAATTCGGCGACCACCGGGGCATGGTCGCTGGGCGCCTTGCCTTTGCGCTGTTCGCGGTCGACCGTGGCGTCCGTGGTGCGTGCCGCCAGCGCGGGGGAGGCGAGGATGAAGTCGATGCGCATGCCCTCCTTGCGGGGAAAGCGCAACTGCGTGTAGTCCCAGTAGGTGTACACGCCGGGGCCGGGCGCGAAGGGCCGCATCACATCGGTGAAACCGGCCGCGGCGATGGCGTTGAAGGCGTCCCGTTCCGGTTGGGAGACATGGGTTCTGCCGCGGAAGAACTCCGGCGACCAGACGTCGGCGTCGGTGGGCGCGATGTTCCAGTCGCCGACCAGCGCGATCTGCGCGGCGGGGTCCTCGGCCAGCCAGCGGGCGCCGGTATCGCGCAGTGCGGCAAGCCATTCCAGCTTGTAGGCGTAGTGCGGGTCGGTCAGCGTGCGGCCGTTCGGCACGTACAGGCTCCACACCCGCACGCCGCCGCAGGTGGCGCCGATGGCGCGGGCCTCCACCACCGGAGCGGCGAGCAGCGACGTCTCGGCGTCCTTGTCGAAACCGGGCTGTCCGGGGAAGGCGATCTCGACCTCGTCGAGGCCGATTCGGGAGGCGATCGCCACCCCGTTCCACTGGCTGAATCCGACGTGCGCGACCTCGTAGCCGGCCGCCTCGAACCGTTCCGCCGGGAACTGGTCGTCGCGGCACTTGGTCTCCTGGAGGGCCAGCACGTCGATATCGGCCTGATCGAGCCAGCCGACCACCCGATCGAGCCGGGAACGAATCGAATTCACGTTCCAGGTAGCCAACCGCACCGGATGTTCTCCTTGCCTGTGCGCGACCCGGTTCAGGCCGGGGCCGCGTAGCGATAGTCGTGGTGGTCGACGAAGCCCATCTCCCGGTACATCGCCTGTGCCCCCGTATTGTCCACCGCCACTTGCACGTAAGCGTGGGTTGCCCCGTGCCGGTGACCCCAGCGGACGAGTTCGGCGCAGATCAGCGTGCCCAAGCCGTGGCGGCGGTGCGGGGCGGCCACCGCGACGCAGGTCAGCCCGACCCAGCGGCGGCCGTCCGGAGCGGTGGTGACCGCGCCGCGCCCCACCGCCAGCGCCGTGGGCAGACCCAGTGCGGCGAAACCGATCTCGCCGTCGCGCACCGCGGTCAGCACCGCCTCGTCCGGCCGCGGCGGCGCCACCGGGACGGTGTCCTCGCCCTGGAACCGGTACAGCTCCAGCCAGCCCGCGTGCGGCCTCGCGTCGACCCGCACCATCGACGGGCCCTGCGGCAGGACGAAATTGTCGATATCGATGGCCAGTACGCGCGTCTCGCCCCAGGTCCGCCAGCCGGGCGGCACGGGAGCCAGCCGGTCGGGCAGCCGCAACTGCAGCGGCAGCCCCTGGCCGGTGTACCACTCGCCGATGCGGCGCAGCGTCTCCGGATGGAGCTGCGCCGGGGACTCCGAACTACCCACCGGCACCGCGGAATTGGCGCGATTGGTGTACCCGTGCCCGGCGGCGAGCACCCAGCCGTCGATCAGGGCGCGGTCGATACCGGGCCAGCCGTCGCAGGCCGCCGCCTCCAGGGCGCGAATCTCGCGGGTGCGAATCGGCCTGGGCCCCAATGGTTTCAGCGCCACCACGCGATCGGCGGCGATGGCCACCGTCTGGCCGTCGGCGGTGCGCACGGTCGGCGGATCCAGCGCCACCAGTTCGCCGATCAGATCGGTGAACCGCTCGGGATAACCCTCCGGCAGCCGGTACCGCACCACCACTCGCCGGCCGGGCGGAATGCCGGGCGGGTCAGTCGTCATGCCCGAACGGATCCGGCACGGTGCCCGGGATCCAGCTCAAACCCGGTACGCCCCAGCCGTTTCGCTTGATCGCCTTCTTCGCCGCCCGCGCGTTGCGCCCGACCAGCACGTCCACGTAGAGGAAGCCGTCGAGATGGCCCACCTCGTGCTGCAGCATGCGGGCGAAGAATCCCTTGCCCTCGATGTCGACCGGATCGCCGTGCTCGTCGGTCCCGGTGACGCGCGCCCACTCGGCGCGGCCGGTGGGGTACTGCTCGCCCGGCACGGACAGGCAGCCCTCCTCGTCGTCGTCGGGATCGGGCATGGTCTCGGGGATCTCCGAGGTCTCCAGCACCGGATTGATCACCGCGCCGCGCCGCCGGTTCATGCTGCCGTCCGCGCCGATGTCGGGGCAGTCGTAGACGAACAGCCGCAGCGGCTCGCCGACCTGATTGGCCGCCAGCCCCACGCCGTGCGCCGCGTCCAAGGTCTCGTACATGTTCGCGATGAGTTCGGCGAGTTCCTCCGGTGACCTGGTGACCTGCTGGGTCGGATGGTGCAGAACCGGATCGCCGACGATGCGGATCGGAAGAATCGCCATGGTCGGTCACTTTACGCGGGGCCTCGAATCGGACGCGGTGACGGACACGTCGGCAGTGCCGACACGCCGTGCGACGCAGCGGGCATCGCCGTCGTTCATGGTTGAATGAGCGTCGAGTCGTCAGTTGTAACTCGGCGAGGGAGCGATATGGACAGCGCAGCGGCACGAAATCTTTCCGCAAGCGAGGACAGCTCTTCCACGGGTGCGGCGGTCGCCGGCGAACTCTCCCGCCGCGAACTCGACATTCTCGATTTCGAGCGCAAGTGGTGGAAGTACGCGGGTGCCAAGGAGGAAGCCATCCGCGAGCTGTTCGATATGTCGGCCACCCGCTACTACCAGGTCCTCAACGCCGTCGTCGACAAGCCCGAGGCGCTGGCCGCCGATCCGATGCTGGTGAAGCGGCTGCGACGGCTGCGGGCCAGCCGGCAGAAGGCCCGCGCCGCCCGGCGGCTGGGCTTCCAGGTGTGATGCGGGCGTGCGCGCCCGCCTAGGACTAGGGTCGACCAGGTGAGCAACCCCAATCCGCCCTCCGGTGGACCGCCGCTGCGAGCGCTCGCGATGGTCTTGATCGCATTGGCCATCGTGTTCGCCGGCCTCGGCGCGATGTCGCTGTCGAGTTCCGACTCCTCCGCCTCGGACACCGAGACTCAGGGACAGGCGACCCAGGGGCAGGCCACCAGCACCACGACGTCCAAGCCTGCCGTCACCACCACCTCGACCGCCGCCGAAACGACCACCGGCACCACGTCGTCCACCACGACGACGACCACCGCTCCCACCACGACACCGGCCGCGGCGAAGTCGGTGCCCGTGCACGTACTGAACAACAGCACGGTCGCGGGCCTGGCCGCGCGCACCGCGGGTCAGCTTTCCGCCGAGGGCTGGAGTATCGCGGAGACCGGCAACTATCCCGGCGGCGTCATCCCGAAAACGACTGTCTACTATGGTAATTCGCCGGGCGAGCGGGACGCGGCCGAGCAGATCGCCGACGAACTCGGCGTCTCGGCGGAGCCGCGATTCGCCGGGATCGCGAGCAATCCGCCCGGTGTGATCGTCATCGTCACAGGGAACTGAACGGTCGTCTCTACCAACCCGGCCCCACGGCTCCACGGCGTAACGGCTCTGGCATCATCTTGACCGGTAACGAATTCGTACCCGCGGCACTACTCGTAAACTCGGTACTCGTAAAGGAGTTCCCCGATGGCCCCCTCCACAACTCGTCGCCCGTCCTGGCGGACTGTGACCCCGGTGCTGGCGGTCGCGGTGTTCGGCCTCGCGGCCTGCACCAACAGCCAGGAATCGAGTGACGTCAAGGGGACCACACCGCCGGTGTGGACGGGTTCGGCGGCGCCGGGCGGCGAGGCCACCGGCACCGGCGAGCACGGCGGCAGCGGGCACGGGCGCACCGAGCACAGCGCCACCCCGGGCGAGTCGGTCTCGGCGCAGCTCAAGGATCCCGCCGGGGCCCAGGTCGGCACCGCGTCGGTGGTCAAGTCGGGCAGCCACCTCGAGATCACCGTCGAGGCGCACGGCCTCAAGCCCGGCTTCCACGGCCTGCACGTGCACTCGGTCGGCAAGTGCGAGGCGAACTCCACCGCGCCGTCCGGCGGCCCGTCCGGCGACTTCCTGTCCGCGGGCGGGCACCTGCAGGTGGGCGACCAGAACGCGCACCCGGCCAGCGGCGATCTGACCTCGCTCGAGGTGCGCCAGGACGGCACCGCCAAACTCGTCACCACCACCGACGCCGTGACACTGGACGAGTTGAAGGGCAAGGCCCTGATGATCCACGCCGGAGCGGACAACTTCGGCAACGTCCCCAGCCGATACACCCAGGCCAACGGCACCGCCGGCCCGGACGCCGAAACACTGGCGACCGGTGACGCGGGCGGCCGGGTGGCCTGCGGCGTCATCGGGTAGGCGCGGTTGCCATGGGCGGGGCAGGCGTAGGAAAAGTCCACTGGAACAGCTCGCCCCGCCCCACGCTGGGGGTCGAGTGGGAGATCGCGCTCGTAGACAAGAACACCCGCAACCTCTCCAACACCGCCGCTGCGGTCTTCGACACCGTCGGTGACCTGCGCGCCCACGACGGCACCCCGCAGGTCACCAAGGAGCTGCTGCGGAACACCGTCGAACTGGTCAGCGGCGTGCACGACACCGTCGGCGAGGTGGTCGACGACCTCAGCGGCACGATGGACGCCGTGCGCAGCGCCGCCGACGCGGTCGGGGTGGACCTGTTCTGCGCGGGCACCCACCCGTTCGCCCAGTGGTCGACCCAACAGCTCACGCGCACAGCGCATTACGACGAACTCATCGAACGCACCCAGTGGTGGGGGCGGCAGATGCTGATCTGGGGCGTGCACGTGCACGTCGGAGTCTCGCACCCGGAGAAGGTCTTTCCGATCCTGAACTCGCTGCTGCTGTCGTATCCGCATCTGCTGGCGCTGTCCGCGTCCTCGCCCATGTGGGCCGGCATCGATACCGGATACGCCAGCAACCGGGCGCTGATGTTCCAGCAGTTACCCACCGCCGGTCTGCCGTTCCAGTTCGAGAACTGGTCGCAGTTCGAGGGTTTCGTGCACGACCAGATGAAGACCGGGGTGATCGAGCAACTCGGCGGCATGCACTGGGACATCCGTCCCGCGCCGAAGTGGGGGACCATCGAGGTCCGGGTGTGCGACGGAATCCCCACGCGCCTGGAGCTTTCCGCGATCGTCGCGCTCATCCACTGCCTGGTGGTGGACCTGGACCGCCGGGTCGAGGCGGGGGAGACGCTGCCGACCATCCCGCCCTGGCATGTGCAGGAGAACAAGTGGCGCGCAGCACGTTACGGCCTGGATGCGATCATCATCACCGATGCCGAGAGCAACGAACGCCTCGTCACCGACGACCTGTCGGAGCTGTTGAACCGGCTCGAGCCGGTCGCCAAACAGCTCGGCTGCGAGAAGGAGCTGGCCCTGGTCGCGGAGATTCCGCAGCGCGGCGCCTCCTACCAGCGGCAGCGGCGGGTGGCCGCCGCGGCTCAGGGTGATCTGGTGGCCGTGGTCGACGCCCTGGTCAAGGAGCTCGACAACTAGCACCGGCCGGTGGTCGGTCGTTCAGCTACTCGGCGGGGTGGCGTTCATCGCCCGTTTACTATGGTCGGGTGTTACTCGACGACCCGCGTTCCGACTTCGGTGGTGACGCTCGCCGCGGCCGGATCCGGATGCCGTCGACCCGGGCCCGGATCGCTTTCGCCGTCGCGGCCGTGCCCGTGCTCCTGATCGCGTTGCAGATAGTGGCCTCCCGCAACGGTTTCGAGGGCCCGCTGCACAGCCTGTGGTCGGATTACGCGGGGACGCCGAAGTCGGTGTCGGTGCCGTGGGCGGGTCTGGCGCTGGCGCTGGTCGGATTGTCGTGGCGGCGGCGGTTGTGGACGGTCGGGATCGCGGTGGCGATCGATGTGGTCTTCGCGCTCGTGCGGGTGCTGCTGGGCGGATCGCTGACCGTCGGCAACGGCGCGGTGATCACGCTGACCGGCGTGGCGCTGGTCGCCTGGTTGCGCTGGGAGGGCACGGTCCGGCGCAACGCGCTGCACGCCGCTGCGCTCGGCGCGCTGCTGATCCTCGCCACCAAGGTGGGCGACGTGTGGCTGCACGTCACCGTGCTGGCCGGGCCGGACGTGCTGGACCGGTATGTGCTGCTGGCCGATCACGCCTTCGGCCAGCCCTCCTGGGTGCTCGGTCAGGTCGTCGGCGCGCTCGGCCCGGTGGTGTACGCGGTGCTGCACTGGGTCTACATCGAACTGCCGGTCGCGGCGATGGTGGTGGCGGCGTGGCAGTTGCGGCGGGTGGCCTCGGCCGGTGTCTGGCCGAATCACTATCTGGTGCGCACCTTCCTGGTGCTCGGGTTGGTCGGGCCGGTGGTGTACGTGCTGTTTCCCGTGGTCGGGCCGATGTTCGCGTTCGGCCCCGACGGACACGGCCTGCAGGTGGGCGACTACTGGCCCCGGATCGTGCCGCCCGTCGATCACCACCCTGTGCCGCTGGCCTTCGACACCGTGACGCCCCGCAACTGCATGCCCTCCATGCACACCGCCTGGGCCACGTCGGTCTTCCTGCATTCGCGCCGCGCCGCCGACGGTTCCCCCGCGCCGCGCTGGCTGCGCTGGGGCGGTGCGTTCTGGCTGGCGGCGACCCTGACCGCGACCCTCGGCTTCGGCTACCACTACGGCGCGGACCTGCTCGCGGGCGCGGTGCTGTGCCTGACCGTCGAATCCGCCCTGCGCGCGCCCGAACGCGGCTGGGATCGCGCTCGCGTCCGGATGGTCGGCGGTGGTCTCGCGCTGCTGGCGGCGCTGCTGCTGTGCTACCGCTACCTGGCCGGGTGGATGGCCGAGTATCCGGTTCCGGCCGGTGTCGTGGTGCTCGGTGCCGTCGCCGCCTTCTGCTGGTTGTTCTACGCGACGTGGTTCGCGCGCATCCCGGAACGTGCCGACGTGCCCGAACCCGCGGCGCGACAGGCTTAGTCCACGTCGTCACCGAGTTCGTTGATCAGCAGCAGACCGTCACGGTCGCGCTGCTCGCGATAGGCGGTGCGGCCCAGCAGATGGGCCACGGCCGGAATGGTCAGCAGGGTGAACAGCCCGACCAGCAGCAGCATCCACACGTTGCCGTGGCCGCGCAGCTGGATGGTGGCGCCGATCAGAACCAGCACCAGGCCGACCACCTGGGGTTTGGTGGCGGCGTGCATGCGCGAGAGGGTGTCGGGGAAACGCACCAGCGCGATCGCGGCGGTCAGCGCGAAGGCGGCGCCGAGCACCATCAGACCGAACGACAGCCAGCGCAGCGCGGTATCGAGCCAGCCCGTCATCGGTCGTCCCGCACCCGGAACCGGGAGACCGCGGCCGAGCCGAGGAATCCGACCAGCGCCAAGGCGACGATGCCGGGGAGCACGGCGGTGTCGTCGCTGTAGGCCGCCCACACCGCCAGGCCCGCGGCGGCGATGCCGATGATCGAGTCGATGGCCACCACGCGGTCCAGGGTGCCCGGCCCGGCCAGGACCCGGTAGCCGGTCAGCAGGGCCGCGGCGACCAGCAGTACTCCGGCGATCAGTGCGACGACCGTCATCAATCCTCCTCGGAAGCGATTGCGGCGCTCGACGACTCGTGCCATTCGCCCGGCCGTTCGAAGGACTGGATCAGCAGCCGCTCCACCCGGCGGGTGACGCGATAGAACTTCTCCACCGCCGCCTCGCTGCCCACGTCCAGCACGTGCACCCAGACGGTGTGCGTGGACCGGTCCAGCTCCAGCACCATGGTGCCGGGAATCATGTTGAGCACGTCGGTGCACAGCACGAAGACCAGGTCCGAGCGGATGGACATCCGCACCCGCAGCACACCCGACACCGGCGCACCGGCCGGCCGGACCGCGAACCAGGCGATCTGCAGGCTGGATTCGAGCGCGTAATACGAAGCGACGACGATCAATTCGAGCAGCGACAGCGGATGCAGCCGCCCCGAGACCGGCACCCGGGGCAGCGGCATCGCCAGCATGATCACCGCACCGATCGCCAGCCCGGCCAGCGTGTTGGCCACGCTCAGATCGCCCCACAGCGCCGTGTAGACGAGCGCCAGCCACAGCAGCACCCCGATCCGGACGACGGTTTCGCGGCTCACCGGTCGCCTCCCGCCCGCCACGAATCCGGCGTTCCCAATACGGTTTCCAGGTACCGGCCCCGGTCGCTCAGCTCGTCGGCGGAGCGCGCGGCGATGCCGAGCACCGGGCCCGCGAACGCGGTGAGCGACAGACCCACGGCGAGCAGCGCGACGGTGGGCGCCAGCATCAGGCGCGGCATGCGGCCGGGATCGACACGGTCGTCGAACAGCACGTCGGTCGATTCCTCGATCAGCCCCGAGGGCGCCGCGTCGGCCAGGTTGCCCTCGGGCGCTTGCACCCGCGGCCGCCAGAACGCCTTGCTCCACACCCGCGCCATCGCGTACAGCGTCAGCAGGCTGGTCACGATCGATCCGGCCACCAGCACCCAGGCCAGCACGCTGCCGTCGGCCACGCCCGCCTGCAGCAGCGCCGTCTTGCCGATGAAGCCCGACAGTGGCGGAATGCCACCGAGATTGAGCGCCGGAATCCCGAACAGCAACGCCAGCGCGGGGCTGGCGGCGAGCAGGCCGCCGAGCCGGCTCAGCGACGCCGACCCGGCCTGCCGCTCGATCAGGCCGACCACCAGGAACAGCGTCGTCTGCACCAGGATGTGGTGGGCCACGTAGAACACCGTGCCGGTGAGCCCGGCCGCGGTGTTCAGCCCGACCCCGAACATCAGATAGCCGATGTGGCTGACGAGGGTGAACGACAGCAGTCGTTTGATGTCGCTCTGCGCGATGGCGCCGAGGATGCCGATCAGCATGGTGAACAGCCCGCACACCAGCAGCACGTTGTCGAAGCTGTCGGAGGGGAACAGCAGCGTGTGCATCCGGATGATCGCGTACACGCCGACTTTCGTCAGCAAGCCCGCGAAGACCGCGGTGACCGGGGCCGGCGCGGTGGGGTAGGAGTCGGGCAGCCAGTTCGACAGCGGGAACACCGCCGCCTTGATGCCGAACGCCACCAGGAGCACGGCGTACACCGCACTGCGAATCCCGGTGGGCACCTCGCCCATTCGCACCGACATGTGCGCCAGGTTCAGGGTGCCGGTGGCCGCGTACGCCAGCGCGATGCCGGTGAGGAAGATCAGCGACGACACCATCGACACCATCACGTACGACACCCCGGCCCGCACCCGGTCCGCGCTCGCGCCGAGGGTGAGCAGCACGAACGACGCGGCCAGCAGCACCTCGAAACCGACGAACATGTTGAACAGGTCACCGGCCAGGAAGGCGATCGAAACTCCCGCGCTCAGAATGAGATACGTCGGCTGGAAGATCGAGGTGGGCTGGCGCTCGGTGCCGTCGCTGATGCCCTGCCCGACGGCGAACACCAGCACCGCCAGCAGCACGATCGACGACACCAGCAGCATGGCCGCCGACAAACGGTCCACCACCAGCGTGATACCGATCGGGGCGCTCCAGTGGCCGACCTGCAGCGCCGCCATCCCGTCCCGGTCGGCCAGGTAGAGCAGCAACCCGGCGATGACGACCACCGCCGCCAGCGCGGCGATAGAAATGATCTGCTGCACACGCGGTTTGCGCCCGACGATCAGCGTGGCCGCGGCGGTCAGCAGCGGAATCAGCACCGGCAGGGCGGTGAGGGCGGGCATCAGGCCGGGGGCGAGGGTCATTGCTCGGGGTCCTCGCCCTCGCGGCGCGCGGCCACCTTCACGTCCTCCGGGTCGTTCTCCACGCGCTCGCTGGTGGTCAGGGCGTAGGCGCGGTAGGCCAGCGCGAGCACGAAGGCCGCGAGGCCCATCGTGATCACGATGGAGGTCAGCACCATCGCCTGCGCCAGCGGGTCGGCCGAATCCCGTTGGATCCGATCGGTCTGGCCGAGGATGGGCGGGCGGCCGTCCGGTCCGCCGAGGGTGAGGATGAGCAGGTTCACCGCGTTGCTGAACAGGATCATCCCCAGCAGCATCTTCGACACCGCGCGCTCCAGCAGCAGATAGACGCCGCACGCGGTGAGGACGCCGACCAGGACGAGCAGGGTGAGGTTCGCGGTCATCGGGTCTCCCTCGTCGATTCCCCGGTCCGCGTGGAGATCGTCGCGATCGCGGGCCCCTCCGTGTCCAGCCGCGCGCCGAGGCTGCGCAACGCGTCGAGCACCAGGCCCACCACGATCAGATACACGCCCAGGTCGAACAGCAGGGCGGTGACGAACTTGACGTGCCCGAGCAGTGGCAGCGTCACCTCCACGATCGCCGACGACAGCGGCGGCGCGCCGAGCAGCAGCGAACCGGTCGCGGTGCCCGCCGACAGCGCCAGCCCCGCGCCGAGCACGTGGCCCGCGTCGACGGGCAGGGCCTCGGCCAGCTCGTAGCGGCCGCCAGCCAGATAGCGCAGGACCAGCGCCAATCCGGCGGTGAGCCCCCCGGCGAACCCGCCGCCGGGTGCGTTGTGCCCGGCGAAGAAGAAGTACGCGGACAGCACCATGAGTGTCGGGAACACCAGCCGCGTCGTCATCGCCAGCACCATCGAGCGGTGCCGCGGCGCGAGGAGCGGGGACGCGGGCAGCCAGTAGGCGCGGTCCGGGTCGGGGGTGTAGCCGGGCGCGTCGGCCACCCGGGGCAGCGTGCCGAAACGGCGGCTGCGGAACATCAGCGACGCGACCCCGGTCGCGGCGACCACCAGCACCGAGATCTCCCCGAGGGTGTCCCACGCGCGGATGTCGACCAGCAGCACGTTGACCGCGTTCTTGCCGCCGCCGAAACCGTAGGCCGCCTGCGGGATTCGGTGCCAGATCGGTTCGGTGCCGCGCGAGGCGGTGGCGAAGGCCGCGAGCACCGCGACCGCGGCGCCCACCAGCGCGGCCAGCAGCGCGCGGCGCGCCTTGAAGGCGGTGGCGCGGTCGGGTTCGATCTCGGCCGGGAACTTGCGCAGCACCAGCACGAAGATCACCAGGGTCAGGGTTTCCACCAGGAACTGGGTGAGCGCCAGATCGGGCGCGCCGTGCAGTGCGAAGATCACGCCGCAGCCGTAACCGGTGACGCCGACCAGCAGCACGCTCGCGAGGCGGTTGCGCATCACGGTGGCGCCGATCGCCATCGCCACCATGATGAGCCCGATGATCAGCTGCAGCGGAGAATCCCACAGCCGCAGGCCAACCCGGGTGCGGGCACCGAACGCCAGCATGGCGGTGGGCAGCACGGTCAGCGTGATCAGGATGAGCGCCTGGTTCAGTGGCAGCGAACCGCGTTGCGTCGCACCGGTCATGCGCAGCGACAGCTGGTCCATCGCGCGCAGCGTCCTGTCGTAGACGCGGTCGGCGTTGCCCAGGCGAGGACGGGCCGTTTCGCCGATGCGGTCGCGGATCTCGAAAAGCACCAGGCCGCAGGCGATCACGATCATGGTGAGGGTCAGCGGGTGCCCGAAGCCGTGCCACAGCGCCAGATGGGTGGGCTCGCCGCCGGGCAGCGTCTCGGCGTAGGGCCGCAGCAGCCGGTCCAGCCACGGCGCGGCCGGGCCCGCGGCCAGGCTCGCCACCGCCAGCAGGGCCGCGGGGGCCACGAACACCGCCCCGGGCGGATGCCAATCCGGTTGCGGCTCCGGCGCTCCCACCGCCACCGACTTGGAACCGAAAGCGCCCCAGAGGAATCGCAGGCTGTATCCGACCGTCAGCATGGAGCCGACCACCACGCCGGTGCCCACCGCCAGCTTGGCCGGGGCGCTCAGGTTGTCGGCGGTGAGAATCGCGCCCAGGGCGCTCTCCTTGCCCACGAAGCCCAGCAGCGGCGGGATTCCGGCCATGCTCGCCCCGGCCAGGATCGCGGTACCGCACAGCACCGGCGCGCGGCGACCCAGCCCGGAAAGCCGTCGCAGGTCCCGGGTTCCGGCGCTGTGGTCGATGATGCCGACCACCATGAACAGGCACGCCTTGAACAGTGCGTGCGCGACGAGCATCGTCACCCCGGCCAGCGCCGCGTCCGGCGTGCCGATCCCGACCAGCGTGACCAGGAACCCCAGCTGACTGACCGTGCCGAAGGCCAGTACCAGCTTCAGATCGGTCACCTGCAGCGAACGCAACCCGGCGAGCAGCATCGACACCAGGCCCAGCGTGAGGATTATCGGATGCCAGGGCGCACTGGCCGCGAACACCGGCGCCAGCCGGGCCACCAGGTAGATACCGGCCTTCACCATCGCCGCCGCGTGCAGGTAGGCGCTGACGGGGGTGGGCGCGATCATCGCGCCGGGCAGCCAGAAGTGCAGCGGGACGATCGCCGACTTGCTCAGCGCGCCGACCAGGATCAGCACCACGGCGACGCAGGTCGTCCAGTCCCGCGGATCCGCGCGGGCCAGCATCTCCGAGAGCAGATAGGTGTCGTAGCGCTGCCCGATCGCGATGATGCCGACCAGCATCGTCAGCCCGCCCGCGGCCGTCACCAGCAGGGCCTGCAGCGCCGCGCGCCGCCCGGCGATCTGCTCGGCGTGATGGCCGACGAGCAGGAACGACAGTACCGTCGTCGCTTCCCAGAAGGTGAACAGCACCAACATGTTGTCGCTGATCACCAGCCCGAACATGGTCCCCGCGAAGGCGATCAGATAGCCCGCGAAGATGCCCAGCCGCTGCCGGTCGTCATCGTCGAAATAGCTCGCGCAGTAGGCGAGGATCAGCGCACCGATGCCCAGCACCAGCGCCGACATGATGGCGGCGAGCGAATCGAAGCGCAGCTCCAGGTCCATGTGGATGCCCGGCGCCCAGCCGATCCGCAGTTCGCGCCCGCTGTTCCAGTTCGCGACGACCCAGCCCAGGCTCGCCAGCGGCACCAGCGCCAGCAGATAGAAGGCCCGTCGGCCCAGCACCCGCACACACGGCGGCGCGAACAGGGCCGCGGCGGCATGGGCGAGCAGGACTGCGAGCAAACTTCACTCCGTCGGTCGGCGGCGGGGTGTGCGCAGTCGATACTACTTCGGCCCTTATGGGATTCACGGCTGCCGAGGTTATGGCGTCGAACATGTTCGAGGCCCCCGGCTATATATCTGCAATCACAGTGGGTCGCGGTCGTCCGGGCGCTCGGCGGCGTCGGCCACCCGGGTGACCGTGGGTGCGCGGAGTCGCCGCAGCGCGATCAGCCCGACCAGACAACCCACCGTGATCGCGAGGGCCGTCCAGTGCGGGACCGGCGAATCGGTGGCGGGCACCTGGCAGACGTACCAGCGACCCGCGTCGGCCGTGGCGGTGTCGAGGTCGCCCCGGTCGGCGTGGTACCGCAGCGCCAGCACCACCGACGGCACGAACACGATCGACACGCCCAGCACCCGCGTGGGGTTGTAGCGGGGCGCGGCGCTGCCGAAGCTGTAGCCGGTGACGAGGGTCAGTGCCACCGCGATGATCGCGTTGCGGACCCGGTTGTGGTCGTGGCCGAGGGTGACCATGCAGCTCGACGCCAGCGCGGTCGTCAGCAGCAGTGCGAGCACCGGCCCCGGCCGCCGGAAACCCAGCACGATTCCCAGCGCCAGCAGCACCATCAGCGGCGCGGCCGACCAGCCCGGCAACCAGGACGGCATGATCGCGCTGCCCACCGCCGCCAGCGCGATCGCCAGCAGCACCAGGGTGCCGTCGCGGCGGGGCAGCAGGATCGCGGCGACGAACCCCGCGACGACGGTGGCGCCGACGCTCAGCGAGATGTCGAAGATGCTGCCCGGGTGGCTGGTCAGCCATTCGGTGCCCGCCAGCGTCGCCACCACGTACACCAGGCCGGCCACGATCGGGGCCATCGGCAACTCCACGGAACGCCGCTCCACCTCGGTCTTGTGCCGATTGACCAGCGTGCCCACCCCGACCAGCAGCACCGTCACCGCGATCAGCCACGGCGGCGGCCAATCGACCGCGGGCCAGCGCCCGTAGCGGTTCGGATCGCCGAAACCGTCGCCGTGCTGCACCGGCAGCGCCGCGCCCACCACGATGCTGCCCAGCGCGCCCAGCGTCCAGCCGAAAACCTGCAGCCGCCCGTGCAGGACGGCCGTCGCGATCCCGCCGAGCAGGATCCCGCCCGCGATCGCGTCGACGAAGTTCACCGTGGCCAGCGAGGCGTCCGGACCGCTGTGCGCCCCGACCAGATGCGTCACCAGCAGCAGCACGGCACCGCACAGCGCCGAACCCCACGCCGCCAGGCCGTGATTGACGGTCGTGGCGAACACGGCGACGATCAGCCCGATGACGGCGCCGGCGGCGATGGCGTGCGGCAGGCTGTGCGCGAGCAGATCCAGTTGCAGCGGCGAGGCGCCCGACGTCCACGTGAAGTCGATCGGGAGCATCAGCGACATCCCCGCAACCAGGGTTGCGAGACCCGCCGTCACCGTCTCGAACACCGCGGCCCTGGTTCGCACCAGCTGAAAATACCCACGATCAAGGTCACATAGCCGCAGACCTGCCGGACATCATGACGTTCCATCACGCCACCTGCCGGGTGTCAGGCGGTTCGGTGAAGGGTCACGGAGTGTATGGCTGCCTGGTGTTAGGAGGTTCCGTTGCGGTGGTCGGCGTAGCGGCGGAGTGCGTCGACCTGGGTGGGGTCCAGGGATGGGCGGACCGCGGTGCGGGCGGCGGTGATGTCGGCGGCGGTGATGTCGGCGGTGTCGACGTCGCGGCGCATCGCGGCGAGGGCGGCCTCGCGCAGCAGGGCGGCGCAGTCGGCGGCCGAGTAGTCGTTCAGGTCGGCGGCCAGGGCGGTGAGGTCCACGTCAGCGGCCAGCGGGACCGAGCGGCTCGCGGTGCGCAGGATCTCGGCGCGCGCGGCGGCGTCCGGCGGGGGCACGAACACCAGACGTTCCAGCCGGCCCGGACGGGTCAGGGCCGGATCGATCAGCTCGGGCCGGTTGGTCGCGCCGACCACGACCACATCGCGCAACGGCTCCACGCCGTCCAACTCGGTGAGCAGGGCCGCCACCACGCGGTCGCCGACGCCGGAGTCACTGCTCTGGCCGCGGCGCGGCGCCAGCGCGTCGACCTCGTCCAGGAAGATCAGCGACGGCGCGGAATCGCGTGCGCGCTGGAACAATTCGCGCACCGCGCGCTCGGACGAGCCGACCCACTTGTCCATCAGCTCCGCGCCCTTGACGGCGTGCACGCTCAGCTGGCCGGTACCCGCCAGGGCCCGCACCAGAAAGGTCTTGCCGCAGCCCGGCGGCCCGTAGAGCAGCACGCCGCGCGGCGGGTCGATACCGAGCCGGGCGAACGAATCCGGGTGGCGCAGTGGCCACAGCACCGCTTCGGTCAGCGCCTGCTTCGTCTCGACCATGTCGCCGACATCGTCGAGGCTGAGGCTGCCGATCGCCAATTCCTCGGTGCCTGAACGCGACAGCGGGCGGATCACCTGCAGCGCGCCGACCAGATCGGGCTGGGTCAGCACCGGCTCGGTGTGGTCGCGGCTGGCCCGTGACGCCGCCCGCAGCGCCGCCTCCCGGCACAGCGCCGCCAGGTCGGAGACCACGAAACCCGGTGTGCGCGAGGCGATCTCATCGAGTTTCAGGTCCTCGGTGGGCACCTTGCGCAGCAGCTGTTCCAGTAGATCCTTGCGCACGGCCGCGGTCGGCAGGGTCAGCGCGATCTCGCGATCGCACAGATCCGGTGCGCGCAAACGGCTGTCGGCCCCGGCCGGATGCGAGGTGGTGGCCAGGAAAGCCACACCGGGGGTGGCGACCGCTGCGCGCAGCTGGTCGAGGATCAGCGTCGCGACGGGTTCCGGATCGGCCGGTAGCAGCGCGTCGATATCGGTGATCAGCAGCACTCCGCCCGCGCCGGAACAGATCTCGGAAACCGCCAGCCCGACCTCTCGCAATCGGGTGCCGCTCTCGGTGGCCCCGACCGTCGGACCGTCCAATTCCACGATGCGCCGCGGCGTGGCCACCGCCCGCGCCAGCGTCGCCTTCCCCGCTCCCGCCGGGCCGGTGATCAGCACACCGAGATGTGGTGGGGCGCCGAGAGTTTTGAGCAGTTCGGGTTCGTCGAGGGCGAGGCTGAGCCACTCCGAGAGCTTCGCGGCCTGTGGTCGCACCCCGGCCAGATCCGCCACGTCCACCGCGGAAGGCCGCTCCCGCACCCGCATTCGGGTACCGGGCGCACCGGACTGGCTGTCGGATCCCGCGCCCGGATCGTGCGAGGCGTCGGCCGCGGGCACACCGGCGCCCCACACCACCGCGCTGTTGGGCTGCACACTCACCGGCCCGCGCACCGGATCGGTCGCGGTGACGGTGAGCAGTTCCGAGGTCCACGCGATCCCGAAAGTGCGCGAAAGCGCCTGTGTCGCTGCGGCGGTGCTGGTTCCCGGGCCGAGATCGCGCGGCAGCAGCGACACCGCGTCACCGACCGTGACGACCTTACCGAGCAGCGCCTGGCGCAGTGTGGCCTCGGGGATGCTGTGGGTGGCCTGGGTCGATCCGGTCACCGAGATCTGCCGCGCCCCGAACACCGTGGCCGGTGCCACCACCACCGTCGCGTCCTCGCGCACCCCGGCGTTGGACAGCGTCACGTCGTCCAGCAGGATCACTCCGGCCGGTGTCCCCGCGGGCGCGACCCCCGCCACCGCGGCCGTGCGCCGCGACCCGATCAGCGCGATCCCGTCCCACTCCCGCAAACCCAATGCGGCCAGCGCTTCCGGATGCAGCCGCACCACCCCCCGGCGGGCATCGGCGGCCGAGCGGTTCAGGCGGGCGGTGAGCGACAGTTCGGGCACCCGACCCATTATGGGGGTGTCCGGTCAGCGCTCACGGGCGCCGGGACGTCGCAGCCGTAACCGCGACGTCGATACCGGCACCCGCAGGGCGGGGCGGCGGCGGGCGGCGCGGCGCTGGGCGCGGCGTTCCGCGGGTTTGTGGTGCCAGATCTCGGGCCGGGCCGCGACCCAGCGCTGGGAGCGCCAGGCGAACGGAATGTGGGCCAGGTACAGCACCACCAGCACCATCAGCAGGATGCGCGGATAAGTGACCAGCGCGGCGGCGGCCAGGGCGACCAGGACCAGCAGCAGGGCCGCGGCCTGGGGCGCCACCGAGACCGACTTCATCGCCAGGGTGGGGATGGAGCTGACCGCCAGCAGGGCCGCGACGATCGTCCACGCCGCCACCAGGGGGAATTCGTTCCACCAGCCGTCGCCGAACTGCTGGTGTGCCACGAGCGGCAGCATTCCGATGAGCGCGGCGGCCGGTGCGGGCACGCCCACGAAGTACTCGCGCTGCCAGTCCGGCCGGGTGTCGTCGTCCATCAGCGTGTTGAACCGGGCCAGCCGGAGCACGATGCTGACCGCGTAGATCAGCGCGATGATCCAGCCCAGGCTGTCCTGGTTCAGGAAGGTCACGTACAGCACCAGCGCGGGCGAGACGCCGAAAGAGATCGCGTCCGCGAGCGAATCGAGTTCGGCGCCGATCTTGGTCGTCGCCGACAGCATCCGGGCCAGCCGACCGTCGAGCATGTCGAGCACCGCCGCCGCGCCGATCATGGCCACCGCTGTACTCAGCGAGCCCTCGAGCGCGAATTTCACCGCCGACAACCCCGCGCACAGCGCCATGATCGTCACGATGCTGGGCAGCAGCCGGACCGTCCGGCGTCGTCGTCCGTGCTCGGTCACGGTCTCTTCGATCATGACAGCAGTTCGGCGAGCACCGTCTCCCCGCCGATGGTGCGCTGCCCGGGGTTCACGAGCAGCTGGGTCCCGGCCGGAAAGTAGGTGTCGACGCGGGAGCCGAACCGGATCAGCCCGTAGGTGTCGCCGATGGCCAGCTTGTCGCCGACCTCGGCGTCACACACGATCCGGCGGGCCAGCAGGCCCGCGATCTGCACCACCGTCACCAGCTGCCCGGAGTCGGTCTCCAGCACCATGCTGTTGCGCTCGTTGACGGAGCTGGCCTCGGGCAGATCGGCGGAGCGGAACTGGCCGCGCTGGTAGGCGATCTGCCGCACGGTGCCCGATACCGGCGTGCGCTGGACGTGCACGTCCAGCACCGACAGGAAGATGCTCACCCGGGGCAGTTCGGCGTCGCCGAGGTTCAGTTCGGCCGGCGGCACCGCGGTGTCCACCAGCGCGATCTGCCCGTCGGCGGGTGCGATCACGACATTCGCCCGGTTCGGCGGCACCCGGTGCGGGTGCCGGAAGAACGCCGCCGTCGCCGCCGCGGCCGCGAAACCGCCGCGCCGCAACCACTTCCGGCGCCGGGCCAGCAGTGCGACGGCCAGCGGCGTCGCCACGAACGGCAGGCCGGCGGGATGCAGCGGGGGGATCGCATCGCGGACCAGGTCGGCGACGTGACCGAGACCGGTACGGTCGGGCGTGCCGGGCGGGGTGGGGCGGCGGGCCACTGGCTCCTCTTTCGTGCGCGGACAAGTCGCACACACCATACGGGACATGTCGCGTCCGGGGGTGTGCTGCGACAGCACACTGCCGCAGCGACCGGGGCCGCTGCGGCAGTGTGGGTTCGCGGGGTCAGCCCACTTTTCGGCGCCCGGTGACCAGTCCCACCAGGAACAGCAGGATGGCCGCGCCACCCAGGCAGGTGAGGAAGCTGAAGATGATGCCGCCGCCCTCGACGTCGACACCCAGCAGCTTGAGCAGGAAGCCGCCGATCAGGCCGCCCACGACGCCCACCACGATGTTCAGGAAGATGCCCTGTTGGGCGTCCGTCCCCATGAACTTGCTGGCGATCCAACCGGCCAAGCCGCCGATGATGATCCAGCCGATAATTCCCAGACCGAGCATGTTGTGTCCTCGAATCACTCGTCGGAACAGGTCACTGCCGGTCGTATAACCGGCTCGTGGACTGGCAATACCCGATCGATTGTGACAATACCCACGACGCCCGATAATCTTCCGGCTAATATGAGGGGGCCTCATGTCTGCGGTCTCGCCAGCGAGTCCGCCCGATGAGGGCCCGATGAAGGAACGTTCGATGCGCGGGTGGGGCCACAGGCCCGTGCCACCCCTGCCGGCAGGTACCTAGGAGAAGCACGATGGCTGCTCGACTCGCCCAGGTCACGGGGGCGGAGCACACCGCGATGCTCGGGCTCGGCGTGTACCGCCCGGTCCGGGTGGTCACCAACGACGAGGTCGCCGGGCCTATCGCGTCCAGTGACGAATGGATCCGCACCCGCTCGGGCATCAAGACCCGCCGGTTCGCATCGGATTCGGAAACCATCATCGGCATGAGCGCCGCGGCGGCGCGTGACGCCATGGCGGCGGCCGGGGTGCGCCCCGAGCAGATCGGCTGCGTCATCGTCGCCACGTCCACGTGGCTGCTGCTCACTCCGGCCGCGGCGCCGCAGATCGCCACCGAACTGGGTTTGAGCAACCCCGCGGCATTCGACATCTCGGCCGGCTGTGCCGGGTTCTGCCACGCCGTGGGCCTGGCGTCGGACCTGGTCAAGGGCGGCAGCGCCGACCACGCGCTGGTCATCGGCGTCGAACGGCTCACCGACGCGATCGACCCGGCCGATCGCGGCACCGCGTTCCTGTTCGCCGACGGCGCGGGCGCGGTCGTCATCGGCCCGTCCGACGAGCCGGGCATCGGCCCCACCGTCTGGGGTTCCGACGGCACTCAGCACCACGCCATCCGCCAGGACAAGGACTGGATGGAGTTCTTCGGCGAGATCGAGGAGAAGGGCCTCGACGCCGTGCGCCCGTACCTCGCGATGGAGGGCACCGCGGTGTTCCGCTGGGCCGCGCACTCGTTGAAGAAGGTCTGCCTCGACGCGATCGATCGTGCCGGGCTCACCCCCGCGGACCTGGACGCGATGGTCCCGCACCAGGCCAACGGCCGCATCATCGAGATCATGGCCCGCGAGCTGAAACTGCCCGAGGACTGCGCCCTGGCCAACGACATCGAGGAGGCGGGCAATACCTCCGCCGCCTCGATCCCGCTGGCCATGGAGGCTTTACTACGCAGCGGCGAGACCAAGCCCGGTGCCGACGCCCTGCTGGTGGCCTTCGGCGCGGGCCTGTCCTACGCCGCGCAGGTCGTCAAACTGCCCAACTGGCACACCGAGGGCCACGCCTGAGCGGAGTTACCGCTCGGCCGCGGCCTTGATCTTGCCGAGCGTTTCGTTCATGCCGCGCAACAGGTTCGACTCGAACTGTTCCTCGCCGCCGAGGAACGCGTCGATCAGCACGCGCACCGGCTTGCGGACCCCGTTGGGCACGTCGCGGCGTTCGATCAGCCGAGTGCCCGATTCGGTCGGCTCCAGTGTGTAGCTCCACACCGTGCCGTTCTCGTTCATCCGGAACGCGAAGGCCCGGTTGGGTTCGAACCGGACGATGCGCGAGGTGGTCGGGTAGTACTTGCGGCCGTCGCGATTCAGATTGACCGTCCAGGCCCCGGTGCGCGGTGCGCCCAGCGCGACCATCCGGACCGTGTTCGGGCTGAATTCGGGCATCCGCTTCAGATCCGAGACGACCGCCCAGACCCGCTCCGGCGGGGCGGAGATGTCGACGGTGGCTTCGAGAGTGTTCGGCAACGCTGCCTCCGGGAGTGTGACGATCGGTACCGGGAATCCTACTGGGCCAGCGGGTTCGTGTACCCACCGCGCGGCACTCCAGTGATCCGGACCACATTCGATCGAAAATCAACCGGATCACATTTCGATGTGATGGGTACCCCCTTCTGTAATAACCGACGCACAATGGCGGATAGATGAAGCGGAAGGCAATGAAGCAACCGACTGAGCCCGAGTTTTCGTCCAACGTGAGGTGATCGGCCGTGAAACTGCGCTTTCCCCTCCACCGTGGTCAGGCGGATTCCGTTCCGCTACTGCCGCTTTCCGATTCGGAAGAGATCACCGCGAGGGCGGGGACTGGTGGTAAGAGTTCCAGGCGTCGCGCCGCCGAGCGCGAGGAAAGACTGGAGCGATTGCTGACTCCGACGGAGCTGGACCTGGTCCAGCAACATCGGCTGTGAGCGAACTAGGGGGCCGGATCTCCCACCGGGGGGCGCGCGGGCTCGCATCGACGCCCATACTTTCGATGTGACTTCACCAGCTGTCGCCAAACCGGCGATCCTGAGCGTCGACGACGATCCGGGCGTCTCCCGGGCCGTGGTCCGCGACTTGCGACGCCGCTACGGGGCGGATTATCGGATTCTGCGCGCCGAATCGGGTGCGGCGGCGCTCGAGGCACTGCGCGAGATGAAACTCCGGGGTCAGCCCGTCGCGGTGTTGATCGCCGATTACCGGATGCCGGGGATGGACGGTATCGAATTCCTGGAACAGGCGATGGATCTGCACCCGTACGCGCGCCGGGTGCTGCTGACCGCGTACGCCGACACCAATGCCGCGATCGAGGCGATCAATGTCATCGATCTCGACCACTATCTGCTCAAGCCGTGGGATCCGCCGGAGGAGAAGCTGTACCCGGTGATCGACGCGCTGCTCGAGGCCTGGCGCGGCGACGACCATCGCCCGGTGCACGAGACCAAGGTGGTCGGTCACCGCTGGTCCGCCCGCTGTTCGGAAGTGCGCGAATTCCTCGCCCGCAACCAGCTGCCCTACCGCTGGTATCTGGCCGACGAGCCGGAGGGCGCGCGGCTGCTCGAGGCCGCGGGCGCCACCCAGGACCAGTGCCCCGTCGTGATCGACGCCGCCGGGCAGGCGCTGATCGCCCCCAGCGACAGCGAACTGGCCGGCAGCGTGGGCCTCAATACCGACCCCACCGGCGACTTCTACGACCTCATCGTGGTCGGTGGCGGCCCGGCCGGTCTCGGCGCCGCGGTATACGGAGCGTCCGAGGGGCTGCGGACGGTGCTGGTAGAGCGCACCGCCACCGGCGGGCAGGCCGGTCAGAGTTCCCGCATCGAGAACTACCTGGGCTTCCCCGACGGGTTGTCCGGCGCACAGCTGGCCGACCGGGCTCGAAGGCAGGCGGTCAAGTTCGGGGCCGAGCTGATCACCGCGCGCCGGGTGGTCGGCCTCGAGGTGTGCGGTTCGGCCCGGGTGGTCCGGTTCGACGACGGCGAGTCGGTCGCGGCGCACTCGGTGCTGATCGCCACGGGCGTCAACTATCGCCATCATCCGGCCCCGGGCGTGGACGACTTCACCGGGCGCGGCGTGTACTACGGCTCGGCGATGACGGAGGCCGCCGATTGCGCCGACCGCGAAATCTACATCGTCGGCGGCGCGAATTCCGCGGGCCAGGCCGCGGTGTTCCTGTCGCGCAACGCGCGGACCGTGCACATCCTGGTGCGGGGTGACTCGCTCGACAACTCGATGTCGCACTACCTGATTCAGCAGATCCAGCAGATACCCAACATCAAGGTGCACACCTGCACGGAGGTGGTCGCCGCCGACGGTGACGATCACCTGGAGCGGATCGTGCTGCGCAACAACGCCACCGGCACGGAAGAAAAGGTGGAGGCCGAGCGGTTGTTCCTGTTCATCGGCGCCGCACCCGAGACCGACTGGCTCGACGGCCTGGTCGAGCGGGACGAGGCGGGCTATGTGCTGGCCGGACCGGACCTGCTGGTCGACGGCGATCGTCCGGCCGGATGGGAACTGCCGCGGCCGCCGCACCACCTCGAGACCAGCGTCCCCGGGGTTTTCGTGGCCGGCGATGTGCGTTCGGAGTCGGCGAAGCGAGTCGCGTCCGCCGTGGGCGAGGGCGCGATGGCGGTCATGCTCGTCCACCGATACATCGCGAAACAGTAGGAGGTGTGCCGGATGGGCACCCAGGTGATCTGCGACCCGGACGAGCTCCGGACGCTGTTCCTGTTCGAGAAGCTCGACGACGACCAGCTGGCATGGCTGTGCCGCGACGGGCGCGTGGAGCTGTTCGAACCCGGGCTGGTGTTCCGCGAGGGCGACGCGGCGACCTGCTTCTACGTGCTGATGGACGGCGAAGTCGTGCTGACCAAGCTGTCCGCCGGCGAGGAGATCGAGCTGGTGCGCACCGACCACCGCGGCTCCTACGCGGGAGCCTGGACCGCCTACATGGGTGACAAGGCCGAGCAGAACTACACCGGCACGCTCACGGTGACCAGGCCGTCGAAATTCTTCGTGCTCGACGCCGGCACCTTCGCCCGCATGATGCAGGAGTGGTTCCCGATGGCGCTGCACCTGCTCGAAGGGGTGTTCTTCGGCAACCGCAACGCCAACGAGATCATCGGCCAGCGCGAGCGACTGCTGGCCCTCGGTTCGCTCTCGGCGGGCCTGACCCACGAGCTGAACAACCCCGCGGCCGCCGCGGTGCGCGCCACCTCCTCGCTGCGCGACCGGGTCGCCGGGATGCGGCACAAGCTGAAGATGATGGCGCACGGCAAGTTCGACTCGTCCGCGCTGGAAGCGCTGGTGCAGTTGCAGGAGGAGGCGGCCACCCAGGTCGCAAAGGCCCCGACGCTGACCACGCTCGAGGCCGCCGACCGCGAGGACGAACTCGGCGACTGGCTCACCGACCACGGCATCGCCAACGGCTGGGACATCGCACCGACCTTCGTGCAGGCGGGCTTCGACACCGACTGGCTGGAGAAGGTCGCCGGCACGCTGGAGGGCGCCGACAGCGGGGTCTTCGAGGGCGCGATCCGCTGGCTCAACTACACGGTCGAGACCGAGCTGCTGATGAACGAGATCACCGACTCCACCGTGCGGATCTCGTCGCTGGTCAACGCCGCCAAGCAGTACTCGCAGATGGACCGGGCGCCGTTCCAGGTGGTCGACATCCACGAACTGCTCGACAGCACGCTGGTGATGCTGGCCCGCAAGATCGGAGACGGCATCGCGATCGTCAAGGACTACGACCGCACCTTGCCCGAAGTCCCGTGTTACGCAGCGGAATTGAACCAGGTGTGGACCAATCTGATCGACAACGCGGTCGGCGCGATGGCCGGTGCGGGCACCCTCACCGTGCGCACCTACCGCGAGAACGAGTGCGCCGCGGTGGAGATCGGCGACACCGGCCCCGGCGTGCCGGACGATATCCGCAACCGGATCTTCGAACCGTTCTTCACCACCAAGCCGGTCGGGGAGGGAACCGGTCTGGGGCTGGACATCTCGTTCCGGATCGTGGTGAAGAAACACGGCGGCGACATCCGCGTCGAGTCGGTCCCCGGCGACACCCGCTTCATCGTGCGGCTGCCGCTGCGACCGGCCGCCGCCGACGAAAGTTCAGTCGTACGAACCGATACCGGAGGTGAGTGATGGCCGAAACGATCGAGGGCATCGACCCGGCGGTGGCGCCCAGCGGGCCGGGCTGCGTGGAATGCGAAGCGGCCCAAGGCTGGTGGGTACACCTGCGGCGCTGCGCGCAGTGCGGGCACGTCGGTTGCTGCGACTCCTCGCCGCAACAGCACGCCAGCAAGCATTTCGCCGCCACCGGGCACCCCTTCGTGCAGAGCTACGAACCCGGGGAGGAGTGGTTCTGGAACTTCCGCACCGAGGAGATGTACGGCGAGGGCCCCGAACTCGCGCCGCCGCAGCACCATCCGGAGGACCAGACCGCACCCGGCCCGCGCGACCGGGTGCCCCGCGACTGGCAGCAGCTGATCCACTGAGCCGCGCACCGGGTTTTCAATCGCGGCCGCGCCCGGTACTGTGCGACGCGCGCCGGACTGCCCCCGGCGCATGCGACAAACGGAATTTCGGACGTTTATGAAACGACTTTCGGCGACTGCCGTCGTGCTGAGCGCGCTGGCACTGGGCCTGACCGCCTGCGGCGGCAACGACGACTCCGGCACCGACGCCGCCGGGCTGCGCAGAAACGCGCCGTCCACCTCCGCCGCTCCCGCGAGCCCCGCACCGCCGGCGTCCCCCGCCCCGTCCGAGTCCCCGCAACCGCCGCCCACCGCGACCGGTTCGGGCAACGCCGCCCTCGGCCCCGCCTCGCAGACGACCTGCGGCGAATTCAAGAATCTGGACACCGACGCCGAAAAGGCCCTGCTGGAGCAGATACTCGCCGAGAACCCGGGCTCCAAGTTCGACGGCAGCCCCAACGTCGCCCTGGGCACCGCCAAGCTGGTGTGCCTGGCCGCCAGTCAGGCCGACACCCCGGTCGCCGTGGCCATCGGCGTCGTCGAGAAGTAGTGCCCGCGTTAACCGATCGTTAGGCGGCCGATAAGCGCCGGGGCGCACCGTTTCCGCATGCGCCGCGGCAGGTGTGGCGCCCGATCAAGGGGAAATCCCGTGCAGAAGTTGGCGATTGCGGTGCTGGCCGCCGGTGCCGTCGCGGTCACACTCACCGCCTGTGACCCGGACAGCGGCTCGGGCACCAGTGAACTGCGCCGAAACACCCCGGGCACCACCACCGTCGCACCGACCACCAGCGAGCGTCCGAAACTTCGCCTCCCCGACATCCGCTTCCCCCGCCCGGAGCGCGATCCCACTTCGGCCGAGCCGCCCACCGGCACGCCGAACTGACCGCCACGGCGATGTCCTCTGCTACCGGCCGCGGTTCCGTCCGGCGCGAGGCTGAACGTACCTGCGGCGCCGACGACGGACCGTCCCGGAGTTCCCGCGCGAGACCTTCCGTGATCCGTGCGGTCATCCGATTCGGACGGGTGGCCGCCGCACTCGGTCGCCGCCACGGCAGGCGCGCCCGGGCGGGTATCGTCGCCCGACGATTGCCGACGAAGGCGGGTGCGCGGTGGACGAGACGGGACTGGCCGAATTCGAGCGGCAGCGGCCGCGCTTGTTCGCCCTGGCGTACCGCATGCTCGGCGCGGCGAGCGAGGCCGAGGACGCCGTGCAGGAGACCTACCTGCGCTGGGATGCCACCGACCGGGCCGAAATTCGTTCCGCCGAAGCCTGGTTGACCACGGTGGTGGTGAATCTGTGCCGCAGCTGGCTGGATTCGGCCCGTGCGCGCCGGGAGACCTACGTCGGACCGTGGCTGCCGGAGCCGGTGCCGACCGGTCGCGGCGAGCTCGGTCCACTGGAATCGGCCGAGCAGCGCGAACTGGTATCGATGGCGATGCTGACCCTGCTGGAGCGACTGTCCCCGGTGGAGCGTGCGGTGTTCGTACTCCGCGAGGCATTCGGCTACGCCCACGGTGAGATCGCCGAGATGCTGCAGCTGTCCGAGGCCAACTCCCAGCAGCTCTACAGCCGGGCACGCCGCCGCGTCCGCACCGAGAACACCCGCTTCAGCGCGACTCCCGACCAGGCCCGCGCGCTCTTCGAACGTTTCGTCGCGGCCGCCCGCGCGGGCGACCTCACGGCACTCGAGCAGATGTTCACCGCCGACATCGTGGCGCTGGCCGACGGCGGCGGCGAGGTGACCGCGGCCCGTCACCCGATCACCGGTTCCGCGCGGGTCGCCCGCTACCTGTCCGGCCTGTTCACCCGCACCGTCCCCGGCCTGGAACTCACCGTCGAGGAAATCAACGGCGCGCCCGCCGCGGTGGCCCGCGTCGCCGACACCGTGCTCGTCATCGGCTCCGCCGACCTGAACCCCGACGGCATCTCCGCGGTCCGCCTCGTCGTGAACCCCGCCAAACTGGCCTACTACGCCCGCACCGCTCGACTGTGACTCACCCCACTCGCCGACCCTGTCAGGCTCGATGGCCCTGCGTGGTCTGGACAGTGTCGGCCTTCTCGAAAAGGAGTCACTCATGACCGGAGAGCATCGGATCGTCGTGCTGGGCGCCGGATACGCGGGCTTGTCGGCGGCGGGCAGGCTGGCCCGCCGGGCGCGCGGCGCGCAGATCACCGTGGTGGACGCGCGCCCGCAGTTCGTCGAGCGGGTGCGGCTGCATCAGCTGGCCGCCGGGCAGTCGATTCCACGCCGCGACCTGCGAGAGCTGCTGGAGCGCAGGAAGGTTCGCTTCGTTCGGGGCCGGGCCGTCGCACTCGATCCCGGGCCGAAGCGCATCACCCTGGCCGACGGCGCCGTCATCGACTACGACGTGCTCGTCTATGCCCTCGGCAGCGCCGCCGACGTGGACAGCGTCGCGGGCGTGCGGCACCACGCCCACACCGTCGCCACCCCCGAGGATGTCGCGCGGTGGGACCCGGCGCCGGGTCGGGTGGCGGTCGTCGGAGCCGGATCGACGGGCATCGAGACGGCTACGGAACTCGCCGAATCACGACCGGATCTCGCGGTGGCACTGGTGAGTTCGGAGGAACCGGGCGCCTGGCTGTCGGACCGCGCCCGCCGCCACATCCGCGCCACACTGGACCGGCTCGGCGTCGAGGTGCGCTCCGGTGCCAAGGTGGTCGAGGTGCTGCCCGACGGCCTGCGCCTCGCCGACGGCACCCGATTCGACGCCGAAACCGTGCTCTGGACAACGGGTTTCGAAGTCCCGGCCCTCGCCGCCGAGGCCGGACTGGCGGTCGACGGCCGCGGCCGCCTACTCGTCGACGAGACCCTGCGCACCTCCGATCCGGCCGTCTACGCCGCCGGTGACGCCGCGGCGATCGCGGGCCCCGGCGGCCGCGAACTCCGCATGGCGTGCGCGACCGCGCTGCCCACCGGCGCGCACGCGGCCGCCTCCGTGCTCGCCCTCCTGCGCGGAGCGGAACCCACCCCGCTGCGGTTCCGGTACTACATCCAGTGCATCAGCCTGGGCCGCCGCGACGGCGTGATCCAGTTCGTCCGTCCCGACGACACCGTGACGGACCGTGTGCTCACCGGCCGCCCCGCGGCCTGGGTCAAGGAACTCATCGTGCGCGGCGCCGCCCACTCCGCCGCCCACTGAGCATCCTTGCCACGCAAAGGGTTTCGGGTCTCGCCACCGAGTCGACCTTTTCGTCAACATTTCGTTGACGATATGTGAGTAGTCAACCTATAGTTGACGCATGGCAGACATCAACATACGCCTCGACGACCTGATCGACGGCATCAAGAAGGCGCGCCCCGGCAACGTCCTGGAGCAACTGTCCGACGCGGTCGTCGTCGGCGGCCACCTGGGCGAGGTGGCCGATCACCTGATCGGCCACTTCGTCGACCAGGCCCGCCGCGCCGGCGCCTCCTGGACCGACATCGGCGGCAGCATGGGCGTCAGCAAGCAGGCCGCGCAGAAGCGGTTCGTCCCCAAGGCGACCACCGACCCGGCCATGGACCCGAACGCCGGCTTCGCGCGTTTCACCGAACGCGCGCGCTCGGTCGTGGCGGTCTCGCAGGAGGAGGCCCGCAGCGCGGGCAATGCCGAGATCCAGCCCGAACATCTCGTGCTTGCCCTGCTCAGTGAGCCCAAAAGCCTTGCGGCCCATGCGATCACCTCCAAGGGTGTCACCCTCGACGCCGTGCGCCGGGTCGCCACCGCCGCGCTGCCCCCGGCCGCCGACGACGTCCCCGCCCTCATTCCCTACAACGCCGCCGCCCGCAAGACCCTGGAGCTGACCTTCCGCGAAGCACTCCGCTTGGGCCACAACTACATCGGCACCGAGCACATCCTGCTCGCCCTGCTCGAACACGAGGACGGCAACGGCGTCCTCTCGGGTCTGGGCCTGCGCAAGGACGAGCTGGAAAGCGACATCGTCGCCCAGCTCGCCCAATTCGTCACCGGCTCCCCGAACCCGCAACCCCCGAACTGACCCGCTGGACTCAGGGCTTCTGGGCGACGGCGAACACCCGCCGGAACGGGAGCCACGTGGTCCCGTCGGCCTGCTGCGGGTAGGCGGCCCGCAGCAGCGGTGTCAGCTCGGCGACGAACCGGTCCCAGCTCGCGTCGTCCAGGGCATCGCGAACCGGCCGCAGGGCCGTCCCCGACACCCACTTCAGCACCGGATCGTCACCGGTCAGGCGCTGCAGGTAGGTGGTCTCCCAGGCGTCGACGGCACAGCCCGCCTCGGTCAGCACCGTGGCGTACCCGGTGGGATCGAGCACGTTGCGAGCCGAGTGGACCCCGGTCGGCTCGAGCCGCTCCCGCCAGTCGTCCCGCGCCGCCAGTTCCCGGATCGACCGATGCGAGGGCGCGTCGAAATTGCCCGGCACCTGGATTGCCAGCCAGGCGCCCGAGGGCAGTTTCGCCGCCCACTCGGTGAGTAGCGCGGGATGCCCGGGGACCCACTGCAGCACCGCGTTGCACACCACCACGTCGGTATCCGGCTCGGGCTCCCACTCGCGCACATCCAGCAGGGTGGCGTGGACGCCCCGGGCGCGGGCGGCGGCGACCATCTGCGGCGAGGAGTCCGACGCCTCGACCACCGCGCCGGGCCACCGCTCGGCCAGCGTGGTGGTCAGATGTCCGGGCCCGCAGCCCAGATCCACGACCCGGCGCGGACGCTGCGCGCCGATGCGCCCGAGCAGCTCGAAAAATGGCCGCGAGCGGTGGTTGTCGAAGGCCAGATACTGCTGGGGATCCCACATCGGCCGCTCCCGATCTCGCGCCTACCCAAACCGTACGTACGTACTGTATGACCCGGCTGCGGGTTGCACAAGGGTTGTCAAGATACGATGTCGCTATGGCGGATGACGTGGATTCCGACCTGATCGCGGGGGAACTGCGCGCTGACCTGCTGCGCGCGCTTTCCTATGTGCAAACCGAGGACGGACCGGACGGTAGCTACATCGTCAATGGGGATCTCCCGCCGGAGGTGGCCCCGCCGTTCATTCGTGCCATCATGCGGATCGAGGCGGAGTTGCTGCTGCACGACGCCGAGCAGGTCACCGTCGAGCGCGGTGAGCCCCGTTCGCCGGAGGAGCGACGCACCGACGCCTTCCTCGCGCTCGCGCTGCGCGTCACCGACACCATGTAGTTCTCGTCTGCCACCGCCGATGACCTTGCACTCACCATCACTGAGTGCTAGAAAGGGATCTGGCACTCTCGACCTGTGAGTGCCAGGTCGGGACGGTGAGAATCGGGAGCCACGACACCCCCGTTCGTCCGTCGCGGGCACCGAGCCTGGCCAGCATCGTGTCACCCCCAATCCTGGAGGATCACTTCGCAATGGCCAAGACGATTGCGTACGACGAAGAGGCCCGCCGCGGCCTCGAGCGGGGTCTGAACAGCCTCGCCGACGCTGTCAAGGTGACGCTGGGCCCCAAGGGCCGCAACGTCGTCCTGGAGAAGAAGTGGGGCGCCCCCACGATCACCAACGATGGTGTGTCCATCGCCAAGGAGATCGAGCTGGAGGACCCCTACGAGAAGATCGGCGCCGAGCTGGTCAAGGAGGTCGCCAAGAAGACCGACGACGTCGCGGGTGACGGCACCACCACCGCCACCGTGCTCGCCCAGGCGCTGGTGCGCGAGGGCCTGCGCAACGTCGCGGCCGGCGCCAACCCGCTGGGCCTGAAGCGCGGCATCGAGAAGGCCGTCGAGGCCGTCACCAAGCGTCTGCTCGAGTCGGCCAAGGAGGTCGAGACCAAGGAGCAGATCGCCGCCACCGCCGCCATCTCGGCGGGCGACCAGTCCATCGGCGAGCTGATCGCCGAGGCCATGGACAAGGTCGGCAAGGAAGGCGTCATCACCGTCGAGGAGAGCAACACCTTCGGCCTCCAGCTGGAGCTGACCGAGGGCATGCGCTTCGACAAGGGCTACATCTCCGGTTACTTCGTGACCGACCCCGAGCGTCAGGAAGCGGTCCTCGAGGACCCGTACATCCTGCTGGTCGGTTCGAAGGTGTCGACCGTCAAGGACCTGCTGCCGCTGCTGGAGAAGGTCATCCAGGCCGGCAAGCCGCTGCTGATCATCGCCGAGGACGTCGAGGGCGAGGCGCTGTCGACCCTGGTGGTCAACAAGATCCGCGGCACCTTCAAGTCCGTCGCCGTCAAGGCCCCGGGCTTCGGTGACCGCCGCAAGGCGCAGCTGGCCGACATCGCCATCCTGACCGGTGGCGAGGTCATCAGCGAAGAGGTCGGCCTCAACCTGGAGAACGCCACCATCGACCTGCTGGGCCAGGCGCGCAAGGTGGTCGTCACCAAGGACGAGACCACCATCGTCGACGGCGCGGGCGACGCCGAGGCCATCAAGGGCCGCGTGGCGCAGATCCGCACCGAGATCGAGAACAGCGACTCCGACTACGACCGCGAGAAGCTGCAGGAGCGCCTGGCCAAGCTGGCCGGCGGTGTTGCGGTGATCAAGGCCGGCGCTGCCACCGAGGTGGAGCTCAAGGAGCGCAAGCACCGCATCGAGGACGCGGTGCGCAACGCCAAGGCCGCCGTCGAGGAGGGCATCGTCCCCGGTGGTGGCGTGGCCCTGCTGCAGTCCGGCCCGGCTCTGGAAGAGCTGAAGCTGACCGGCGACGAGGCCACCGGCGCGAACATCGTCAAGGTCGCGCTGGCCGCTCCGCTGAAGCAGATCGCCTTCAACGCGGGCCTGGAGCCCGGCGTGGTGGCCGAGAAGGTCGCGGGCCTGCCCGCCGGCCAGGGCCTCAACGCCGACTCGGGCGAGTACGAGGACCTGCTGGCGGCCGGCGTTGCCGACCCGGTGAAGGTGACCCGTTCGGCCCTGCAGAACGCGGGCTCGATCGCGGCGCTGTTCCTCACCACCGAGGCGGTCGTCGCCGACAAGCCGGAGAAACAGGCCGCCCCGGCGGGCGACCCGACCGGCGGCATGGGCGGCATGGACTTCTGAGTCCGAGCCGAGCGGCATAGGCGGCATGGACTTCTCAGTCCGAGCTGTCCTTGCTCGGAAGCCGGTCCACCTTTTCGGTGGGCCGGCTTCCGGCATTTCGGTACCAATAGGTCGGTTCGGGGAATAGGGTCGTTTGCGAGGCGGTTGAAACCGTCGCCGTCACCGCACGCGGTGACGCCTGTTCGGCCCTATGACCAGGCGATTTGACATCGAAAGCGGTCGGCACGTAATTTATTCCAGGTCAGAGCGACACGGACACCGACCCGGGCCGAAAGGTCAGGGACACGAGGTTGGACGATGAGCGCCTGACAGATCACACGGCTCGACCGAGACCCCGATTTGGATCGGGGTGGCTGGCTGAGCTAAGCTGGAAAAGTTGCCTCACCGATCGATCGGACGGAAGTCCGGGAGATGGTGTGTGCGTGTGTTCTTTGAGAACTCAATAGTGTGTCGATGAATGTCAGTGCCAATTATTTTGGTTCCTGTTTCTCATACCCCCGTGTGAGGGCAGGATATTTTTGTCAGCTAATTTCCGGCTGGCGTTTTTAAGTTAGGTTTTCGGACTCTGGTTCGAGATTACTTCCGATTGCGCTTTCGAGCGTGGTTGTGAGTCTTCAACGGAGAGTTTGATCCTGGCTCAGGACGAACGCTGGCGGCGTGCTTAACACATGCAAGTCGAGCGGTAAGGCCCTTCGGGGTACACGAGCGGCGAACGGGTGAGTAACACGTGGGTGATCTGCCTCGTACTCTGGGATAAGCCTGGGAAACTGGGTCTAATACCGGATATGACCACGAGTCGCATGGTTTGTGGTGGAAAGATTTATCGGTGCGAGATGGGCCCGCGGCCTATCAGCTTGTTGGTGGGGTAATGGCCTACCAAGGCGACGACGGGTAGCCGGCCTGAGAGGGCGACCGGCCACACTGGGACTGAGACACGGCCCAGACTCCTACGGGAGGCAGCAGTGGGGAATATTGCACAATGGGCGGAAGCCTGATGCAGCGACGCCGCGTGCGGGATGACGGCCTTCGGGTTGTAAACCGCTTTCGACAGGGACGAAGCGTGAGTGACGGTACCTGTAGAAGAAGCACCGGCCAACTACGTGCCAGCAGCCGCGGTAATACGTAGGGTGCGAGCGTTGTCCGGAATTACTGGGCGTAAAGAGCTTGTAGGCGGTTTGTCGCGTCGTTCGTGAAAACTTGGGGCTCAACCCCAAGCTTGCGGGCGATACGGGCAGACTAGAGTACTGCAGGGGAGACTGGAATTCCTGGTGTAGCGGTGAAATGCGCAGATATCAGGAGGAACACCGGTGGCGAAGGCGGGTCTCTGGGCAGTAACTGACGCTGAGAAGCGAAAGCGTGGGTAGCGAACAGGATTAGATACCCTGGTAGTCCACGCCGTAAACGGTGGGTACTAGGTGTGGGTTTCCTTCCACGGGATCCGTGCCGTAGCTAACGCATTAAGTACCCCGCCTGGGGAGTACGGCCGCAAGGCTAAAACTCAAAGGAATTGACGGGGGCCCGCACAAGCGGCGGAGCATGTGGATTAATTCGATGCAACGCGAAGAACCTTACCTGGGTTTGACATACACCAGACGCCGGCAGAGATGTCGGTTCCCTTGTGGCTGGTGTACAGGTGGTGCATGGCTGTCGTCAGCTCGTGTCGTGAGATGTTGGGTTAAGTCCCGCAACGAGCGCAACCCTTGTCCTGTGTTGCCAGCGGATTATGCCGGGGACTCGCAGGAGACTGCCGGGGTCAACTCGGAGGAAGGTGGGGACGACGTCAAGTCATCATGCCCCTTATGTCCAGGGCTTCACACATGCTACAATGGCCGGTACAGAGGGCTGCGATATCGTGAGGTGGAGCGAATCCCTTAAAGCCGGTCTCAGTTCGGATCGGGGTCTGCAACTCGACCCCGTGAAGTTGGAGTCGCTAGTAATCGCAGATCAGCAACGCTGCGGTGAATACGTTCCCGGGCCTTGTACACACCGCCCGTCACGTCATGAAAGTCGGTAACACCCGAAGCCGGTGGCCTAACCCCTTGTGGGAGGGAGCTGTCGAAGGTGGGATTGGCGATTGGGACGAAGTCGTAACAAGGTAGCCGTACCGGAAGGTGCGGCTGGATCACCTCCTTTCTAAGGAGCACTTCTCCACAGCATCTCGAACAGTCGAGAGTGCTTGTGGCAGAGACCATTTCGGACTCGAATGTAGTCCGGTGGACGCTCATGGGTGGAACGCTGACATGTGCCGGGTGATGCCTGGATGTAGTCGACACACTGTTGGGTCCTGAAAGAACACGCGAGTGTTTCTTTCCAGGCAAGATGACGATCCGTTCGGATGCCACGCAGACCGCGCTCTTCGGAGTGGTCGTGGTGGTGGGTTTGTTCGATGCGGGTGTGTTGTTTGAGAACTGCACAGTGGACGCGAGCATCTTTGTTTGTAAGTGTTTAAGGGCGTTCGGTGGATGCCTTGGCACCAGGAGCCGATGAAGGACGTGGGAGGCTGCGATATGCCTCGGGGAGCTGTCAACCGAGCTGAGATCCGAGGATTTCCGAATGGGGAAACCCAGCACGAGTGATGTCGTGTTACCCGCATCTGAATATATAGGGTGTGTGGAGGGAACGTGGGGAAGTGAAACATCTCAGTACCCACAGGAAGAGAAAACAATTGTGATTCCGTGAGTAGTGGCGAGCGAAAGCGGATGAGGCTAAACCATGCACGTGTGATACCCGGCAGGGGTTGCGTGTGTGGGGTTGTGGGGTTTGTGTTCTTCCTACTGCCGTGGGGAGCAACAGTCAGAAACCGTTGTGTTAGCTGAATTGGTCTGGGACGGCCAACCGTAGACGGTGAGAGTCCGGTAAGCGAAAACATGACGGCTGTTGTCACAAATACCCGAGTAGCAGCGGGCCCGTGAAATCTGCTGTGAATCTGCCGGGACCACCCGGTAAGCCTGAATACTACCTGGTGACCGATAGCGGACTAGTACCGTGAGGGAAAGGTGAAAAGTACCCCGGGAGGGGAGTGAAATAGTACCTGAAACCGGACGCTTACAATCCGTCAGAGCCTTCTTTGTGGGGTGATGGCGTGCCTTTTGAAGAATGAGCCTGCGAGTCATCGGTGTGTGGCGAGGTTAACCCGTGTGGGGGAGCCGTAGCGAAAGCGAGTCCGAATAGGGCGTCTGAGTCGCATGTCATGGACCCGAAGCGGAGTGATCTACCCATGGCCAGGGTGAAGCGTCGGTAAGACGACGTGGAGGCCCGAACCCACTTAGGTTGAAAACTGAGGGGATGAGCTGTGGGTAGGGGTGAAAGGCCAATCAAACTCCGTGATAGCTGGTTCTCCCCGAAATGCATTTAGGTGCAGCGTCACGTGTTTCACACTGGAGGTAGAGCTACTGGATGGCCTAGGGGGCCTACAAGCTTACCGAAGTCAGCCAAACTCCGAATGCCGGTGTGTGAGAGCGTGGCAGTGAGACTGCGGGGGATAAGCTTCGTAGTCGAGAGGGAAACAGCCCAGATCGCCGGCTAAGGCCCCTAAGCGTGTACTAAGTGGAAAAGGATGTGAGATCGCTGAGACAACCAGGAGGTTGGCTTAGAAGCAGCCACCCTTGAAAGAGTGCGTAATAGCTCACTGGTCAAGTGGTCTTGCGCCGACAATGTAGCGGGGCTCAAGTACACCGCCGAAGCCGCGGCACTCCAGCATGTACATTCCCTTCGGGGCAGTGGTTGGGGTGGGTAGGGGAGCGTCCTGCAGCCAGGGAAGCGCCGGAGTGATCCAGGTGTGGAGGCTGTGGGAGTGAGAATGCAGGCATGAGTAGCGAAAGACGAGTGAGAAACTCGTCCGCCGGATGACCAAGGGTTCCTGGGCCAGGTTAATCCGCCCAGGGTGAGTCGGGACCTAAGGCGAGGCCGACAGGCGTAGTCGATGGACAACGGGTTGATATTCCCGTACCCGTGTATCCGCGCCCAATGGCGAATCAGTTGTGCTAAGCGCCCTGAACCGGATCTATCACCTTCGGGTGAGGAGATGGGGATGCGCGTGACCCTGGCTGTAGTAGTCAAGCGATGGGGTGACGCAGGAAGGTAGCTGGGCCCGGTGGTGGATTACCGGGTGTAAGCCTGTAGGGCGAGGCATAGGCAAATCCGTGTCTCATACAGCCTGAGAGGTGATGCGTAGCCGTTTGAGGTGAATTCAGTGATCCTATGCTGCCGAGAAAAGCCTCTAGTGAGTTGGTACACGGCCCGTACCCCAAACCGACACAGGTGGTCAGGTAGAGAATACCGAGGCGATCGAGAGAACTGTGGTGAAGGAACTCGGCAAAATACCTCCGTAACTTCGGGAGAAGGAGGGCCCGGTCTGGTGACAGGATTTACTCCTCGAGCTGGGTTGGGTCGCAGAGACCAGAGAGAAGCGACTGTTTACTAAAAACACAGGTCCGTGCGAAGTCGTAAGACGAGGTATACGGACTGACGCCTGCCCGGTGCCGGAAGGTTAAGAGGACCGGTTAGCCCTTTCGGGGGCGAAGCTGAGAATTTAAGCCCCGGTAAACGGCGGTGGTAACTATAACCATCCTAAGGTAGCGAAATTCCTTGTCGGGTAAGTTCCGACCTGCACGAATGGCGTAACGACTTCTCTGCTGTCTCCACCACAGACTCGGCGAAATTGCAGTACGAGTAAAGATGCTCGTTACGCGCGGCAGGACGAAAAGACCCCGGGACCTTCACTATAGCTTGGTATTGGTGTTCGGTACGGTTTGTGTAGGATAGGTGGGAGACTGTGAAAGCGGCACGCTAGTGTCGTGGGAGTCGTCGTTGAAATACCACTCTGGTCGTATTGGACTTCTAACCTCGGACCGTGATCCGGTTCAGGGACAGTGCCTGGTGGGTAGTTTAACTGGGGCGGTTGCCTCCTAAATGGTAACGGAGGCGCCCAAAGGTTCCCTCAGCCTGGTTGGTAATCAGGTGTTGAGTGTAAGTGCACAAGGGAGCTTGACTGTGAGACAGACATGTCGAGCAGGGACGAAAGTCGGGACTAGTGATCCGGCACCGGCGTGTGGAAGCGGTGTCGCTCAACGGATAAAAGGTACCCCGGGGATAACAGGCTGATCTTCCCCAAGAGTCCATATCGACGGGATGGTTTGGCACCTCGATGTCGGCTCGTCGCATCCTGGGGCTGGAGTAGGTCCCAAGGGTTGGGCTGTTCGCCCATTAAAGCGGCACGCGAGCTGGGTTTAGAACGTCGTGAGACAGTTCGGTCTCTATCCGCCGCGCGCGTTAGAAACTTGAGGAAGGCTGTCCCTAGTACGAGAGGACCGGGACGGACGAACCTCTGGTGTGCCAGTTGTTCCGCCAGGGGCATGGCTGGTTGGCTACGTTCGGAAGGGATAACCGCTGAAAGCATCTAAGCGGGAAGCCTGTTCCTAGATGAGGTTTCTCACCACTTCGAGTGGGTAAGGCCCCCAACAGATTATTGGGTTGATAGGCCGGAACTGGAAGCGCAGTAATGTGTGGAGGTGACCGGTACTAATAGGCCGAGGGCTTACCAACGAAGGTGTTACGCGTCCACTGTGCGGTATCTGAAACAACACACGATGTGTGGATAGTTTCATAGAGTTACGGCGGTTATAGCGGTGGGGAAACGCCCGGTCCCATTCCGAACCCGGAAGCTAAGCTCACCTGCGCCGATGGTACTGCACTCGACAGGGTGTGGGAGAGTAGGACACCGCCGGAACATACCTTCACGAAGGCCCCCAACAATGTTGGGGGCCTTCGTCGTTTCTCCGGCACATGCCAAGCTGGAGCCATGGCATTGACTACGGCTTTCACCGAATACATGTCGATTCCGTATCCGATCGCGCTCGCCCCGATGGGTGGTGTGGCCGGCGGCGCCTTGGCGGCGGCGGTTTCCGAGGGCGGCGGTCTCGGCATGATCGGCGGCGGCAGCGGCGACCGTGACCAGCTGGCGCCGGAGCTTGCCCTGGTCCGGGAGCGGACCGAAAAGCCTTGGGGCATCGGATTCCTGACCTGGGGTGTGGACACCGACACGGTCGCCTGGGCACTGGACTACGAGCCTGCCGCGGTCATGCTGTCATTCGGCGATCCGGCACCCTTCGCCCAGCGGGTCCACGCCGCGGGGGTGAAGCTCATCGTGCAGGTGACCGACCTCGACGAGGCACGCCGCGCGCTGGACGTCGGCGCGGACCTCATCGTGGCGCAGGGCGGCGACGCGGGCGGGCACGCCGGGGCGGATGCCATCGGCACCATGTCGTTCGTTCCGGTGGTGGTCGACCTGGCCGATGCCACACCGGTTCTCGCGGCGGGTGGCATCGCGGACGGCCGGGGTCTGGCCGCCGCCCTGGCCTTGGGCGCGGCAGGCGCACTGATCGGGACCAGATTCGAGGGGACGCTGGAAGCGTTGTTGTCGGCCGAGGAGAGCAAGGCCCTGCTCGACGCCCGCGGCCAGGACACCGAAGCCAATCGCACCCTCGACATCGCGCGCGGGTCCTCGTGGCCGGACCGCTACCCCGCGCGCACGTTGCGCAACGACTTCCTCGACGAATGGCGCGGCCGCGACGACGAATTGCGCGACAACCCCGAGGCTCGCCGCGAGTACCGCGAACGAGCCGACCGCGACGACCTGTCCGCCACACCGGTCTGGGCAGGCCAGGGCGTCGGCCTGCTCACAACCGTCGAACCCGCTGCAGACCTCGTCCGCGCAATCGCCGCCGAAGCCGAACACACCCTGCGAAACCTCCTCCACTCGCCTACCCCGAGCTAGCGCGGATAGAGCTACACAGCCTGGCGGAACGATGCGCCGACCGGCGAGCGCGCAGTCCTGTCAGACGCCGCGCCGGGCGGGATCGCCCGCGTCTGCCGAGGCGTGCCACCCCGTCAGACGCCCCGTATCGGTACCTCGACCGCGTCTGCCGAGGCGTGCCACCCCGTCAAACGTCCCGTAGCGCTACCTCGACCGCGTCTGCCGTGGCGTGCCACCCCGTCAAACGTCCCGTAGCGCTACCTCGACCGCCGCGGCCGGGTCGGTGACGGCGACGGCCGCGTCGATCGGTCGGCCCTCGACATCGAGGATGCGCCAACCACCCAGGGAGACAACGGGAATTCCGCCGCGGCGCTGCGCCAGGGCGAGTTCCGAGAGTGTTCCCCAGGAGCCGCCGATGACGATGACGGCGTCGGCGGAGGACACCAGGATCGCGTTGCGTGCCTCGCCCATGCCGGTATACAGGACCGCCGACAGCCCGGTGCAGGCAGTGCTGCGATCGGTGTCGGGCCGAACGCCGATCACGAGTCCGCCTGCGCGCGAGGCTCCTTCGGCGACGGCCGCCATTACCCCGGTGCCGCCACCACAGAGCACGGTCGCACCTGCCCGGGCGAGCAGTCGTCCGACCTCGCGGGCGTGCGCCGCATCGAGGTCGGTGCAGTCCCGCGGCCCGCAGACCGCGACCTGATATGCGCTCACGGCGCGGCCGCCAATTCCTTTCCGAGAGCGTCGAGTTGGTCGCGGGTGCCCTGTTCGCGCCAATCCGGCTGCTCGTGGCCGTCCAGGTAGGCGCCGTGCTCGGTCAGGACGAGACGCGTGCCCTCCTCTGCCGCAACGAATTCCACCGAGGTGAGCGAGATCGTGGTGACGGTGTCGTCGGCGCGCAGCGCCGAGGTGTACACGATGCGCTCACCGGGCACGATCTCCTGGTAGGTGGTCTCGAAGGTGAGTTCGGTGCCGTCGTGCGTGCCGCCGGCGAGTTCGCGTCCGCCGACTCGGAAGTCGAGTTCGTGCCGAGAATCGGGTCCGGCGAACCAGCGCGCCTTGGTCGCCGGATCCGACCATGCCGCGAATACCCGGTCCGGCGCGGCCGGATACTCGCGTTCGATGGTGAAAGTGGCGTGGACTACGGGATTCTCCGTCATGATCTACTCCTCGTTATCGGTGGTATCGGCGAGCGTCGTGCCGAGAGTGTCGAGTCGGCGCTCCCAACGGGTGCGCCGAGCGTGCAGCCATTGTTCCGCCGGGCGCAGCGCGTCGGGTGCCAGTTGGCAGGTGCGGACCCGGCCGACCTTCTCGGATCGGACCAGTCCCGCGTCCTGCAGGACCTGCAGGTGCTGCACGACGGCCGCGAGCGACATGTCCAGCGGCTCGGCCAGTGTGCTGACCGCGGCCGGCCCACCGGTCAGGCGCTCCAGCAGCCACCGGCGCGTGGGGTCGGCGAGTGCGCGGAAGATCCGGTCGAGTCGGTCCGTTTTGTTAAGCACCTACTTGAGTGTAGGCCGACGACGTCGATAGTCAAGTAGATACTTTACTGATCGCATGGCTACGGAGGTGATCACGAACTTTGGTGCCAACGGGGAAAAACCGTCAGAAATATTTCTACGACCTTCCTTCAAAATACCTCCGAAATCCCGGACCAATGTGTATCGTGCTGGGAGACAGGCAAACCGCTGGTAACTCTCGGCTGGGCCGTGCTGCGGCGGCGGAGTCGCCGAGGGCTCGATCGGAATGCGGGATTCGCGCCCTCATCGACCGGTTCTTTACCCGAAGGATAATTGGATATCTGCCCCCGGGCGTGCGGCGGAATGAGTCGAAGCCGAGTAGGCAACTTTCAGCTAACGCGCGGAGAATTCTTGCGGTCAACGAACAGCTCGATCCCCGCCGGAGGGATCGAACTCTTGGGTATTGTCTGGCCCGATGTCACAGGAAGCGACCGCGGGCAGGATGTACGCCGGGCAGCCCGTAGAAGACCGGCAGCGGCAGCGACGTGCCCGTTTTCTGGAGTCCGGGCTAACCGTGTTCGCGCGTGACGGTTATGCGAACAGTTCGGTCGGTGCCATCTGTAAAGACGCCGGACTGTCGTCGCGGCAGTTCTACGAGGAGTTCACCGGACGGGAATCGCTCCTGCTGGAACTGTATGAACAGATCGACCGGCAATCACGCGAAGCGGTCGCCGACGCACTGGCCGCGCAAACCGACCGCAGCGCCGTGGAGATCATCGATGCGGCCGTTCGCGCCTACGTCGAATCGATCGGCCGGGACCCGCGCAAGGCCCGTGTCGCTTTGGTGGAAGTGGTCGGTGCCGGACCCAACGTGGAAAAATTCCGGCTGGAATTTCGCCGCGCCTGGGGCGCGTTATTGGCCGGTGCGGCAGAGGATGCCGCGCTGCAGGGAGAAATCCCGCCGGGTGATTACGAGATGCGCGTCGTGGCGATCATCGGCGCGGTGAACTATGTGGTGGACGCGTGGAGCGGCTCGGAGCCGCGCCGATCGCTCGACGACGTGATCCGCGTGCTGCGGCGGGTGATCATCGGAGCCGTGAGCGCGTGAGGTCCGGCCTTCGCCGCGACGGCGAGCCCCTGGTCGTATGCTGCTGATTCGCTCTAGCATCGAATTGTGAGTGTGGATCAGGTGGGGGAACGATCCCCGAGTTTCGTTGTCTGCGGGGACAATCCGCTCGTATACCAGCTGGCGGCGCAGCTGGTGCGGCGGTTCGCGGACGCGGTCGTCACCGTGGTACTGCCCAACCGGCGGGGCGGCTATGTGCCGCTGCTGGAGCGACTGGCCGGGGTGCGGATCCTGTACTCGGAACGGCTGGACGAGGAGACGCTGCGCGCCGCGGGCGTCGCCGAGGCGCGGTCGCTGGCCCTGGTCGACCAGGCGGACGTGGAGAATTTCCATGCCGCGCTGCGCGCACACGAACTCAATCCGGATATCCGGCTGGTGATCCGGATGTTCAATACGGGCTTGGGCTTTCGCGTCCGGACCATGTTCGCGGACTGCGTGGTGCTGTCGATCTCGGAGATGGCGGCGCCCTCGTTCATCGCGGCGGCGCTGGGTGAGAAGACCCTGGATTATCTGCGGCTGGGTGAACGGACACTGTATGTCACCGGGCCCTCCGGCATTCCGGACAGCACGGTGGTGTGCGGGCTCGCGGAGTCGGCCGCGGGGGACGTGCGCATGCTGGCCTCGACGCGCAGCGATTCGCGGGCGCTGGCGCTGGCCGCGCGAGCGCCGCACGTGTTGAACCGGCGCCGGCGGTGGCTGCTGCGGTTCCGTTACCTGGTGCGGCACAACCTGGTTCGCCTGATGCTCGCGCTGCTGGCGTTGATCATTCTGGGTTGTGTGCTGATGGTCGCCGTCGGGAATGCCTGGGGCGACGCGGTGTACGAGACGCTGCTCGATGCCGCCGGCGCCGCGCAGCCGGAGCATCAGCGCGAACCGATCTTCAAGGCACTGCAGGTCGCGGTGGTGTTCATCGGCCTGGCCCTGACGCCGGTCGTGACGGCCATGGTGGTGGGTGGCGTGCTGCGCGCCCAGTTGTCCGAGCAGATCGGGCCGGAGCCTTCGGGTTTGAGCGGGCACGTGGTGGTGGCCGGGCTGGGCAACGTCGGCATGCGCGTGCTCGAGCAGCTGTTCGATCTCGGGGTGCAGGTGGTCGGGCTGGACTACGACGAGAACGCCCGCGGTATCGCGCTGGCGCGCACGCTGGGGGTGCCGGTGGTGATCGGTCAGGCCACCTGGGAGGACACGCTGGAGGCGGCCGGAGTGTCGCGGGCGCGGGCGCTGGTGCTGCTCACCAGCAGTGACGCCGTGAATCTGGAGGCCGCGCTGCTCGGCCAGTCCTATCACGAGCAGTCCCATCGCAATCTGCAAGTGGTGCTGCGGCTTTCGGACGACGATCTGGCCGAGCGGGTGCAGCGCAGCCTGGGCGACACCGTGGTGGTGCGCAGCGTCTTTCAGTTGGCCGCCGAGGGTTTCGCGGCGGCGATGGCCGAGCGCCGCGTGATCGCGACGCTCTCGATCAACGGCGGCACCCTCATGGTCGCCGAGGTTCCGGTGGAGGCCGGTTCCGCGCTCGTCGGCAAGCCGGTCCGCGCCGCGGGCCTGCCGGTGCACACCCGGGTCCTGGCCCTGCAGTCGGCCGTCGGCGCGGAGCTGGAATGGCAGCCCGACCAGGAAACCGTGCTCGCCCCGGGCAACCAGCTGGTCGTGGTATCCAACCGCACCGGCCTGGATCATCTCCTGGCACAGAGTGCGTCGACGGCCGAGCCCGACCCCGCCGAATCGACCCCGCCCGCGGATGACGCGCTGCCGGCCGACAGCTCCGCCGAACCGAACCCCGGTACGGGCGAAGCGATTCGGGCCGTGGTCGAGCGGGGTCATGACGCGGCCGGGCCGGTAGACACCGTGAGGACCGTCGACCGTGGGCTTCCGGGGACGGCGCGCCGCGCCGCCGGAGCGGGTGCGCGGGCAGCCGACCCGGGAGTCGGCGCGGAGCCGGACGGTGATCCTACAGAGCCGGGCGGTGATCCTACCGAGCCGGACGGCGATCCCACCGAGCCCGATCCTGTCGTCGCCTGAAGCGGCGTCTGCGGAGGGCGACGTATGGCGATCGGGCGCGGTGAGAACCCCGCGCGGTAGCGTGCGCGCATGGAGACGATTCCGATCCAGGTACCCGACGGCAGCGTCGTTCCGGTGCGGCTGGTGCCGGCTCGGGGGGCGCATCGGCAGCCGATCACGGCGGACGCGCCGCGGGCGGTGATCGTCGTGATTCCGGGGCTCGGTGTGCCCGGCGCCTACTACGGGGATTTCGCGTACGAGCTGGCCGGGCGCGGATTCGACGTGGCGATCGGGGAGTTGCGCGGCAACGGCGACAGTCGCCCGAAGCCGAGCGCGGCCAGCGCGTACGGCTATCAGGAGCTGGTGTCGGTCGACTTTCCGGCGATGTTCGAGGTGGTGCGCGAACGGTTCCCCGACAGCACGCCGATCCTGTTGGGGCACAGCATGGGTGGGCAGCTGGGCACGATGTACGCCGCCCGGGTTCGGGGCCGTCTGGGCGGGCTGATCCTGATCGCGTCCGGCACGCCCTTCTATCGCGGGTACGGCGGCATCGCTCGGTCGGCCATGCTGCTGGGTCCGGCGGCCGTGTCGCTGACCGCCAATCTGGCCGGTTTCTGGCCCGGCGACCGCATCACCGCGGGCGGTTTCGGCCGCCAGTCCAGGGTGCTGATCTCGGACTGGGCCCGGCTGGCGCGCACCGGCCGTTTCCTGCCCGCCGACGCCGACATCGATTACGAGGAGCGCATCGCCCGCCTGAAGCTACCGGTGCTGTCGATCACGCTGGCGGGCGACGATCTCACCCCGCGCGGCTCGGCCGACCACCTGCTGGAGAAGTTGCCCAACGCGCGCGTCACCACCTGGCATCAGCCGGAGCCGCGCGGGCACAACGGCTGGATCACCGAGCCCCGCGCGACCGTCGACCGCATCGAGAAGTGGGTCCGGGACCGCTGATCGCCGCCGGACGGGTCAGCTCTTCCGATTCTCGATCAGCATCTGGGTGAAGAACTCGTAGATCAGCGCCGCCTGGAACGCCAGCTGCTTGTTGTCGGCTGCGCCGCCGTGGCCGCCTTCGATGTTCTCGTGGTACCAGACCGTGTGGCCCTGTTCCTCCAGGCGGGCGGCCATCTTGCGGGCATGGCCGGGGTGTACGCGGTCGTCGCGGGTGGAGGTGGTCAGCAGGATGGGCGGGTAGGTCCGGTCGGCGCGCGCGTTCTGATAAGGGGAGTACCTGCTGATGTACTCCCATTCCTCGGGCTTGTCCGGATCCCCGTATTCGGCGACCCACGAGGCGCCGGCGAGCAGCAGGTGGTAGCGCTTCATATCCAGCAGTGGGACCTGGCAGACGATGGCGCCGAACAACTCCGGGTAGCGCGTGAGCATCACACCCATCAGCAGGCCGCCGTTGCTGCCGCCGACCGCGCCCAACTGCTGCGGGGTCGAAATGCCCCGGGCCACCACATCTTCGGCGATGGCGGCGAAGTCCTCGTAGACCTTGTGCCGGTTCTCCTTCTGCACCTGGGTGTGCCACTCGGGACCGTATTCGCCGCCGCCGCGGATATTCGTCATCACCCAGGTGCCGCCGCGCTCGAGCCAGCCCATACCGGACGCGCCGCTGTAGGCCGGGGTGCGGGAGACCTCGAAGCCGCCGTAACCCGACATCACCGTCGGACCCGGCTCGCCGACGCGGTCGCGATGTCGAATCACGAAGTAGGGCACCATGGTTCCGTCGGCGGAGCGGGCGAAGAACTGCTCCGTCTCGAGGCCGTCGGCGTCGAAGAACGCCGGTTCCTGCTTCAGGGGTTCGGTCGTGCGGCCCACGGCGCCCGCCAGCAGGGTCGCGGGCGTGGTGAAACCGCTTGTGGTGAGCATGAATTCGTCGCCGCCCTCGAGCGGGTCGAGGTTCATGACGTTGGTGGTCGCCATCGGCGGGGTGTCGGCCAGCGGCTCCCGGGTCCAGCCGTCCGGGCCGGGGGTGAGCACGTAGAGCTTGGTCTGCACGTCTTCCAGTGTGATCAGCAGCAGGTGGTGCTCGGTCCAGCCGTAGCCGTGCAGTGAGGTGTGCGCGTCGGGTGTGAAGACGACGTCGAAATCGCGTGCGCCGTCGAGGAATTCGTTCAGGTCGATGGCCAGCAGCGCACCGGCCGGGTAGGAGTTGCCGCCCACCTCCCACCGGGACTTCAAGCGCACCAGCAGCCAGTCCTTGTACCAGGATTCCGAGGCGTCGGTGGGCACGTCGAAATGGCGCAGGGTGCCGTCGTCCTCGAGCAGGTAGACCGATTCGTTGAAGAAGTCGGTGGCGCGGGCGACGTAGTGCCGTTCGTAACCCGGTGTGCGGTCGTATCCGGCCGAGACGAGCACGTCGCTCGGCTCGCCCTCGAAGACGGTTTCCGCTTCCGCCAGCGGCGTTCCGCGCCGCCAGCGCTTGGCGACGCGCGGATAGCCGGACTCGGTGAGCGAGCCCGGACCGAAATCCGTTCCGACATAGACGGTGTCGGCATCGATCCAGCGCACCTGCGACTTCGCCTCGGGCACGTAAAAACCGCCGTCCTCGGGCGCCCGGAAACGCTTTGTCCGCAAGTCGAATTCGCGCACCACCTTGGCGTCGGCGCCACCGCGCGAGAGACTGATCAGCGCCAGCGACTGTTCGGGGCGCAGCACGCCCGCGCCGCCCCATACCCAGTTCTCCTGCTCGGCGGCGGCGAGGGCGTCGAGATCGATCAGCACCTCCCACTGCGGGCTCTCGGTGCGGTACTCGGCGAACGTGGTACGCCGCCACAGGCCCTTCGGGTGCTCGGCGTCGCGCCAGAAGTTGTACAGCCAGGCGCCGCGCCGGGTCGGGTAGGCGATGCGGGTGTCGGTGTCGAGCATGTCGAGGATGCGGTGCTCCAGCTCGGAGAACCGGTCCGCGGTGGCGAAACGGTCGACGACCACCTCGTTGCGGGCCCGCGCCCAGTCCAGCGCGCGGTCGGAGGTCACCTCCTCCAGCCACAGGTAGGGGTCGGTCCGCTGTTCTTCGACGCCGCTCATGCTCGCCATTGTCGCCGACGCCGAGGTGCGGCGCTGCGCCGAACCGGTCGCGTTCGTCGCGAGCGAACGCCGCACGCCTACGATTGCGACACGATTGCCGATGCCGAGGAGGTCCCGTTGGCGCCCCCCGCCCTGTGGGAACAGCACTGCTGCCTGCCGCTGCTGCCGTCGGCCGACATCACCGAGCTGGCCCGCTACCCGCTCGGCTCGTACCTGTCGGTGAACGTCGGCTACGCGCCGCAGTCGACCGCGCAGGCCCTGGCGCTGGTGCGGCAGTTCCGCCGGGATGCCCTGGCCGACGGCCGGTTTCGGCTGGTGCGCACGGTTGCGGACACCTACGGTGACGACCGCACCATCGCCCTGGCGTTCGACCTGGAGGATTCCGGCCCGCTCGGCGGTGACCTCGACAACGTGCGCGTCTTCTACGACCTGGGCGTCCGCTCGCTGCTGCCCACCTACAACCACGCCAACGCCGCGGGCTGCGGCTGCCTCGACGCCGTCGACACCGGCCTCACCCGCTACGGCCGCGACCTGATCCGCACCCTCGCCGAGGTCGGCATGTTCGCCGATGGCTCGCACTGCTCGCGCCGCACCGGCCTGGACATCGCCGACACCACCACCGAGCCGATGATCTACAGCCACTCCAACTTCGCCGCGCTCTGGGCGCACCCGCGCAACATCACCGACGACCAGGCCCGCGCCTGCGCCGCGACCGGCGGCGTCATCGGCATCAACGGGGTAGGGATCTTCCTCGGGCACAACGCTCCCCAGGACCGCGCCGCCCGAATCGAGGCCATGGCGGACCACCTGGCCTACGGCGCGGACCTGGTCGGCATCGAGCACATCGGCCTGGGTTCGGACTTCTCCTTCGACGGCGACCAATTCAACGCCGAGATAGCCGCGGCACCCGAGAACTTCTCCGAGGACTACACCCGCTGGGGCCCACTGCGATGGACGCCTCCCGAAGACCTGACGGGCACGAGCGAAGTCCCAGGGCTGAACGAAGTACTGACCCGCCGCGGCTTCACCGAATCGGACCGCGCGGCGATATTCGCCGGAAACTTCCGAAGGATCGCCCACCAAGTGTGGGAACAGTAGAAAACATCACACCGAACCGAAACGCGAGCCATCGGGGCCGCGAACCCGCGACGCCGAAGGCGGCGCCGAAAACACTACGTTAGGCTCGGGGATGTGACTTCCCACTACGATGTCGTCGTTCTCGGCGCTGGTCCCGGCGGTTACGTCGCCGCGATCCGCGCCGCTCAACTCGGCCTGCGAACAGCGATCGTCGAGCAGAAATATTGGGGCGGTGTGTGCCTGAACGTGGGCTGTATCCCGTCCAAGGCGCTGCTGCGCAATGCGGAGCTGGCCCACCTGTTCACCAAGGAAGCGAAGACGTTCGGTATCTCCGGCGAGGCGAGCTTCGATTTCGGCGCGGCGTTCGATCGCAGCCGCAAGGTCGCCGACGGCCGCGTCAAGGGCGTCCACTTCCTGATGAAGAAGAACAAGATCGACGAGTTCGACGGCAAGGGGACGTTCACCGGTCCGAACTCGCTGTCGGTCGCGCTCAGCAAGGGCGGCGAGGAGTCGATCACCTTCGACAACGTCATCATCGCCACCGGGACCGTCACCAAGCTGCTGCCGGGCACGTCGCTGTCGCAGAACGTCGTCACCTACGAGGAGCAGATCCTGACCCGGGAGCTGCCGGGCTCGATCCTGGTCGTGGGCGCGGGCGCGATCGGCATGGAGTTCGCCTACGTCCTGAAGAACTACGGCGTGGACGTGCGCATCGTCGAGTTCCTGGACCGCGCCCTGCCGAACGAGGACGCCGATGTCTCCAAGGAGATCACCAAGGCGTACAAGAAGCTCGGCATCACCATCACCACCGGTGCGTCGGTGCAGTCGATCGAGGACAACGGCGCCAAGGTCACCGTCTCCATCAAGGACAACAAGTCCGGTTCGGTCGAGACCGTCACCGTGGACAAGGTGCTGCAGGCCGTCGGTTTCGCGCCGCGAGTGGAGGGCTACGGCCTGGAGGCCACCGGCGTGCAGCTGACCGAGCGTGGCGCCATCGCCATCGATGACTACATGCGCACCAATGTGCCGCACATCTACGCCATCGGTGACGTCACCGCCAAGCTGCAGCTCGCGCATGTCGCGGAGGCGCAGGGCGTGGTGGCCGCCGAGACCATCGCGGGCGCCGAGACCATGACACTGGGCGACTACCGGATGATGCCGCGCGCCACCTTCTGCCAGCCGCAGGTCGCGAGCTTCGGGCTGACCGAGGAGCAGGCCCGCGCCGAGGGTTACGACGTGAAGGTCGCCACCTTCCCGTTCACCGCCAACGGCAAGGCGCACGGCCTGGGCGACGCGACCGGTTTCGTGAAGCTGATCTCCGACAACAAGTACGGCGAACTGATCGGCGGCCACTTGATCGGCCCCGACGTGTCCGAGCTGCTGCCCGAGCTGACCCTCGCGCAGAAGTGGGACCTGACCGTCAACGAACTCGCCCGCAACGTGCACACCCATCCCACGTTGAGTGAGGCGCTGCAGGAGGCCATCCACGGCCTGGCCGGGCACATGATCAACTTCTGAGTCGCGGTTCAGGGCGCCCTCCGGTTCGGAAACCGGGGGGCGCCTTGCTGTTTCGTCCCGCACGGGGTGCGGGAACCGGGTAGGGGGTGCGGGAACGGGTAAAGGGTGCGGGAACAGCGTCTAGCTGGTGTTTCGCGATTCTCGCCGCTTACGATGATCGTGCCGACGCGAGGGAGGGACATAGACATGAATGTCATGGCTGTCGAACATCGTCATCGTGAGTTGCCGGGGGATCCGTACGAGCTGTGGGTGCGCGACGAGCTGGCCGATGTGCTGGACCTTCCCCACGACGGGACTCGGGTCGAAATCATCGGGGGGGAGATCGTTGTGGCACCAGGACCGGACATCGGGCACAACGCGATCGTGAGTGATATCCAAGATGCGTTCGCGCTGGCCAAGGGTGCCGACTCGGCATTCCCCTGGCGGTGTATTCAGACGCAGGACCTGAACCTCAGCGACATCCATGACGGCTATATCCCCGACATGTGCGTGATGGACCAGGAGATACTGCGGCAGGCGCGTGCCGCGGCACTGAAAAAGGTACTGCCCGCCCAGTTGGCGTTGACCGTGGAAGTCACCTCGCCGTCCAACGCCGCGGAGGACCGGAAACCCGGGGCCCGGCGGGCCCGTCCGAGCAAATGGAACGGCTACGCGCGGGTCGGCATCGGCAGCTATCTGCTGGTCGACCGAGATCCGCAGGCGGCCGTCGCGACGCTGTTCAGCGCACCGGATCGCGAGACGGGCAGCTACCGGCAGTCGGTGTCGTGGAAGTTCGGCGAGGCCATCGTGCTGCCCGAGCCGTTCGGCGTCTCGATCCCGACCGACGAGTGGGATCCCTGGGGATAACCGTCAGTCTCGGCGGTAGGTGGCCTGGGCTTCCTGGATCGTGCCGATATTCGTTTCCAGCGTGACGATCAGCGCCTCGAGGTGCTTGGCGACCTGAGCGCCGAGATCGGTGAGGGTGTATTCGACGCGCGGGGGGATGGACTGCTGGACCTCGCGATGGATCATGCCGTCGCGCTCGAGGGTCTGCAGGGTCTGCGAAAGCATGCGCTCGCTGACACCTTCGACGCGGCGGCGCAGCGCGCTGAACCGGTAGGGGCCCTCACGCAGCGCCACCAGCGCGAGCACACCCCAGCGGCTCGCCACATTCTGCAGCACCGGGCGGGAGGCGCAGTTGCGGGCGAAGACGTCGGCCTCCAGCGTCGGGTCGGACGCGTCCGCCGCGGTGGTCTGCCGGGTGGTCATGGCTCGATGCTACTCATTCGTTCTATAGTGACGGAATATATTGTACTAACTATTAGTTAGTGCTGGATATTCCGTATACAACAGGAGGTAGTCATGACCGTCGCCGTTACCGGGGCCAGTGGGCAACTGGGTCGTCTCGTCGTGGAGGCGCTGCTGCGCCGGGGCACGGGGCCGATTGTCGCGATCGCGCGGGATCGGGCCAAGGTGGCTGACCTGGCCGAGCGCGGGGTCGAGGTGCGGGAGGCGTCGTATGACGATGCCGCGGCCCTCGATCGCGCTCTCGCCGGTGTCGGCCGCGTGCTGCTGGTGTCGGGCAACGAGTTCGGCGCGCGCGTGGACCAGCACACCACTGTCGTGCGTGCCGCGCAGCGGGCCGGAGTGGGCCTGCTGGCCTACACCAGCATTCCGCGCGCCACCGAGAACTCGATGACCTTGGCGCAGGAACATCGCGCCACCGAGGCCGTGCTCGCCGAATCGTCTGTGCCACATACGATTCTGCGCAACGGCTGGTACTGGGAGAACTATCTCGGCGCACTGGGGAGTGCGGTGGCGAGCGGCGTGCTGTACGGCGCCGCGGGCGAGGGCCGGGTGGCCGCCGCCGCGCGCGCCGACTATGCCGAGGCCGCCGCGGCGGTACTGAGCGACGGCGAGCACGCCGGACGCGTCTACGAACTCGGCGGCGACGAGCACCTCACCTATGCCGACCTCGCGCGGGTGATCTCCGAGGTGTCCGGCAAGCCGGTGCGCTACCAGGATCTGCCGGAAGCCGAATACGCCGCCGCACTGGAGAACTCGGGCCTGCCCGCCGGATACGCGCGGGTGCTGGCCGACGCGGACACCGGAATCCGGGCGGGCCTGCTCGATGTCACCAGCGGTGAGCTGCAGAAGCTGATCGGTCGCCCGTCGACTCCGGTGGCCGAGGTGTTTCGGGCGGCGCTCGCCGAGTAGGCGGGTCGGTGCGTCGCCCCGTTCCTTACCGTTCGGCGCCGGGTTCGCCCACCCACTGCACCAGCTGGATGACGATCCCGTTCGGGTCGATGCTCTGGAAATAGCGCTCGCCCCAGGGCTCTGTCTCGATCGGGGTCACGATCGGGACGCCCGCGCGCCGGACCCGTTCGTACTCGGCGTCGATGTCGTCGACGACGAACGCCACCAGCAGGCCCTGCCCGGCGGCGCCGGCGATGCGGGCGGGTTTGAAGGTCGGCAACCCCGTGCGCAGGTAGATGAGGTTGAATCCGGCGTCGGCGCGCCCCAGTGACACGAATCCGTCAGCGGACATCTGTATCTCGAAACCGAAGTGCTCGACCAGGAACTTCGCCGACGCCTCCGGGTCGGGCACGTTCAGGGAGATGGCGGACGCGGTGATATTCACAGTGCCTCCTCGCCGGCCGGGTGCGTGGTTCCGGTCGGGACGGTCGAACCGATGATTACCGTACTTAGTACGCTATACTTTGTAGAGAAATTTCCGACCGAGTGCACTGTGATGTGGAACACACTGGCTACGATCGTGTCGGAGGTGGCGAAGAGGTGCGAGAAAAGGGCGGGGCACGCAGCGGCGCCGGTGATCCGGCGCGCACGCTGGAACTGCTGTGGCGGGAACCGGCGCGGACGTCGGGCCGTGGTCCGAAGCAGCGCAGCAGCGTCGACGCGGTGGTGGCCGCGGCCGTCGAGATCGCGGATGCGGACGGACTGGAGGCATTGACCATGCGCGCGGTGGCGGCGCGGCTGGGGCTCACGCCGATGGCCACCTACACCTACGTGCCGGGCAAGGCGGAGCTGCTCGATCTGATGCTCGACTCGGTCTACGGGCAGATGCCGCGCACCGATCTCACCGGATTGCCTTGGCGGGAAAGGGTTTCGGTCATCGCGGCGGAGAACCGCGACATGCTCGCGCGACATCCGTGGGTGGCCTACGTGCCCACCACTCGTCCGCCGCTGGGTCCGGGCGTGGCCGCGAAGTACGACCACGAATTGCGGGCCTTCGACGGTCTCGGCCTGGACGACGTGACGATGGACGCCGCGCTCACCCACCTACTCGGCGTCGTCACCGCGGTGGCTCGCATCGACATCGACACCCGGCGGGCCGCCGCCGACACCGGCATGTCCGACCGGGAGTGGTGGGACCGCACGGCCCCCATCCTCGCCCGCGTCTTCGACGCGCAGCGCTATCCCCTCGCCGCCCGCATCGGCGCCGCCACCGGCGCGGCCCACGACAGCGCCTATTCGGCCACTCACGCTTGGGAATTCGGCCTGGCCCGCGTGCTGGACGGCTTGGCCGCCCTCATCGAACAGCCTCCCCGCTGAGGATGTCGTCTCGGGAGGCAGCGGACGGCCCGCCGACATCGCCGTATCACGGGACCAGTGGGCGGATCTGTCCGGCGACGAAGCGGACGAATTCCACCGGGTCCTGATCGGCGCTGGGCTGCAGGATGACCGTGTCGGCACCGGCCGCGGCCAGGTCGACGACGGCGGTGGCGACAGCTTGCGCATCGCCCGCCACGCCGATGCGGTCCTCGGCGGAGGCGTTGTCGTTCGATGGGTGCTCGCCCATTCGGAGCAGTTCCGTGCGCAACCGGGACGCGGCGTCGGGACCGGGGACGGTCAGCAGGTTGGCCAGGACGCGCGGGGCGTCGGCGCGGCCGGAGACCGCGCGGCCCTCCCGCAGGAGTGCGACCGCTCGGCGCAGTGCGGCCGTGGAGGTGCTCGCCGTGAGGATGGCGGCGTCGGCGACCTCACCGACCAGGCGCAGTGTGCGCGGGCCCGTCGCCGCGGCGACGACGACCGGCGGCCGCGCCGGCGCCCAGTCGAGCGCGACGTTCTCTAGCCGGACGTAGCGGCCCTCGACCGTCAGCCGCTCACCCGCGAGCAGCCGACGCAGCGCCTCCACATATTCGCGCAGGAGCGTGACCGGAGATTCGACCCGCGCACCGACCTGTCCCATCCACTCCTGCACGCCGTGGCCGACGCACCAGACGCCACGCCCGGGAAAGATCCGCTCCAGCGTGGCGATCTCCATGGCCATGATCGCCACATTGCGCAGCGGCACCGGCAGCACGCCCACACCCACCCGCAGCCGCTCGGTCGCCGCGAGCGCGACCGCGGCCGCCGACACCCCACCCTCGAAAAAGCAGTCCTCCCAGAACCACAGCTCCTCGAGCCCCACCTCCTCCGCGATCCGCGCCACCTCGCGCACACGCTCCGGCGGGTTCTGCGGCAGGAAGACAGCGCCCAGAGTTGTCATCCCCCGATGGTGGCAGTCCCCACCGACAACACCGCTCGGGATCGGGGAGCGCGAACCCGCCACCGCCGCCGTGGCCGGCGGATCCGCGGCATCGAACCGCGACCCGAGTCCTAGTGGTCGGTCTGGATGCGCAGGGTGGTGATCGTGCTGGCCAGGCCCTCGTACTGGTTGACGAGGAGGACGATTTCGATGAGGCGGCGCTCGTCGTAATGGGCGGCCAGGGCCGACCAGGTGGTGTCGTCGAGATCCCGGGTTCGGACGAGTTGGTCGACGGCGGTGAGGAGGGCGCGCTCCCTCGGCGACCAGCCGGGGGCCTGCGGGCCGGTGCGGAGGCGGTCCAGGATTTCCGGGGTGATGCCGGCGCGCCTGCCCAGCCGGATGTGGTGATCGGTTTCGTAGTCGCAGTCGCGCAGGTGGGCGACGCGCAGGATCGCCAGTTCGGTCTCGTAGCGGGGGAGGCGGCCGCCGGGCATCAGGCGGCCGGAGTAGTGCAGCCAGCCGCGGAACAGCCCGCCGGTGCGGCCGAGGGTGCTGAACAGGTGTGCGTCGGCCGTCCCGGCGGCGCGCGAGATCACCTGCCAGACAGTCCAGTTGACGGGTCCCAGCTCGCGGAGACGGCCCGGTTCGATGCGTGGCTTCGTCGACACCATGCCTCACGCTAACAGCCGGATTCGGCGGGGTGCCACACATGGTGTACGGCAGTGTTCATGAGATCGACCGGTGCGGTTCCGTGACCGGGTATCGAACGGAACCGCACCGCCCCTCATCGATGGCCTGATATTCGAGTCCCTCGGCCCGCGTGGATACCCATGGAATTCGCCGTTGTATACAGCGTGCGTATCCGTTGCGAAGAGTATGCGGGAAGTGTTGCGCCCGAATATTTGTCGATGACGCCCTTGTTGCGGATGTTTCGGCGACGTGAAATCTGCGGATCGATGATCTTCAGCGCAGCACGTACGGGGAAATCGAGCTCCGGTGCTCGCTGATGTCGAGGGATTTGCCCAGCGGGGGAAAGGCGCGCTGGGGGCAGTTGGTGCGCTCGCACACCCGGCAGCCCGCGCCGATGGGGGTGGCCTTGGGGTCGTTGAGGTCCAGTCCGTCGGCGTAGACGACGCGGCCCGCGTGCCGCAGTTCGCAGCCGAGGCCGATGGCGAAGGTCTTGCTCGGTTCGCCGTAACGGGTGGCGCGCCGCTCCACGGTGCGCGCGATCCACAGGTATTTGCGGCCGTCGGGCATCTGGGCGATCTGCGTCATGATCCGGCCCGGATAGGCGAAGGTCTCGTAGACGTTCCACAGCGGGCAGGTGCCGCCCGACGAGGAGAAGTGAAAACCGGTGGCGGACTGGCGTTTCGACATGTTCCCGGCCCGGTCCACGCGCACGAACGAGAACGGCACGCCACGCAGCTTCGGTCGTTGCAGCGTCGAGAGCCGGTGACAGATGGTCTCGTAGCTCTGGGTGAAGAATGCCGATAATCGCTCGATGTCGTACCGGAAATCCTCCGCGACCTCGTGGAAATACGAGTAGGGCAGCACCAGGGCCGCCGCGAAGTAGTTCGCCAGCCCCAATTGCGCGAGCGTGCGGGAGTCCTCGGAGGCGAAATTGCCCTCCTCCACGAGTTTTTCGACCAGTTCGCCGCATTCGAGATAGGCCAGCTCGGCGGCGAGTTTGAACACCCGCTGCCCGCCGGACAGATGCGGCGCGATCTCCAGCCGCCGTGCCACGGGATCGAAGCGGTGCAGCACGCCCTCGCCGAGATCGATGCGCTCGACGATCTGCACGCCGTGGGCGGTGGTGAGCCGCCGCGCGATCTCACGCTTGAGATCACCGCCGTGGAAACGCATCCGGGTGGCGAGTTCCTCCGCGGCGGTGTCCAATTCGTGAATGTAGTTCTGCCGCTGATAGAAGAAGTCGCGCACCTCCTCGTGCGGGCGGGAGATGGCGCCCGAGCCGCTGCCGTCGGAGAAGCGGTCCTCTGTGGCGGCGGCGAGCTGGGCGGTGGTGTTGCGGTAGCGGCGGTGCATGTTCACCATCGCCCGGGCCAGACTCGGATGCGCCGAGACCATCTCCGCGATCTCCTGGGCGTCGGCCTCGATGGCCAGCTCCTGGTCCATCACGACTTCCTGCAGTTCGGCGATGAGGCGGGTGTCGTCCTGGGAGGAGAAGAAGCCGGCGTCGACGCCGAACACCTCGCTGATGCGCAGCAGCACCGGCACGGTGAGCGGGCGCACGTCGTGTTCGATCTGATTGAGGTAGCTCGCCGAGATCTCCAGCTTCTTGGCGAGCGAGATCTGGCTCAGCCCGCGCTCGGTGCGCAGTTGTCGCAGCCGCGCACCGACGAAAGTCTTGGCCATTCGTCCAGTTTATGGGTGGTTTCGCAGCTCTGCAAACATTCGATTAACAAGCCCGTCCGCGGTCGTGTCGGACCCGCGGACTACGGTCGGAATCGTGCTGTTGTCGCAAGTAGTCGAGGCGTCGGGCGCCGTGCGCGCGACATCGTCGCGCAAGAGCAAGATTGCCACACTGGCCGGACTGCTGAAACAGGCCGAGCCCGCCGAACTCGCGCCCGTGGTGGCGTGGGTGTCGGGGGAACTGCCGCAGGGCCGCATCGGCACCGGCTGGCGCACGCTCACCGGCTTGTCCGTGGCGCCCGCGGCGGAACCGAGCCTGACCGTGTCGGCCGTGCACGCGACCTTCGACGAACTGGCCGGAATCGCCGGTTCCGGCTCGGCGGAGCGCCGCCGGGAGTCGCTGGTGGCCCTGTTGTCGGCGGCGACGGCGGCCGAGCGGGATTTCCTCGTGCGGCTGCTCACCGGTGAGCTGCGGCAGGGCGCGCTGACCGCGATCGTCGCCGAGGCGGTCGCCGTCGCCGCCGAGGTGCCCGTCGACCTGGTCCGCCGCGCGCACATGCTGTCGGGGCGCCTGCCCGTCACGGCGGCGGCGGCGATGACCGGCGGCGCGGGTGCCCTGGCGGAATTCCGCCTGGAGGTCGGCCGTCCGATCCAGCCGATGCTCGCCTCGCCCGGCGGCTCGCTCGCGGAGGCCTTCGCCGAATTCGACGGGCGGGTGAGCGTGGAGCACAAACTCGACGGCGCGCGAATTCAGGTGCACCGCAAGGGAACTCAGGTGTGGATCTTCACCCGCACGCTGCGGGAGATCACCGGCAACGTGCCCGAACTGGTGGATCTGGTCCTGGGGCTGGACTGTACGAGCGTGGTACTGGACGGCGAGACGCTCGCACTCACCGATGCCGGGCGGCCCCGCCCGTTCCAGGAGACGATGAGCCGCTTCGCGCTGACACCGGCCGAGGCCGAAGCGGCCGACAGCGCGGCCGCGGCACTGGGCCAGTCGGTCCCCGCGGCGACCTCGACGCGCGAGCTGCTGCTGCATCCGTACTTCTTCGACTGCCTGCACCTCGACGGCGCCGACCTACTCGATGCTCCGCTGTCCGAGCGGCGTTCGGCGCTCACGGCGGTGGCCGGTGCGCACAGCATTCCGGCGCTCGTCGCACCCGACGCCGCCGCGGCGGCGGAGTTCGCCGAGGGCGCGCTCGCGGCGGGGCACGAGGGCGTCGTGGTCAAATCACTGGTCTCGCCCTACGCCGCCGGTCGCCGCGGCCGTGCCTGGCAGAAGATCAAGCCCTCGCACACCCTCGACCTGATCGTGCTGGGCGCGGAATGGGGCTACGGCCGCCGCACCGGCTACCTGTCGAACCTCCACCTGGGCGCGCGCGACCCGGACGGCGGCGCCCCGATCATGGTCGGCAAGACGTTCAAGGGACTTACCGACGCGCTACTGCGCTGGCAGACCGAGGAATTCCCGCGCCACGAACGCACCCGCGACGACCACACGGTGTACCTGCACCCCGACCTGGTGGTCGAGATCGCCCTCGACGGCGTACAGGTCAGTCCCCGCTACCCGGGCGGCGTGGCCCTACGCTTCGCCCGAGTCCTGCGCTACCGCCCCGACAAGGACCCCGCAGACGCCGACACCATCACCGCGGTACGCGCACTACTTTCGGGCGCTCCGCCCGCCGCAGGGTGACGCGGCGCCGCCACCACAGCGGCACCGCGGTCGACGCGAACGGCACGGCGACGAAAGCCACTGCGGCAACGGCCGCGTCCGGATCGTGCAACTCCATCTGGGTCCAGGCTCCACCGAAGAATTGGGCGGTCATGGACGCAGTTGACCGTACCGGCACGGCGACCGAGGTCGTCGGCGCACTGCCCGGTCTCACCACGCTCGTACTGCTCTACGAGGCCATACCCGAGGAGCTGGTGTTCCGCGGATATTTCCAACTCATCCTCGCCCCGAACGGGTGCGGCGCGCCGATCGGCGTACATGAAACTGATCATGGGGGTAGGTAGGGTCGAGATTCCCCCGTCGTCCTCGGCGGCGGCTGCTTGGTGACTTGTGCGGAATCGGCGGAGGCCCGCCTGTGGCGGGCGAGCACAGCGGGAGTGGACGTGGCGAGTGCACGGCGGTGGGTGGCCCGGATGTGGACTGTGGCCGTGGCGGTCGCGGTGGCCGCGACCGTGGTCGGCGCGGAGCGGTCGGTGGTTCGCGCGAACCCCCTCGGTGAGTTCGTGAATCCACCGCGCGTACTCGAATCGGTGCTGCCGACCCCGCTGGGCGACCCGTTCTACACCCCGCCGCCCGGATTCGAAACGCGTGCTCCGGGAGACGTTCTCGCGTCCCGTGCCGTGCGTAACTGGTTCCCGATTCCGGTGCGGTCGATCGAGCTGCTGATCCGGTCCACGAACGCCAAGGACGAGCCGGTGCCGGTGGTCGCCACCCTGCTGACGCCGCAGAAACCTTGGCGCGGAACGGGTTCGCGGCCGCTGGTGTCCTACAACATCCCGATCTCCTCGCTCGGCAACACCTGTGCCCCGTCGCGGCAGTTGCAGGAGGGAGTGCAGGCCGATCAGCTGTCGATCGGACTGCTGCTGGCCCGCGAGTACGCCGTGATCGTGCCCGACCATCAAGGCCCGCGCCAGGCCTACGCGGCCGGGCGGATGGGCGGCCATGCCGTGCTGGACGCACTGCGGGCGGCCGGGCATCTCGGCGTGGCCGAGGTGCGGCCGGATTCGCCGATCGTGATGAGCGGCTACTCCGGCGGGGCCATCGCGACGGGGTGGGCGGCGCAACTGGCCGGGGAGTACGCGCCGGAACTGCCGGTGGTCGGTTCCCTGATCGGCGGCGTCCCAGCCGATTACGACCAGTTGCGGCGCACCATGAACGGGAGCATCGGCGCCGCCGGGATCTTCCTCGCCGCGGCGCTCGGACTGGCCCGCGAATACCCCGAACTGCTGACGTTGCTCAACGACAACGGCTGGCGGCTGGCGCACCTGCTCAAGGACATCTGCGTCGGCGGCGAGACCGTGCTCGGGTCGCTCGTCCCGCTGAAGGTCGAAGACTTCACCGACGTGCCCGACCCGACGGCGCTCCCGATGGTGCGAAAGATACTGGCGGACAACCGGCTCGGCGCACTCGCCCCACGCTCGCCCGCGCTGATCTACCACGGCGTCCACGAGTACTGGCTGCCGTTCGAGCAGGCACGGAACCTGTACGGCGACTGGTGCGCTCGTGGCGCCCAGGTCCGGCTGGCCCCGCTGCCGGGCGAACATTTCGTCGTGGGTGCGCTCGCCATCCCCGCGACCGGCGCGTGGGTGGCGGACATGTTCGCCGGTCGCGCGGTGCCGCCGGGCTGCTCGGTGGCCGGTTGACAGCGGATTCACAGCCGGATCGCGGCGGACCTCGAGGCTGTGGCGACACGATGAATTCGCCGGTCCGACCGGCACGGATCAGCTGCCCTGATCCGGCCTTCCCCGCAGACGGCGGCGCCGCTCCCCTCGACGGCGCCGCCGTTCGGACGGTGCGTAGCTTTCAGTGTTCGTAGGAGTGGTCGCCGCTGAGGTCGGGTAGCCGACACAGTCCGGCGCTGACGTCGGCGGCGAGATCGTCGTAGGCGGTCGCCAGTTCCGACAACCGCCGCCACGCCTCGCGGACCGTCGATTCGGGGGCGTCGGTCAGCGTCAGGTAGGCCAGTGCGGAGAACTGCGCCAGCCGATCCACCACCGTCCCCACCGTCTCGGTATGTAATCGCGCACCGCCGTGCGCACGCGGCAATTGCGTTGCGACCCACTGGTCTATGTCGTGCACCAGCCGGGCACGATCGCGATCGATGCCGCGCACGGCACTCGTTGTCCCGCCGAGCCGCTGCTCGTGCAGCTCGGCCAGCCGGCAGGCACAGCGCAGCACGAAATTATCGTCCTGCGCCGTCCCGCGGCATGCCTCCAGGAGGCTGTGTTTGAGTGGGAGCGATTCCACGGCGGTCATCCTGCACGCCGAATGTTTCCGATCGGCAACGGGATTCGATGCCATACCGTGATCTCGCCCGGGAACCGTGGTCAGGGCCGGAAGGTGGAGGGGAGGCGACGGCGGCCACGGGCCACCTCTTCGCTGAGTTCGTCATAGGCATCGGCGAGTTTGTGCAACAGCAGCACCGCCATGCCGTGCGCGTGCTCGTCGTCGGCGTGGGTGATATGCGCGTCGGTGCAGTGCCAAGCCAGCCGATCCACAATGGTGCCGATCGTCTCGGTATGCAAAGGAGCGCCACCCGGAGGTACCGGAGTTACGAACAACACGAATCTGTCGATCGCCAGCACCAATTCGGCACGCTGCCGGTCGATTTCGTCGTCTCCGGGACTGCCAGGAGAATGCGCGCGGCACCGGTGCAGAATCGCGAGCTCGGCCGCGGCCTCCAATACCGGATGCGAGCGGTGCGGCATGCCGCGCATCGCGGCCAACAGCAGATCCTTGCCGGGCAATTTCGACTCACCGGTCCCGGCGTCGGCAATCCGACAGCGGGGCATATCAATAGCCCATTGCCGAGCTACTGCGGCGCGAGTCCGGGGTGAGGCGACCCGCCTGCACGAGGCACGACTTGGCCTGGCGCTTGACCGGGCAGGCCATAATGGGACAGTCGATGTGGTTCTGCATAATGACGTGCGCGTAATCGACCGTCATCACCGGGAATTCGCTGTGGTCGGTTATCGGAATGTCGCGCATTTCTTCTCCATGGTCGCGGTGGCGTGGTATACCTGTCGTAGGGAATGGCTGGGCCACAGGGGATTTGGATAGCGGTGGCCGAATCATCCCGGCTGCCGGGGGTGAAATCAGTTGTACGCCAACCGCTCGAAACGCGGAAGGTGCAACCCGGCTCGGACGCACCGTAGCTACCACACTTCTTTTTCGGGGGGATCCGTAACAGCACGCTCCGAAAAGGGGCCTTCCGTAAACCCGTACACGACCAGTAGTGAGGCTAACGAAAATGGCAACATCTGGATCTACCCTCGCACGCCGGGCATTGGGGCGTCAGATGCATATGCTTCGCGAGCGTGCGGCGGTCAAGCAGGCAGAGGCCGCGAGAATCATCGGCGTCTCCGCGCAGAGCATCGGCCGGTTGGAGGACGGCCAGAACACCCGGCCCAACGACATCTTCCTGAACATCCTCTGCGACTCCTACGGTGCTTCGGACAAGGAACGACGAACGGTGCTGGCCCTGGCCCACGAGGTGCGGACGGCCCACAAGCACGGTGGTGGGTGGTGGCGTGGCTACGCGGATCAGTTCATCGGGGACTTCGATCACTATCTGGCCTTGGAGGAAGCGGCCAGTCGCCTCACGATATGGCGGGTATCGATCCTCCCCGGCCTGCTACAGACCCCGAACTACCGTCGTGCAATCGCTTGGGCTGAATCGCCGGATGTGCCTACTGAAGAAATCGAGAAGCGCATCGAGTGGTCCACACGCAGACAAGCATGTCTCGATGACCCCTGTTTCGAGGTCCATGCCCTTCTCTCGGAGGCGGTGTTGCGAGACCACGCGGGCGGCCCAGCGGTGATGAGCGAGCAGTTGGTTCGGCTCGTGGAACTTTCTGAGCTGCCCAATGTTTCGGTACGGGTGGTTCCCTTCGCGGCGCGGAGCATACTGGGCTCATACGTTGGATCGTTCAGCTTGTTGGAGTTCCCTCCGCTGCAGCAGTCCAAGACAGTAGAGCCTCCGGTGGTCTACGTTGAGGAGTACGCGGGCGATCTCTACCTCGAACAGGACGAGGATGTGAATCGATATAGGCGTGCGTTGCGGGAGATCGACCGGGTAGCGTTGGAACAAGAGAAATCCAGGGCTTTCATCCTGGCTGTAGCGAAGGAGTATGGCGAGTGAGCATCGATCTCTCCCGGGCCAAGTGGTTCAAGTCCAGTCGCAGCGGCTCGCAGAAGGATTGCGTGGAGGTGGCGCACCTGGATGGGGGGATGGTCGGGATGCGGGACTCCAAGGATCGGGGTGGTCCGGCGCTCGTCTTTCACCCCGCCGAGTGGGATGCCTTCACGGCTGGCGTGCAGGCTGGGGAGTTCGACCGGGGGTAGGCGGAAGTTGTTGCGGTCACACTAGTTCCACGCGGACGCCCGTCTCTCGGATGCGCGCGACCTGGGCCGGGTCGGCGGCGGTGTCGAGGACGAGGATCTCGATGTCCTCGATGGGGCAGATGCGGGCCAGGGCGGTGCGCTGCAGTTTCTCGGCGGTGGCTACGACGACGACTCGGCGGGCGCGCCTTGCCATTTCGGCATTGATGCCCGCCTCGTCGAGGTGGCGGCACTGGGCGCCGCCCTCGGCGGAGAGCGCGTCGACGCCGAGAACCACCGTGTCCAACCGCAGTTCGGCCAGGGCGCGTTCGGCCAGCGGGCCGTGCAGTTCGTAGGATTCGCGGCGGGCCATGCCGCCGAGACAGATGGTGCGCAGCTGGGGGCGCAACACCATCTCGCCGGCGATGTTGAGGGCGTTGGTGACGATGGTCATCTGATGGTCGGCGGTATTCGGCAGATCCGGGCGCCGGGCCAGCGCGCGGGCCACCGCCGTGGTCGTGGTGCCGCCGTTGAGGCCGACCACCTCGGCCGGATCCAGCAGTCCCGCAGCGTATTCCGCGACCCGCTGCTTGGCCGCGTCGCCGCTGCGATACCGGGCCGGCAGTTCGTAGGCGACCTGAGTGGCGACGATGCCGCCGTGCGTGCGGGTGGCCAGCTGCTGGTCGGCGAGGGCGGTGAAGTCGCGGCGGACGGTGGCGGGAGAGACCCCGAGCCGCTCGGCGGCCTCCTCCACCGACAGCCGTCCGGTGTCGGCCAGCAGCTCCAGCAACCGGTTCCAGCGCTGGGAGCGATCGGTCGCGGCGGTCATTTCACGCTCCCGGCGGTCAGGCCGGCCACCAGGCGCTTCTCGATGAGCGCGAACAGGATGACAACGGGCACGATGCCGACCGTAGAGATCGCGAAGACATATTGCCAAGCCGTGTCGTACTGCCCGATGAACTTCGTCAACGCCACCGACAGCGGCTGGTTCTCCGGCGTGGTCAAGATCACCAGACTGGCCGCGAACTCGTTCCAGCACGACACGAACGCGAAGATGGTCGCGGTGACCAGGCCCGGCCACACCAGCGGCAGGCTCACCCGGAGCAGGGTCTGCCACCGGCTCAGCCCGTCCAGCTGGGCGGCCTCCTCGATCTCCACCGGCACCGAGGCGAAGAAGCTGTGCAGGATCCACACCGCGAACGACAGGTTGAACGCCGCGTTCACCAGGATCATCGCCAGCCAGGTGTCGTCGATGCCGAGGGTGAGGAACTCGCGCAGCAGGCCGGTCACCAGCACGGTCGGCTGCAACATCTGGGTCACGAGCACCAGCCCCAGGAACGCCGCCTTACCCGGAAAGCGCCGCCGCGCAGTGTAATACGCGGCCGGTACGGCCACGGCCAGCACCAGCAGGGTGGCGCACACCGCGATCACCACGGTGCTCACCAGATTGAACGGCAGGGGCGCCTCCGGGGTGTCCCACATGGTGGCGTAGTTGCCGGGGCGCCACTGATGCGGCAGGTAGGTGGGCGGGATGCGCAGGATCTCCGCGCGGGGTTTCAGCGAGCCCAGCACCATCACCACGTACGGGATGAGAACGATCGCCGCGATCCCGATGCCGACCACGGTCAGGTCCCAGCGTCGGCGCCGCTTCGGTGCCGAAAGCGCCGAGTCCGACTGGGGGACAATGGCTACAGCCGAAGCCTTCACGGTCGTCACCGCGCGCTCTCCTCCCCGGCCGGACGAATCAGTTTCACGTACACGGCGATGATCACCGCGATCAGCGCGAAGTTCAGCACGCTCAGCGCCGCGGCCGTGGCGACCTGCTGGTTCTGCCGGATCAGCTTGAATGTCAAGGTCGTCGTGGTGTCGGCAGAGAAGCCCGCGATGCTGCCGGTGAGGACCTGCAGGATGGGCAGCGAGTTGAACACGTTGATGATGTTGACGATCGTGGCGACCGCGATGGCCGGGCGCAGCTGCGGCAGTGTGAGGTAGCGGTAGCGCTGCCACGCCCCGGCCCCGTCCACCCGCCCGGCCTCCTCGAGTTCGGCCGGAATCGCTTGCAGCCCGGCGAGTATCGCGTAGGTGGTGAACGGGACGGAGACGAATACCGCCACCCCGATCGCCGCCAGGAACGCCGGTCCCGCCGCCTTGGTGAAACCGAAACCCCGGTCCAGCACGCCGATGTCGACCAGGAAACGGTTGACTATGCCCACGTCCGGATCCAGCAGGTAGGCGAAGACCGTCGTCGTCATCACGACCGACGCCGCCCACGGCACCAGGATCGCCATGCGCACGGCGGTGCGGCCCGGGAAGTCCTTGTTCAGGAACTGCGCCAGCCCCGCCGACAGCATCAGCGTGAGCACGACGACCGCGATCACCCACGCCACGGTGTGCAGCAGCACGCTGCCCAACTCGTCGATGGCGAACAGCGCGCGGAAGTTGTCCAACCCGGCCGGTCCGCGGTCCTGGCCGTAGGCGTTCAGGCGGCGCGTGGATGTCCACAGCATGTAGCCGGCGGGAAAGGCCACCACGGCCGCGACGAGCACCAGCACCGGGCCGATCCAGGGCAGTGCGCGCAGGGTCGCGGTGGATCGACGGCCGGGTTGCCCCGCGCCGCCGCTCAACTCGCCGCCTGCTGGATCTTGCGCAGCACCGCGCCCGGGTCGGCGCCCTGCGCGACGGTGCCCATCTGCTGCCGGATAGCGCCTTGCGCGGCACCCCATTTCGGGTTGTTGCTGGGGTAGAACTTCGCCACGGGCAGGGTGGTCGAGAACGCCCGCACGACAGGGTCTTCGGACATCGCCCGCGTGCCGCTGGTGGTGATCGGGATGAAATGCTCGCTCCGCACGAACGTCGAGTACACACCGGCGGAATAGAAGTAGTCGAGGAACTTCCGGATCGCCTCGGTCTTGGTTCCGTTCTTATCGAAGGCCATCAGGTGGTCGGCGACGCCGAGCGTCACCGGGGCGCCGGACTCGGTCGGGCTGGGCGCGGTGGCGTATTTCAGCCCGGGATTCTTCTGCGCGATCATCTCGATCACCGGGGGCAGGCCCTCGATCATGCCGATCTTGCCCTGGATGAAGGCGTTGACGACGTCCTTGCGGTCGGTGGCGCCCGGATTCGGTTGTGTCACACCGGCGTCGGCGAGCGACTGCATCGCCCGTACGCCCGTGGCGTTGGCGGGCGTGTCGACGGTGATCGCGTCGCCGTCCGACCAGCTCCCGCCCGCGCCGAAGGTCCAGATCGAGGTTTCGCCCTGGGCCTCCTCGCTGCCCAGGGGCAGCCCGTAGCCGGAAACGCCGCCGCCGAGCGCTTGGATGCGCCGGGCCGCGTCGGTCAACTCGGCCCAGGTCTTCGGCGGCGCGGCGATACCGGCCCGCGCGAACAGGTCGGTGTTGTAGAACAGCGCGCGGGTGGACGCGAAAAGCGGTAGCGCCCACTGTGTTCCGTTGATCGAGGCGTTGCGGGCGAAATCGGGCTGGATATCACCGAGGACGGCGGGCGAGGCCACCTCGGCGGCCGGATAGAGCCGGCCGTCGGTGGCGAAGGTGGAGTAGGCGTCGATATTGAGCAGGTCGGGGGTGGTCGACTGGGACTGCAACTTGGTTCGCACCACGTCGTTGATCGAATCCCACGACTCGATCTGCAGCTTCACCCGGATACCGGGATTGTGCTGCTGGAAATCGTCGATGATCCGGTCCCACTCCGACTTGGTACCGTCGCTGTAGCTCGGTGCCAGAAAGGACAGGGTGTTCGGGTCCGAGTCGTCGGCGTCGCCGCCACCGAAACCGCAGGCGGAGGTCGCCACGGTGAGGCCGGTGACCAGCGCTATCGACGAGAACACGCCGCGGAGTGGACGTTTCACGAGTAGAACCTTTCGAGGCGAACGATTCGAATGGACCGAGGTTAGCGATAACACTGATCGAATATGACCGCTTTCGGTGTAAATTTGACATGAACGATCATCGGGTTGATTCTGGTGGGGTGCCGAATTCCGCCGATCGAATCGCCACGACCCATCTCGCCGCCGAGGTGGCCACCCAGCCGGACGACTGGGCGCGCGCCGCGGCCATCGCCGCCGAGTACGCGGCGCTGCTGCCGGTGCCGGGCGAGCGGGTGGCCGTCATCGGTTGCGGTACTTCGCTGTTCATGTCCCGGGCGTTCGCGGCGCTGCGCGAGGAGGCGGGGCAGGGGTTGACCGACGCCTGGCCCGCGTCACAGGTGCGTACCGGCCGCGACTACGACCGTTACCTGGTGATCTGCCGTTCCGGTACGACCACCGAGGTGGTCGAGGCGATGCGTGCCATCCCCGCCGGTGTGCCGCGGACCGTCATCTGTTCCAGTCCGGGGACGCCGGTGCTCGAGTTGGGCGACCCGATCCTGATTCCGGAGGTGGACGAGCGCTCCGTGGTGCAGACGCGATTCGCGACCACGGCACTGGCGATCCTGCGCCGACACCTGGGCGAGGACCTGGACCCGGCGATCGCGCAAGCGCGCGCGGTGCTGGCCGAGGACCCGGCGAGTCTGCCCGCCGCGGTTCGCGGTGCCGAGCAGATCACCTTCGTCGGAATGGGTTTCGCGGGTGCGCTGGCGGAGGAGGCGGCGCTGAAGCTGCGGGAATCCTGCCAGGCATGGGCCGAGGGTTACCTGGCTACCGAATACCGGCACGGGCCGATCAGCATCGCCGCGCCCGGGCGGGCGGTGTGGGCGCTGGGACCGGTGATTCCCGGTCTGGCGGACGAAATCCGGGCCGCCGGAGCGCATTTCGAGCACCGCGATATCGACGCGATGGCCGACCTGGTGCGCGTGCATCGGTTGTGCTCGCTCCGCGCCGCCGATCTGGACCTGGATCCCGATCACCCGCGCGGGTTGAACCGCTCGGTCGTGCTCGACTGACCGTCGTGACCAGCGTCGAGCCGTCGGATCTGGTGCTCGCCGTGGATGTCGGCGGGACCACGACCAAGGCGGAGATCACCGATGCCGCCGGGGTGGTGCTGAGCGCGGGGGTCGTGCCGACGCCGCGCGGAGCGGCCGCATTCGACGCGATGGGCGAACTCGGCGCCGGTGTGCTCGCGGAATTGCCCGCGGCGCAGCGTGAGTCGGTGGCACGGGCGGCGGTGGTGCTGCCGGGCATCGTCGACCCGGCCCGCTCGCTGGCGGTGTTCAGCAGCAATATCGGCTGGCGGGATGTACGGGTCGGGGACCGTTTCAGCGCGCGCTGGGGCATGCCGGTGCTGATCGAGCACGACGTCGCGGTCGCGGGCTGGGCCGAGTGGCGTTATGGGGCGGGCCGCGGCCGTGCCGATGTGTGCGTGCTGATTCTCGGGACCGGGATCAGCGGCACGCTCTCGGTCGGCGGTCGCCTGGTCCGCGGTGCGGCCGGGCAGGCGGGCGAATACGGCCATATTCCGGTGCGTCACCGCGACGGTCTGCGCTGCCCGTGCGGCAGTATCGGCTGTGTGGAAACCGTGGCCTCCGGCACCGCCATCGCGCGGGCGTATCGCGATCGCACCGGACGCGAAATGTCCGGTGCGGCGGCGGTTTTCGACGTTCTGGATCGTGACCCGGACGCCCGCGCCGTGGTGGACGACGCCGTGGCCGCCCTAGCCGAGGGCCTGTTCGGCGTTATCCACGCCACCTGCCCGGAGCTGATCGTGCTGGGCGGCGGCCTCGCCGGTGCGGGCACCCTCCTGACCACCGCACTACACGACCGCCTCACCCGCCTACTGCGCGTCGCCCCCGCTCCTCCCGTGGTGCTCGGCAAGTTCGGCGCCCGCGCGGGATTGGTCGGCGCGGCCCACTACGCCCGCACGGGGGTCCTGGAATGACGCAGCGTATCTCCCCCACGCCATCCCGGCCCGCTCCCGGCGGGAACTCACAGTCCACAGGCAAAGCTCCCGGCCAAAAGCGCGCCGGGACGACGTGGGACCGGGTGACGGTGGCCGGGATGACGTGGGACCTGGTGGTCGGGATGGCGTGGGATCGGGTGGTGGTGGCCGGGATGGCGCGGGGCCGGGTGGTCGGGATGGCGTGGGATCGGGTGGTGGTGGCCGGGATGGCGCGGGGCCGGGTGGTCGGGATGGCGTGGGATCGGGTGGTGGTGGCCGGGATGGCGCGGGGCCGGGTGGTCGGGATGGCGTGGGATCGGGTGGTGGTGGCCGGGAGGATGTGCGCGGCGGGGTGGTCGGGTGATGTGGGTGAGGGCGGCTGCTGTCGGGGTGATGTGGGTGAGGCGGGTGTTGGCAGGGTGGTGGTTGCCGGGGTGGGGGCAGAGGTGGGGGAGGGGGCGTGATGGTTGGCGGTGGCGGGGATGCATGTGCGGGGGCGGGTGGTGTCGGGGGCGGGGGTGTTGGATGACGGGGTGGTGTCGGTGCGGGGTGGGCGGATCGAGGCTGTGCGGCCGTATTCGGAATGGGCGGGCGCGGAACCGGATTGCGCTCCGCTGGAGTTTGCGGGGACGATCGTGCCGGGGCTGGTGGACATTCACAATCATGGGGGGTTCGGGCATCGGTTCGACACCGTGGACGCGGGGGAGGCCAGGGCCGCGGCGGAGTTCCATCAGCGGCAGGGGTCCACGAGCGTGGTGGCGAGTGTGGTCACCGGCGCGCCCGACGACATGGTGGCGCAGACGGCCACCCTGCGTGCGCTGGCCGACGACGGCGTGCTCGCGGGCATCCATGTCGAGGGGCCGTTCTTGTCCGAAGCGCGTTGCGGCGCACAGGATCCGCGGTTCCTGACCGATCCCGATCCGGCGTTGATCGAGCGGCTGCTGGCCGCCGCCGGAGGGCAACTGCGCGTCATGACGCTCGCGCCGGAGCGCCGCGGCTTCGACGGCGCGGCCCGCCTGCTCGCCGCCCACGGTGTAGTGGTGGCGCTCGGTCACAGCGACGCGAACTATGCCGAGTTCCGCGGCGCGCTGGCGCCCGGCGGCCCCGGCACGCTGGTCACCCACCTCGCCAACGGGATGCCGCCGTTGCATCACCGCGCGCCGGGACCGGCCGCCGCCGCACTGGTCGCCGCCGCCGAGCGGTACGCGATCGTGGAACTCATCGGCGACGGCGTCCACATCGAATCCGGCTTCGCCGCACTGACTTTCGCCGCCGCTCCCGGCCGTGTGGCCTTGGTCACCGACGCCATGCAGGCCGCCGGACTGCCGGACGGCGAGTACCGGCTCGGCCCGCAACCGGTCCGGGTGACCGGCGGTGTCGCCCGCGTGGCCTCCGGCGCTATCGCCGGGGGTACCGCCACGCTGCTGCAATGCCTGCGCTGGGCGGTGCGCGAATGCGGTGTGCCGCTGCTCGACGCGGTCCGCGCCGCCACGTCGACACCCGCCGCGGCGGCCGGGCTGGCCGACGTCGGCGATCTACGGCCGGGTCTGGCCGCCGACGCGGTCGTGCTCGACGAGGATCAGGGGTTGCGCCGCGTCCTACGCCATGGACAGTGGTTGACGTGATCCTCACCGTGACGATGAACCCCGCCTACGACATGACCTACCGCGTGGAGCGGTTCGAGCGTGGCCGGGCGCATCGGGTGCTGTCGGTCGAGCAGCGCATCGGGGGCAAGGGCATCAATGTGACCCGCGTGCTCAATCAGCTCGGGAAGTACTCCCGCGCGACGGGCTTCTCCGACCACGTCTTCGCCGCCGCCGCCGAACTGGAGCTGCCGGTGGATTTCGTGCACGCGCTGCCGTGGGTGCGGCGCACGGTGGTGATCAGCGAGTCCGGCGACGGCACCGCGACCGCGCTCTGGGAACCCGGTGCGCGCGTGGGGGATCCGTACGCGGTGGAGCAGCTGCTGGTCCGCGTCACCGGCCTGCTGCCCAACACCGGCGGCATGGTGATCGCCGGTTCGCAGCCGGGCGGGGTCGGCGACTCCGTTCCGGCCCGCCTCGCCCGCGCCGCGCTCGAGGTCGGCGTTCCCACCATCTGTGACGTCGACGGGCGGGCGCTGCAGATGGCGGCCGAGGTGCCCGGCGTGGTGCTGATGCCCAACCGCGACGAACTGCATCGGCTCACCGGGATCCGTGCCGACACCGCCGCGGAAGTGGTCGCGGCGGTGCGCCCGCTGGTGGATCGGGGTGTGCGCGCGGTCATCGCGACTCGCGGCGCCGACGGCATGGTCGCGGTCACGGCCGCGGGCGCGTGGACCGCGGCGCTGCCCGAGCCGGTCGCCGGAAACCCGACGGGCGCGGGCGACGCCGCGACCGCCGCGGTGATCGCCGCCCTCGCCGCCACCCCCGAACCCGACTGGCCCGCGCTGCTCGCCGACGCGGTGGCGACTTCGGCTGCGGCCGTGGTCATTCCGGTGGCGGGTGAGATCGATCGCACGCAGCGCGACCGGCTGGCCCCGGAGGTCGTGGTCACCGGCTTACCCAGTGGCGCACCGGAATCCACGCCGTGACCGTGCTGCCCGTGCCCGATCTGCTCGCCGCCGCCCGGCCCGGTGCGCTGGCGGCCTTCAACGTCGTCGCCCTGGAGCACGCCGAGGCCATCGCCGCCGCGGCCGTCGCCGCGAAACGTCCCGCGGTCCTGCAGATCTCGGAGAACACGGTGCGCTACCACGGCGGACTGGGACCGTTGGCGCGCGCCTGTCTGGCGGTGGCCGCCGACAGCCCCGCCGCGCTGACCGTCCATCTCGACCACGCGACCTCACACGAATTGATCAGGCAGGCGGCCGATCTCGGCATCCGGTCGGTCATGTACGACGGCTCGGCCATGCCTTACGCCGACAATGTGGACAGCACCGCGGCCATCGCGCGCTGGTGCCGCGACCACGGCGTCTTCCTCGAAGCCGAACTCGGCGCGATCGGCGGCAAGGACGGCGCGCACCCGCCGGGAGTACGCACCGATCCCGACGAGGCGGTGGCCTTCGTCGCCGCCACCGGCGTGGACGCCCTCGCCGTCGCCGTGGGCTCCTCGCACGCCATGCACACTCGCGATGCCCGCCTCGACGACGAGTTGATCGCGCGGCTGGCGGCGAAGGTACCCGTCCCCCTGGTCCTGCACGGCTCCTCCGGAGTCCCGGACGCGGGCCTGCGCTCGGCCGTCCGCCACGGCATGGCCAAGATCAACATCGCCACCCGCGTGAACATCCTCCTGACCCGAGCCGTCCGTGACGCACTGGCCGCCGACCCCACCCTGTCGGACCCGCGCCGGTATCTGGGCGCGGGCCGAGACGCGATGCGGCAGGAAGTGGAACGGCTGCTCCGCGTACTCGCGTAGGGCGTATGCCGAGCGGTCGGTCGGCCCTATCGCGATGGCGGCTGCCACCGATGATTTGCACCGGATGACGTCGTCCTACCCGATGAAGCAAGTATCGACTGGCTTATCGATGGTGAAAGGACTGCCGGATGCGTGAGGTCATCTTGCAGATGATGGTGTCGGTGGACGGTATGGCCGAAGGCCCCGGCCGGAACTTGGACTGGGTCGACGTCGTCGACCCCGACCTCGACAACTACCTCGCCGAACTGCTGGACAATGTCGACGCCCAGATCTTCGGCAGGACGAGTTACGAGCTGCTGGCGCAGTATTGGCCGGACGCGGAGCGCGATCCCGCCACCCCGGGCGACAAGATGCTGGCCCCCAAGGTCAACGGATTGCCGAAGATCGTTGTCTCTCGACGAGAAGGCGACCTCGCGTGGACGCCGGCCACCCGTATCGGCGACAACCTCGCCGAGGAGGTCGACGCGCTCAAGAAGCAACCAGGCCGACCGCTGATCCTGTTCGCGGGCGCCACCACCGCGCGCGAGTTCATGCGGCTCGACCTCGTCGACGAGTTTCGGCTTCTCGTATTCCCCGTGCTCCTGGGAGGCGGGCAGCCGCTGTTCGCCGAGGATGATCGGCGCCGCCACCTGCGGTTGATCCAGACAGTTCCGTTCGCGAAATCGGGAGTAGTGCTGCACCGCTATCGGCGACAACCAGCCTGACCAAGGGCTTTTCACGGTCGAGGCGCGGCCGGTTGTTGTTGCGGAACGGTTGCCATGTGAGGGCGCTGGGGTAGTCGCTCAGCGAGTTGCGCCAGGCGGGGTGGGGTAGCGCGGTACAGTTCTGCCGTTCGACCGGCGCTAGAGCGATCGGCTGGCGAACTCGGGGTGGGGTGGTGTCGTTGGAGGACAGGGAGGACCGATGGCGGAGGCCGGGGGTGATGCGGCGAGCGAGGTCTATCGGATGCCGGTGTCGGTGCGGGTGGCGCAGGTGGTGGCGTTGGGTATGGCCGCGGTCGGGCTGGTGTGCACGGGGGCGGCGGGCTGGCTGTTCGGCGGGCGCTCGGCGTTGATCACGTCGCTGTCGTTCGTACCGACCTGGTTGCTCGGCCTGACGGCGCTGGCCTTCGGCGCGGCGGTGGGCGGCGGGCTCCGGATCGGCGCGATCCTGCTGGCCGGACTGAACATGCTGTGGACGGTTCCGTCGATCACCGGCGGTCACCCGCCGGGCTGGCTCGGCCCGGCCAGTTCGGTGGTGGTGATCGTCCTGCTGTTCCGCCGCGCGGCGCGCGACTGGTTCGAACCCCGGGGCTGGTGATCGACCGGAACGCCGCTGTTACCAATCCCTAACCTGAAGAGCCGATTCGCAATATCCGCGCAACCGGTTGCTCCTAGTGTGACGACATGAGTAGTACACCGGCCGTGGGCACGGGCATCCACGTCAGCGGCCTCGGCAAGACGTTCCGGGTCGGACGCCGGTCGGTGCAGGCGCTGGATGCGGTGGATCTGCACACCGATCAGGGCACGTTCCTGTCGCTGCTGGGCCCGTCCGGTTGCGGGAAATCCACGGTGCTGCGCATCCTGGCCGGTTTGGAGACGCCCTCCACCGGCACCGCCCGGATCGACGGCGCGACCCCCGCCGAGCTGCGCCGCCGCCACGGGTTCGGCATCGCCTTCCAGGACTCGGCGCTGTTGCCTTGGCGCAGTGTGGAATCCAATATCAAACTGCCGTTGCAGGTCGCCGGGCTGCCGGTGGACCGCGAGTCGATCGCCGACCTGATCGCGCTGGTCGGCCTGGAGGGCTTCGAGAAGGCGAAGCCCGCGCAGCTGTCCGGCGGTATGCGGCAACGGGTTTCGATCGCGCGGGCGCTGGTGGTGCAGCCGTCGGTGCTGCTGCTGGACGAGCCGTTCGGCGCGCTCGACGACATGACCCGGCAGCGGCTCAATCTCGAACTGCTGCGCATCTGGACCGAGAAGCCCGCCACCACACTGATGGTCACGCACGGCATCGCGGAGGCGGTGTTCCTCTCCGACGTGGTCGCGGTGCTGAGCCCGCGGCCGGGGCGGGTGGTGGAGATGGTGCCGATCGACCTGCCCCGGCCCCGCACGCCCGAGATGATGCGCTCACCGGAGTTCCACCGCCTGCACGACCACCTGTCGGAGCTGCTGTTCGGACGTGGCGGTATCGAGGCGGAAGCCGAAGCGGCGCTGGTGGTCCCGGGCGGTGGCGAGTGAACCGCGCGGGCGGCGCGCTGGGCGTCGTGGCGCTCGTCGCGCTGTGGTGGGTGCTGGCAGCCGCGGGCGTAGCGGGCGGCACGGTCCCGAGCCCGTGGACCGTCGTGCACACCATGTACACCGACGGGTGGGCGTTGTACGGGCCGAACTTCCGGGTCACCGCAACCGGTGCGCTGCAAGGCTTTCTGTGGGGTAACGGCCTGGCCGTCGCGCTGGCGGTGCTGGTCCTGCTGGTGCCGCCGATCGAGTCGCTGGCCACCCAGCTGGCCATCCTCAGTTACTGCACACCGCTGCTGGCGCTCGGCCCGATCATCCTGGTGGTGTTCGGCGGGCGCACCCCGACGGTGTTCCTGGCCGCCATGTACTGCTTCTTCACCACCATGGTCGGCACCGTGGCGGGTCTGCGGTCCGCCGATCGCACCAGCCTCGACCTGATCCGCGCCTACGGCGGCGGCCGCTGGCAACAGTTGCGGCGGGTGCGGGTGATCGCCGCGCTGCCGAATACGCTGGCGGCGTTGAAGATCGCCGCGCCCTCGGCGGTGCTCGGCGCCATCATCGGCGAGTACCTCGGCGGCGTCGACAGCGGCATCGGCGTCGCGCTCACGGCCGCGCAGACCTCCTACAACGTGCCTCGGACCTGGGGGATGGCGCTGGCCGCCGCCGCGCTCGCCGGGCTCGGGTACGCGGTGGTGGCACTGGTGACGCCGTGGACCGGGGCGGCGACGGAGGTGAGTTCGTGATCGCACTGCGCAGAATCGGGAAATTCCTTTTCCCCCTGCTGATCTCGCTGCTCCTCATGCTCGTGATCTGGTACGCCTTCCTCGCCGCGTTCCCACAGGTCGGGCCGCGCGTGGGAAAGACACCGGCGGACGTGTGGACCTACCTGGTGACCGGCGACTCCGCCGCCACCGCCCGCCACGCGATCCTGGCCGATCTGGAGATCACCGTGCGCGACGCCGCCGTCGGCTTCGGCGTCGGCATGGCCGGTGCGCTGGTGGTGGCCGCGCTGTTCGTCACGCTGCCCGTCGTGGAACAGTCCTTCATGCCGGTGGCGATGCTGCTGCGGTCGGTGCCGCTGGTCGCGTTGGCGCCGATCATCGTGCTGGTGTTCGGGCGCGGCGTGCTGGGTGTGACGGTGCTGGCCGCGATCGTGGTGTTCTTCCCGGCCCTGGTGATGATCATGGCCGGGTTGCGCTCGGCGTCCCGGCAAGCCATGGAACTCGTTGCCGCATATGGCGGTTCCCGCTGGACGAAGCTGCGCCTGGTGGCCGTGCCGGCCGCGCTGCCGTCGGTGTTCGCGGCCGCGCGAGTGTCGGTGCCGGGCGCGCTGATCGGCGCGCTACTGGGCGAATGGCTGGGCAGCGGAACGGGTTTGGGAGCCGCGCTGATCCGCGCGATCCCCACCTTTCAGTACAGCAAACTGTGGGCCTCGATCGTGCTGGTGACACTGGTCTCGGTGCTGCTCTACGCGATCGTCGGAGTGATCGAGAACATCGTGCTGGCCCGGTTCGGGCCGGAGGCAGGGAAGAGCTGAATGGGCAACTTCGCGTATCGCAACCGGATCGACCGCCGGTCCTTCCTGCGTGCCTCGGCACTGTCCGGGCTCGCGCTCGGCAGCGCCGGCATGCTCGCGGCCTGCGGTGAGGACGCCGGGGCGGGCAACAGCAACGGCACCACCGCCGACGGCTCGACCTTCGGGCGGGTAGCCGTCCAGCTGTCGTGGCTGAAGAACATCGAATTCGCGGGCGAGTACTTCGCCGACAGCCGCGGCTACTTCCGCGACGCCGGGTTCGGCGGCGTCGACCTGGTGGCGGGCGGGGCCGCCAGCACCTCGGTGGAGGCCGGGCTCGACACCGGCAAGATCTGGCTCGGCCTGTCGGCGCCGCAGACCACCGCGCCCGCGATCCTGGAGGGGCTGCCCGCCAAGATCGTCGGCACCACCTATCAGAAGAACCCGTTCTGCATCGTGAGCTCGGCGGCCGAGCCGATCAGGTCGCCGCAGGAGATGCGGGGCCGCAAGATCGGTGTGCAGGACACCAATCAGCTCATCTTCGCCGCATTGCTGACCGCCAACGGCATGACGCCCGGTGACGTGCGGCTCGTGCCCGCCCAGTACGACCCGACCCCGCTGGCCAACGGCGAGGTCGACGGCTGGGTGAGCTACGTGACCAACGAGCCGATCACCTTGGCCGCCAAGGGTTTCCCGACCGCGCACTTCCTGTTCGCCGACTTCGGCCTGCCGCTGACCGCGGAGACGCTGACGGTGCGGCAGCAGACCGTCGACTCCGAACGCGACAAGCTCAAGGCATTCCTGGCCGCGGAGATCAAGGGCTGGAAGGACGCCGTCGCCGATCCGGCCGAGGGCGCGCGCCTCGCGGTCGAGGTCTACGGCAAGGATCAGCGCCTGGATCTCGCCGAGCAGACCAAGGAGGCGACGGCGCAGAACGACCTGGTCGTCTCCGCCGACACCCGCTCCCACGGGCCTGCTCACCATGACCGACGAGCTGATCGACCGCAATATCGAGGCGCTGAGCAAGGCGAAGATCGACATCGCGGCCGACCGGTTGTTCGACCTGTCGGTGCTGCGGGAGCTCTACGCCGAGCATCCCGAGCTGAAGTAGCTCAGGAGACCGAGACCGCGGAGTGGAAGTCCTGGGTGCGCAGCGTGGCGGCGGAGCGGGCGGCGACCAGTTCGGCGGCGATGGCGACGGCGGTCTCCATCGGGGTCCGGGCACCGATGTCGAAACCGGCGGGGGCGTGCAGCCGGGACAGGGTCTCGGCGTCGAAGCCGCCCGCCTCCAGATCCTCCACCCGGCGGCGGTGCACAGCCGGGGAACCCAGCGCGCCCAGATAGCCCAGCTCGGGCAGGCGCAATGCCACGGTCAGCAGCGGGATCTCGAATTTCGGATCCTGCGAGGCCGCGACAATCGCTGTGGTGGAGTCGATTTCGCCCGCCGCGGCCTGGGCGTTGAGGTAGCGGTGCGGCCAGTCCGCGACCACGTCGGCGCCGGGAAAGGAATTGGGCGAGGCGAAGGTCTCGCGGGCATCGCAGACGGTGACGCGGTAGCCGAGCAGCTTGCCCTGCACGGTCAGCGCGGCGGCGAAAGGGTTGGCGCCGAAGATGATCAGCCGCGGCAGCGCCGCGTACGACGACACGAACACATCCGACTCCGGTAGCGACACCAGTTCGGTGTTGTGCCGCCGATCGGTGACCAGATGCTGCCCGATCACCTCCGGATCCGAATGCCACACCACGGTGAACACCGTGACCGGCCGGTTGGCGGCGATCTCCTTGGCCACCGCCGCGAACTCGGGAAAATGTATGCGCGAGAACGGTTCTACGAACACATCGATGGTGCCGCAGTCGGCACTGACCTCCACTCCGGTCTTGCCGTCGAACCGCTGCAGTTCCCGGCGGCCGGTCCGGGCGGCGTGCGCGGCGGCCTCGTACACCACCGACTCGTAGCACCCGTCGGACACCGATCCGTACACGCCGCCGTCGGGGTCCAGCAGCATCGTCGACCCCACCGGCAGCGCCGAGTGCCCGAACGTCCGGACCAACGTCGCCAGCCCACCCGTCCGGCCGCTGTGCCACACCCGCATGAGGTCATCGACGATGTCGCGCATCACAAACTCCCGATCAGGGTGCGCGAGTGGCCGGATAGTCGTGGTCACGCCCCGTAGCCAGATCGTCGCACGTGACGGCCACAATATCCGGTCTAGCGTCCAGAAATGCGCGAGCTCCGGAATTTCCTTGCGCGGTGTGGGCGACCGCCCGCCAGTGCTTGTGACCGAGCACAACGGGGTGCCCGGGCCGGGTGTGGAACACCGCGCGGGCCAGTCCGCTGGGCGCCGCGCGGGCCGCCGTGAGCACCCGCCGGACCACGTCGGCGCCGACATCCGGGGTGTCGACCGGCATGACGGCGGCGAACTCGGCCGGGGTGGCCGCGGCCGCCGCCAGGCCGGTGCGCAGCGATGCCGCCAACCCGACGGCCCAGTCCGCGGCCCAGATCGGCTGTGCCCCATCGGGTACTGCGATCTCGGGGGCCTCGCACACCAGCCAGTGCCCGCGGGGCGAACGGCGCGCCGGGCCGGTGGCGCCGAGTACCACGAACACCGGCGCACAGCCGCCCGCGCGCAGGGCCGTCACCGCGCCGCGCAGCCAGGCGCCGCCCTCGGCCAGCGCCTTCGGCCGCCCGTACCGGGTGCCCGCCCCGGCCGCCAGCACGATTCCGGCGCACACCGCGTCGTCCATGCCGTGTCCTTTCCGGGCGGTCCCGCCCCGACTCGGACCGCTCTGGCCGAGCGTAACCGCGGGCTGTGGTCTTCGCCCGCCCCGAGTGGCACTCACGGTTGCCATGGCCGATGCTGGAGTCGATGAATGCTGCCGGAATCGATCTGCACACCCTCGATACGCTGGCCGAATCCGAGGCCGAGCGGTTGTTGCTGACCTGCTGTGCGTCGCCGCAGTGGGCTCGATCAATCGCTGCCCGGCGGCCGTTCGGGACCGTGGCCGCGCTGCTGGCCGCGGCGGACGACGCCCTCTCCGCACTGCCCGAATCGGAGTTGGATCGGGCCCTGTCCGGCCATCCGCGCATCGGTGATCGCCCGGACAACGCCGACTCCGGCCGCGAACAGGCGGCGGTGATCACGGCAGGTGACGCGGTGCGGGCCGAGCTGGCGGCGGGCAACCGCGCGTACGAGGACCGGTTCGGGCACATCTACCTGGTGTGCGCGACCGGGCGCTCGGCGGACGAGCTGCTCGCCATCCTGCGGTCCAGGTTGCACAACGACGTATCCACCGAGAGGGGAATCGTGCGCAAGGAGCTGGGGAAGATCAATCGCATCCGCCTGCGTCGCCTGGTGGGCGAGGACGGGGCGCGGCCGTGAGCACACTGAGCACACATGTCCTCGACGCCGTCCGCGGCGCACCGGCCGCCGCCGTGCCGGTGGCTCTGTTCGATGGCGACGGAACGGAATTGGCCGCCGCGAGTACCGACGGCGACGGCCGTATCGCCGGGCTCGGCGGCGAACTGGCGCCCGGCACGTACCGCTTGCGGTTCGGCACCGGTGACTATTTCGCCTCGCTCGGCGTACCGGCGTTCTACCCGGAGGTCACGATCGCCTTCGTCGTCGGCGATGAACGCCACTACCACGTGCCGTTGCTGCTGTCGCCGTACTCCTACTCGACCTATCGGGGCAGCTGAACGGCGGTCACTGCGCCTTCTCTCGGATGTCGATGCGCTCGTAGAGTTCGCGGGCGGCGATGAACGCTCCGGTGCGGAGGAGTTACGAGGGCGCAATCTGGGTGGTAGGGACGCAACCTCTCCGCAACCAGCGGCTTCTAGGGTGGGAGTGCCGGGGTGCCCGGGAGCGGTCTCGGAAGAGGTGGTCGTCGTGGATGTGGACACGATCCGTGCGCTGGTGGTCGCGCGGGATCGCGCGGATCTGGCCGCGCTGACGGGTGATTCGGCGGTCCTGGCCGGTGGGACCTGGTTGTTCTCGGAACCGCAGGACCACCTGGAACGGCTGGTGGACATCACCGCGCTGGGCTGGCCCGCGCTGACGGTGACACCGGCCGGGGTGGAGATCGCCGCCACCTGCACCCTGGCGGAGCTGGAGCACGCGGCGTGGCCCGCGCGGTGGTCGGCGGCCGCGCTGTTTCCGCAGGCCTGCCGGGCCCTGGTGGCCTCGTACAAGATCAGGCGGATGGCCACGGTGGGCGGCAACGCGTGTCTCGCACTCCCGGCGGGGGCGGTGCTGGCCGCCCTCGTCGCGCTGGACGGCCTCGCGTCGGTGTGGTGCGCGGACGGCGCCGAGCGGCGTATTCCGATGTCCCGGTTCGTGTTCGGCCCCGGTGCGACCGCGTTGCGGCCGGGGGAGGTATTGCGGTCGGTGTTCCTCGAATCCTCGAAGCTGCGCTCGCGCATCGCTTTTCGGAAGATCGCGCTGGCGCCGCTGGGTCGCTCGGGCGCCGTCGTGATGGGCCGGGCGGATCTCGACGGCCGCTGCGCGATCACGCTCAGTGCCGCGACCGTGCGTCCGATCGTGCTCGAATTCGCGGGTTTTCCGGTTGTCCGCGAACTCACCGCAACCATTCTCGGCATGGACCGCGATCTCTGGTACGACGATCCGCACGGGGACCCGGCTTGGCGTCGGCAGATGGCGGTGGTGCTCGCCCGCGAGGTCGTGGCGGAGTTGACCGAGGGGCGACCATGAAGTTCGAGGTGGACGGGGTCGCCGTCGAACTGCCGTATCGGCCCGGCCAATGCCTGCGCACGCTGCTGCGGGACGCGGGCCGACTCGCGGTGAAGAAGGGTTGCGACGCCGGGGACTGCGGCGCCTGCACGGTGTTGGTCGACGGTGTCGCGGTGCACTCCTGCGTCTACCCCGCCCACCGCGCCGCCGACCGCGTCATCACCACAGCCGCGGGCCTCGGCACCACGGACGCGCCCCACCCGGTACAGCGCCGCTTCCTCGACGCCGCCGCCTTCCAGTGCGGGTTCTGCACCGCTGGAATGGTCGTCACCACCTGCGACCTGGAATCCGCCCCCGATAACCCAGCGCCCGACGACCTTCCGGAACTACTGAAGGGAAACCTCTGTCGCTGTACCGGATACCGTGCGATCGCCGAAGCGGTGCTCGGTACGGAGGCGAGCCCCGCTCTCGTGCGTTCACCGCGTGCCCCTGCGGGCCCGCGCGTCGTCACCGGCACCGAACCGTTCACGATGGATGTCGACCCGCCGGACCTGCGGCCCGTCGAGTCCCGAAGCCGCACGGCGACGACGGCTTTCGTGGACGCGCCCCCGTCACCGCCACTGCACCTGGCTGTGCTGACGAGTCCGCATCCGCACGCCCGGATCGTGTCGATCGACGCCACGGCGGCGGCGGAGGTCGCGGGCGTGCGTGCGGTGCTGACCTACGCCGACGCGCCTGCGACGCCCTTCTCCAGCGCCCGGCACGAGATCCGCGAGGACGACCCGGACGACACCGTCGTGCTGGATCGCGTCGTGCGGTTCGCCGGACAGCGGGTGGCCGCGGTCGTCGCCGAGACGCTCGCGGCGGCGCGCGCCGGTTGCCGGGCGCTGCGGGTGACCTACGAGCCGATGCCCGCGGTCTTCGACCCGCTGCGCGCGATGCGGCCCGAAGCGCCGAAACTGCATGGGGACAAACCGGATTCGGCCCGGATCGCGGACCGGCAGCGCAATATCGCGGCGCAGGTGCACGGCCGCAGCGGCGATGTCGAGGCGGGGCTGGCGGCGGCGCACGAGGTGGTGCACGGCGTGTGGCACACCCACCGCGTGCAGCACGCGCACCTGGAGACGCACGGCAGTATCGGCTGGCTCGACGAATACGGCCGCCTGGTGGTCCGCACCAGCACCCAGGTGCCGTTCCTGGTGCGCGACGAGCTGTGCCGGATCTTCGCGCTGCCCCCGGAGCGGGTGCGGGTGTTCGCGAAGCGGGTGGGCGGCGGTTTCGGCGCCAAGCAGGAGATGTTGTCGGAGGATCTGGTGGCGCTGGCGGTACTGCGCACCGGTCGGCCCGTGAGCTACGAGTTCACCCGGTCCGACGAGTTCACCTCCGCCACCTGCAGGCATCCCATGCGGGTCGAGGTCACCGCGGGCGCGGGCGCCGACGGGCGGCTCACCGCGCTGGCCGTCGACGTGGTGGCGGACACCGGCGCCTACGGAAATCACAGCGGAGGAGTGCTTTTCCACAGCGTGAGCGAGTCCGTCGCCCTGTACCGCTGCCCGAACAAGAGCATCGACGGCCGGGCCGTCTACACCGACAACGTGCCGTCCGGAGCGTTCCGCGGCTACGGTCTCGGCCAGGTGAGCTTCGCCATCGAATCGGCGCTCGACGAGTTGGCCCGCCGACTCGGCCTGAATCCCTTCGAATTCCGCCGCCGCAACGTGGTCGCCCCCGGCGACGCGCTGATCGGTGGCCGTTGCGCCGAGGACGACGACCTGACCATCGCGAGTTACGGCCTGGACCAGTGTCTCGACCGCGCCGAACACGCCCTCCGCGACACGGCCGCGGCGGACTCCACGAACGGTTCTTCCTGGCGGATCGGGGAGGGAATTGCCGTCGCGATGATCGCCACCATTCCGCCGCGCGGCCATCACGCCACCGCATCCGCCGAATTGCTGGCGGACGGCAGCTACGAGATATGCGTGGGCACAGCGGAATTCGGCAACGGCACCACTACCGTGCACGCCCAGCTCGCGGCCGCGGCGCTGGGCACGGAACCGGAGTTCGTTCGTATCAGGCAGGCGGACACCGATGTCACCGCCTATGACACGGGCGCGTTCGGGTCGACCGGAATCGTGGTGGCAGGCAAGGCCGTACACGCGGCCTGCCTGCGGCTACGGGATGCACTACAGGCCCGGGAGGCCGGGCTGCGAGCAGCTCCGGATGCTGTCGGCGAGCGCCCGCTCACCCCGCGAGAACTCTTGGCTGACGGACCGTTACGTGCCATTGCCACCCACGACGGCACCCCTCGCTCGGTCGCCTTCAACGTGCAGGCCTTCCGGGTGGCCGTCGACACCGAGACCGGCCGTGTCCGCATCCTCCGCTCGATCCACACCGCCGACGCGGGCACCGTACTGAACCCCGTCCAGTGCCGCGGGCAGGTGGAAGGCGGTGTGGCGCAGGCCATCGGCACCGCCCTCTACGAGGACATGCGCGTGGACCAGGGCATCGTCACCACCAAAACCCTTCGCCACTACCACATCCCGCAACTCGTCGACGTCCCCCACACCGAGGTCCACTTCGCCGACACCACCGACGACCTCGGCCCCCTCGGCGCCAAGTCGATGAGCGAATCCCCTTACAACCCGGTCGCCCCGGCCCTCGCCAACGCCATCCGCGACGCCATCGGCCTGCGCCCCCACAACCTCCCGATGACCGCCGACCGCATCTGGAAACTGATCAGCGATTCAGCCGAACAGGTTGCGGACGAAGGGGACCGAATCGGCGAGTGAGGCATTCACCGTGCCGCTGTGGTCGGTGGGGTAGGTCTTCAGCGTCACCGGCTGGCCGTTCGCCGTCAGTACCGCGGCGAAGCGCAGTGTCTCGGGCGTGACGACGTCGGTGTCGCGTAGGCCCTGGCCGAGGAAAAGTGGCTTGTCGTAACCGGATTCGGGCAGGCCCAGGTAGCGGGCGAGCAGGCCGTGCACGTCGGGGATGTCGGACAGCGGACGGGTGAACAGGTTGCCGAGTACCACCCTGTCCGCCGCCAGCGCGTCGCCCAGCGGCAGCAGACATTCGGTGCGGGCGCGTTCCAGCCACGTCCGGCCCGCGTCGGTGAGGAACGACTCGATGTTCAGTTCGGGGTAGGTTGTGCGCAGGCCGTTGAGGACGTACAGCGCATAGCCCGTGCTGTGCGGGCTCAGCTGCACCGGCGGCACGCCCGGTCCGATCGGGGTGAAGATGTCTTCGATGTAGGCCGGGACGCCGGTGCCGACCGCGCCGCGGTAATCCAGCTCCGGTCCGCCGAACTCGGTGGCGTAGCGCGCGGTGTTCACCGCCGCACCGCCGCCCTGGGACTGGCCGACCACGACCCACTTGCCCGACATCGACGAGTAGTGCCGGGTCGCCGCCCGCACCGCGTCGACCACGTTGTGCGCCTCGACCACGCCGTTGAGGTACGGGTGCTCGCCCGGCGTGCCCAGCCCCGCGTAGTCGGCGGCGACGATCGCATAGCCCTCCCGCAGCCAGGTCCCCAGATAGGCCCAGTCGCGTTCGACGTCGCCGGGACCGCTGACGCTGTACGCGCAGGAGTCGCCCAGACCGACCGTGCCGTGCGCCCACGCCACCACCGGCCAGCCGCCCGCCGGTGGTTCGCCGGGCGGGAAGTACACCGCGGCACTGGCCACGGTCGGGGCGTCCCCGACGGTGGTCGTCGTATAGAGCATCCGCTCGGAGTTCACCGAGCCCGGCAGCGTGGCCGGAGCCGGCAGCGGCTGCACGGATTCGACGGTGCCCGGGTCCACCGGGTCCGCACCCGCGACGGCCACCGAGAGACCCGCCGCGGACAGGAGGGCCGTGACCGCGGCTGCGCACAGTTTTCGCATGGTGTTCCTTTCGCCGGATCTGGCACCGGTCCCTCCCCTGGCGGTGCGAGGAACAGTCTTACAGTCGGTCAATCGACCATCAGCTCGGCGCGCCGGTGCGCGGGACGGGCCCGCGGGGAGTGGCCGGGCGCACATCCTGCCGCTGTGAAGGTCCTCACAGCTGGGAATGTCGGCTTGCGATCTCGTGCCGTGGCCGACGTCACCGAAACAGTACGGGCGTTACGGTAAAAGCCCATGTCAGACCTACTCGGGAGTAGACTCAAGGCATGCAATTGCTGGGCAAATTTTGCAAAATTAGCAAAACCCCTGGTCCGGCTAGCAGAGATTCACAGTAGCAACAGGTAGACGGCGATTTTTCCGTGTGCCATCGTGTGGAGGTACACCCGATGGGCATAGCAAGCCTGCAAATCGCTGCTCCAGCAGAGTTCGGACATCGCGACGGATTTCCGGACCCGGGAGCACGCAACGAACGAAGAAGTGGAGTCAGAGATGTCGACTGCCGGCACCCCGAAGACCGCTGCGGAAATCCAGCAGGATTGGGACACCAACCCGCGCTGGAAGGGCATCACCCGTAACTACACCGCTGAGCAGGTCGCCAAGCTGCAGGGCACCGTCGTCGAGGAGCACACCCTCGCCCGCCGCGGTGCCGAGATCCTGTGGGAGCAGGTCAACAGCGGTGAGTACATCAACGCCCTGGGCGCGCTGACCGGCAACATGGCCGTGCAGCAGGTCCGCGCGGGCCTGAAGGCCATCTACCTGTCGGGCTGGCAGGTCGCCGGTGACGCGAACCTTTCCGGCCACACCTACCCCGACCAGAGCCTTTACCCGGCCAACTCGGTCCCGGCCGTGGTGCGCCGCATCAACAACGCGCTGCTGCGCGCCGACGAGATCTCCCGCGCCGAGGGTGACACCTCCGTCGACAACTGGCTGGTGCCGATCGTCGCCGACGGTGAGGCCGGCTTCGGTGGCGCGCTGAACGTCTACGAGCTGCAGAAGGCCATGATCGCCGCGGGCGCCGCCGGCACCCACTGGGAAGACCAGCTGGCTTCGGAGAAGAAGTGTGGTCACCTGGGCGGCAAGGTCCTCATCCCGACCTCGCAGCACATCCGCACCCTGACCTCCGCCCGCCTGGCCGCCGACGTGGCCGGCACCCCGACCGTGGTCATCGCCCGCACCGACGCCGAGGCCGCCACCCTCATCACCTCCGATGTGGACGAGCGCGACCAGCCGTTCATCACCGGTGAGCGCACCGCCGAGGGCTTCTACCACGTCAAGAACGGCATCGAGCCCTGCATCGCCCGCGCCAAGGCCTACGCGCCGTACTCCGACCTGATCTGGATGGAGACCGGCACCCCCGACCTGGAGCTGGCCCGCAAGTTCGCCGAGTCGGTCAAGAGCGAGTTCCCCGACCAGCTGCTGGCCTACAACTGCTCGCCGTCGTTCAACTGGAAGAAGCACCTGGACGACGCCACCATCGCCAAGTTCCAGAAGGAGCTGGGCGCGATGGGCTTCAAGTTCCAGTTCATCACCCTGGCGGGCTTCCACGCGCTCAACTACTCGATGTTCGACCTGGCCTACGGCTACGCCCGCGAGGGCATGACCGCCTACGTCGACCTGCAGGAGCGCGAGTTCGCGGCCGAGGAGCGCGGTTACACCGCCACCAAGCACCAGCGTGAGGTCGGCGCCGGCTACTTCGATGCGATCGCCACCACCGTCGACCCCGACAGCTCGACCACCGCGCTGAAGGGTTCGACCGAAGAGGGCCAGTTCCACTGAGATGTCGGCGCCGCCTACGGCGTCGCGGGTTTGTGGCCTCGTGACCCCGCCGTTCGGCACCCGGCGCTCGCGACTTCGTCGCATGCGCGCCGGGCGCCGAACGGCGGGGCGGCCGCAAACCGTGGTGGTTGCGAAAGCTGCGGCGTTCGTTGCCACCGGCAGGCTTGTCCCCATCCGCCCGCAGTCCCGGCGTCGCCCGGGCGCGGCGGGGAAGCCGGGATCCGGTTCGCATCACCCGGGTCCCGGCCTCCGCCACAGGTGCTCTGTTCAAAGGGCGCTTGTTCGCCCTTCCCGCTGAACAGCCCCAGCGGGGAGGGCATCCTTATAACGTTTCCCCAAGCCACCACAACCAGCAGGAGCGGGACGTGAGCAGCGAGAAGATTCAGCGCGTCGGGATCATCGGCGCCGGACAGATGGGTGCCGGAATCGCGGAGGTGTGCGCCCGGGCGCACGTCGACGTGCTCGTGTTCGAACAGACCCGGGAACTGGCCGCCGCCGGCCGCGCCCGCATCCTGCGCTCGCTGGATCGGGGCGTCTCCAGTGGCAAGATCACCGAGCGGGAGCGGGAGCAGGCCGCCTGGCGGCTGCGGTTCACCTCCGATCTCGGCGACTTCGCCGACCGCCAGTTGGTGGTCGAGGCGGTCGTGGAGAACGAGGAGGTGAAGACCTCGATCTTCGCCGAGCTCGACAAGGTGGTCACCGATCCGAACGCGGTGCTCGCCTCCAACACCTCCTCGATCCCGATCATGAAGATCGCGATGGCCACCACCAATCCCGATCGTGTGGTCGGCATGCACTTCTTCAACCCGGTGCCGGTGCTGCCCCTGGTCGAGCTGGTGACCACGCTCAAGACCAGCGAGGCGGTGTCCAAGCGCGCGGAGAACTTCGCGGGCGAGGTCCTCGGCAAGCAGGTCGTGCGCTCGGCCGACCGCTCCGGCTTCGTGGTGAACGCGCTGCTCGTGCCCTACCTGCTCTCGGCGATCCGAATGGTCGAATCCGGTTTCGCCACCAAGGAAGACGTCGACAAGGCGATGGTGCTCGGCTGCGCCCACCCCATGGGCCCGCTCGCCCTGACCGACCTGGTCGGCCTCGACACGGTGAAGTCCATCGCCGACTCCATGTACGCCGAATTCAAGGAGCCGCTCTACTCGGCGCCTCCGCTTCTCATGCGTATGGTCGAGGCGGGCCTCCTGGGCAAGAAGGTAGGCGCGGGCTTCTACCAGTACGACCCCAAGCGCTGACGCCCCGTACGGGGGCCGAAACGACAGGGGACAAAGGAAAACTGCGCGCCGTGGGCGATGGTTGCTTGCGGCACCGGGCATAAGCTGCGGAGAGGGTCGGGCTGTACCCGTGGCTCGGAAGGAGTGTCCCGCTCATGGTCAACGTCACCGACGGCTTCGGATCGAGCATTCTCGGCTATCCGAGGATCGGACCGCACCGGGAACTCAAGCGTGCGCTGGAGGCGTACTGGCGGGGGTCGCTCGAGCGGGAGGAACTGCTCGCGGTCGGGCGCGAGATCCAGGACACGCAGTTCGCGGAGTTGCATGCGGCGGGGCTGACCCAGGTGCCCGGCAACACCTTCTCCTTCTACGACCACATCCTCGACAACGCGCTGCTGTTCGGCGCGGTGCCCAAGCGGTTCCAGCCCTACCGCGAGGACCTGCACCCGCTGGACTTCTACTTCCTGATGGCCCGCGGCCGCCCGGACCTGCCGCCGCTGGAACTGGTGCGCCTGTTCGGCACCAACTACCACTACCGCCAGCCGGAGCTGGACGCCGACACCGAGTTCTCGCTGCACCCCGAGGCTCTGCTCGACGAGTGGGATCGGGCCAAGGCGGCCGGTATCGAGCAGCGCCCGGTCGTGCTCGGCCCGCTGTCGCTGCTGCTGCTGTCGAAGGCCGGGCACGTCCCGGGCGAAGCCGAATTCGATCAGCTGACCCTGCTGGACCGGCTGCTCCCGGTGTACGAGGAACTGTTCGAGATCCTCGCCAAGCGCGGGGCGACCTGCGTGCAGCTGGACGAGCCGTGCTTCACCAGCGACCGCACCCCCGCGGAGCTGGCCGCGTTCGAGCAGGCGTACCAACGACTTTCGACCGCGCCGCTGCGCCCGCGCATCCTCGTCACCGGACAGTACGGCGATCTCGGCGAGGCCGTGCGGATCCTGGCGGGCACTGCCGTGGAGGCGATCGGCCTCGACCTCGCCAGCTTCCGGATGCGGCCCGAGGAGCTGGCGAAGATCCCCGGCATCCGCCGCAAGCGCCTGTACGCGGGCGTGATCAGCGGTACCAACGTGTGGCGCGCGGACCGCTACGTCACCCTGCAGTACCTCAACGAGCTGGCGCAGGTGTGCCCCGATCTGGTGGTCTCCACCGGTACCACGCTGCTGCACGTGCCCTACGACGTTCTCGTCGAATACGACATCGACGGCAATGTCGCCGACCGCCTCGCCTTCGCGAAACAGAAAGTGCTCGAGGTGGTTTCGCTGGCGAAGGCGCTAACGGAAGGGCCGTCGGAGAAATGGCGCCGCCGCCCGAGCGAGGTGCATTTCAAGCAGAAACACGCTGTGCGCCAACGTGTTTATGCCGTGACACCGGAAATGCGCGAGCGTGAGCCCTACGCCGTGCGCCGAGAAGCCCAGCGCGACAAGCTGAATCTGCCCCTGGTGCCCGCGACGACGCTGGGCTCCTTCCCGCAGACCGCCGCCGTCCGCCAGGCCCGCTACGAACTCGGCGAGGGGCGGCTGTCCTACGACGAGTACCGCAAGCGCATCGAGGCCGAGATCGAGTCCACCATCCGGTTGCAGGAGGACATCGGCCTGGACGTGCTGGTGCACGGCGAGCACGAGCGCAACGACATGATCCAGTACTTCGCCGAACTGCTTGACGGCTTCGCCACGACGCACTTCGGCTGGGTGCAGGTCTACGGGTCGCGCTGTGTGCGGCCGCCGATCCTCTACGGCGATGTCGCGCGGCCGAAGCCGATGTCGGTGGACTGGATCACCTACGCCCAGTCGCTCACCGACAAACCGGTGAAGGGCATTGTGACCGGCCCGGTCACGATGGTGGCGCGCTCTTTCGTGCGGCAGGACCAGCCGCTGTACGAGACCGCGGACCAGGTGGCGCTGGCGATCCGGGACGAGCTGGCGGACCTCGAGAAGGCCGGGGTGTCGATCATCCAGGTCGATGAACCGGCCGTGCGTGAACTGCTGCCGCTGCGCCCCGACGGCCGGGTCGAATACCTGCGCTGGGCGGTGAACGCGTTCCGCCTGGCCACCTCGGGCGTGCGGCCGGAGACCCAGATCCACACCCACATCGCCTATTCCGGCCGGGCCGAGATCGTCCGCGCGATCGAGGAGCTGGATGCCGACGTCACCGCGATCGTCGCCACCCGCTCCATCGAATGGGTGGTGAAGGCGCTGCGGGAGGATGCCGAGGAGGGCCACGGCCTGTCCCACGGCGTAGGACCCGGTGTGTACGAGAGCCGTTCGGCGCGCATCCCGGACATCGACGAGATCGACGAACTGCTGACCGCCGCGGCCGAGGCGGTTACCCCGGAGCGACTATGGGCGAATCCGGACGGTGGCTTGAAAACTCGGCATTACTGGCAGCTCGAGCCGTCGCTGCGCAACCTGGTCGCGGCCGCGCGACGGGTGCGCAGACGTGCGGCGGGTTAGCCTGGAGGACACCAGTTTCGCGACGGGAGATGTGGTCATGGGAATGTTCGACCAGCTGAAGAAGGCGGCCGACCTGGCCGGCAAGCACGCCGACAAACTCGATCCGGTGATCGACAAGGTCGGTGACGCCATCGACAAGCAGACCGGCGGCAAATACGCCCAGCATGTCGACAAGGCGCAGGAGACGGCCAAGAAGACGCTGCGCGACCAGGGCCACAAGTAACAGCAGACCCGACACGGCGGTCCGGATGACATATCCGGGCCGCCGTTCGTCGTGTTCCGACCGCCCTTCCGGCCCCGCCTGCGCGGATTTCCGAGCACCCGGGCTTAGCATCGGCTAACGATCTGCTACTCCTCTTCGCAGTGGAAGGGATGGGTGATGCGTTCGCTGGCCGTGCTGCTTTCCACGATGGGTTTGTGCACGGTGTTGGGGGTGAGCGCGGCATTCGCGGAGCCACCACCGAACGTCGAGCAGGTTCGAGACGGGAGTTCTGCGCCAGCCGGAGCGAATGACTGGCAATGCAAGCCGCCGCCGGCGCATCCCGCCCCGGTGGTCCTGGTCCACGGCACCTGGGGGAATCAGAACAGCTGGGATGTGCTGGCGCCCAAGCTGTCCGCCGCGGGCTATTGCGTCTTCACCCTCAACTACGGTCGCGACACCTCGAGCGCCTACGGTGCGCAGCCGGGTATTTACGGGACCGCCGATATTCGGGATTCGGCGGGGGAGTTGGCGCAGTTCGTCGACCGGGTGCGCGCCGCGACCGGGGCCGCGCACGTGGACATCGTCGCGCATTCGCAGGGCGGGCTGGTGGCGCGTCAGTACATGCGCTTCGGCGGCGGCGTGAATCGTGCCGATCCGCAGCGTAATTCGGTGGACCAATTGATCACGGTGGGCGCCACCAATCACGGCACGACCGCCAGTAATCTCGGATATCTCCTTCCGTCCGGAAGCGCTTCGGATCCGGGTAAGGAGATCGTGGCCGCGGTACTCGGCCGGGCCGCCGCGCAGCAGGTGGTCGGCAGTGAATTCCTGCGCGCGCTCAATGCCGACGGCGATACCGAACCCGGTGTGCGCTATACGGTCGTCGCCAGTCGTTTCGACGAGATGTCCACACCGCCGGAGGCCACTTTCCTGACGGCCGGGCCGGGCGCGTTCGTAGAGAATGTGTGGGTCCAGAGCGTATGTGCCGGTGATACTTTCGACCACGGGCGATTGCTGCGTTCACCGGCGGTTATCCAGATCGTGCAGCGGGCGCTGGATCCGTCGTTCACCGGCTCCCGCTGCACCGCCTGAACCAGAAAGCTCCCCGGGCGGATCGAACCCGCCCGGGGAGCCATTGTGCTCAGCTGCGTGCGATCACGGCTGGCCGGTGGCGACCGCCTGCACGGCGTCCAGGAATTCCTGCCCGCCCTGGATGTATCCGCCGGCGATACCGCCCACGACCCAGCCGATGGGCGCGGTGATCAGCGACAGAATTCCGAAGCCCAGCAGGGCACCGATGAAACCGCCGACGATGACGCCGATGACCACGCCGACGCCGTTCTTGATGACCTGATCGCGGAGATTGTCGATGGCGCCGATGTTCTTCAGCTCGGCGATGTCCTCGGCGGACGGCTGCGGGGTCAGGGTGACCTCGTGACCATCAGCGGCGACCAGCTGCGCGATGGGAATCGAACGGCCGCCGAGCTCGTAGGTCTGCGGCAATTCGGCGAGTGTGGAGCCGTCCGCGGCCCGGAGCACGACGGCGCCGTTCTGCGCGACCTCGAACCGGCCGTTCTCGACAGTGGTGGTGACCGCGCGATCCACCGGCGAAACGGTGGTGTGGTAGTTGACTCCGTGATCGACGCCGGAAGTCGCATCCCCCGCCGTCACTGCCGCCGGCTGCTCGTTTACCGTGGCCGACTCGCCATGCGCGGTTGCCGCCGTGATCCCCGTCGCGGCAATCGCCATGAAAACGGTAGCAGTGATCTTTCCGAACTTCATTCTGGTGAATTCCTCCCGCTTGTCTGCCCCGGATGGGCGACCGGGTAAGACCATAGGGCACTCGGTTTGCTTTGTCGCGCAGGAAGTTCCCAGGAGGGGGACTATCGGCGATTGCTGAGTATTATCTGAACTTCCGCGGCAGTGTGGATTCGCCACAGTTGAACATGTGCGATACGTGAAACGTCAGTCCTGCCTCGACTTTGCTGCGGCACAAGGCGGTTGCGCGAAATTGTTTGCCGATACCGGCGCGTCGCCACGGAATTCGGCGAGGCGCGCCGGGGACTATCGGCCGGAATCCAAGGCGTGCACTATGGCGCGCAGACCGGTGATGACGCGGTCCGGTGTCGGAGCGACCGAGGGTGCCAACAACCATTGGATCAGCATGCCGTCCAGCAGTGTGAGCAGGACCACGCCGATGTCGTCGTCGGGATCGGATTCGTCGGGCAGCAGCATGCCCGCGAGTGAACGGCGGGCGTCCTGTTGTTTGGCCGACAATTCGTTTCGCACATCGCCGGAATGCAGCGCCTGGGCGAGACTTTCGATATTGGCGGCCCACAGGGCGCGGTCCGCGGTGAAGGTGGTGGTCAGCTTCCGGAGGAAGGCCGCCAGGCGCGCGTCCGGCCGGGCGGCGTCGCTGGCGGTGATCGCGTCGAGAATCTGCTGGACGGCCTCGGTCGTCGATTCGATCATCGCCTGATTCAGCAATGCGTCGCGGGTGCCGAAGTGGTAGTTGATGGCGGCGAGATTGCTGCCCGAAGCGGACACGATGTCGCGCACGGTGGTCCGGGCGTAGCCGCGGTCGGCCAGGCACTGCTTGGCCGCGGCCAGGAGATCGTCGCGTGTTCCCACGTCGGCAGGGTAGCAAGGTCGCAGTGACAGGTGTTTCATACGCTCGTTTGTGACAACTGTTTGAAACGATTGTATGGTTCGAGTGGTGCTCCCGAACCGACCCGAGAGGTGTCCCATGACCACGCAGCGTCCGCTGTCCCTGTTCGAATCCGGCTACTTCCGCGCCGACGCCCGCTTCGGTTCCGTGCCCGTCGGCGGCATGCCGCTGTTCATCGGTTCGACCGTCGTGGGTGAGATCGATGCGGAGGTGCTGCGCGCGGTGCTGGCGGAGCTGGCGGCGCAGCACCCGCTGCTCGGCAGCGTGCAGGCCGAGGACGGCGGTGTGCCCGTGCTGCGGCGATCGGCCGAGCCACAGCCGCCGCTGACGGTCGCCGCCGGGGACGAGATCGAGTACGTCCGCCTCGTCAACGAGCCGCAGGACTGGGGCGCGGGATTGTTCCGCGCCGTGCTGCTGCGCGATGGCGAGCAGAGCCGGATCGTCTTGGTGATACACCACGGAATCGCCGACGGCCGTTCGGCTTTCGCTGTTCTGGACGAGATGTGGCAGCGCTACACCGCACGGCTGCGCGGCACTCCGGTCCCGGTGTCCGCACCCGCGGAAATGCCGCGGGCCGTGGACGACCGTCTGGTCGAGACGATCTCCGTCGCGGACATCGAGGACCTGCTCGACCGGATGCGGTCGATGCTCACCGCACCGCCCGCCATGCTGCCGAAGACAACGGGCTCCGGCGCGGCCCGAGGCTTCCTCGTGGCCGAGCGAATCGAGTTGGGGGAGCGGGAGACCGCGGCCTTCGTGGCGGCGGCGCGGGCCGCCGGGATCTCGGTCAACAGCCTGCTGAGCGGGTGCGCGGTGCACGCCGTGCGCGGCCTGCTGGACGGCCCCGGCGACCTGCCGATGGTGTGCGGCTACGCCGCGGACCTACGCTCCGCGCTGGACCCGCGCCTGCCCGACAGCACCGTGCTCAACTGCGCCTCGGGCTGGGGCACGGCACTGTCGGTGGCGGCGGACGCCGATCCGGTGGCGCTCGGCCGCCTCGTCGACGCCGACGTGCGGGCCGCGCTGGACCGCCGGGATCCGGCGCGAATGATAGTGGCGGGTCGCCACATTCGGGACGAGCAGACCGCCGCCGTGCTGGCCGGACAGCCCAGCATCGCGCTGTCCAACATCGGCCGGATACCCGCGCACGAGGTGCCGGACGGCGTTACGGTGTTGCGGGACAACGTCTTCGCGATGAACCCGGGCATGCCGCCCAAGCTCACCGCCTTCACCCTCGCCGACCGGCTCACCGTCCAGGTCGAGTACGACACCGCCGAACACGGCCGGGAACAGATGGGCGAGTTGCGCCGTGCTCTGACCGACCTGCTGCACGGCGCCGCCGCCCGGCCTCACATGGTGGCGGCGTCGATGACGAAGCGGTAGCGGACATCGCTGGCGACCACCCGGTCGTAGGCCTCGTCGATGCGGTCTGCGGAGATCACTTCGATCTCCGCGCCGATCCCGTGCTCGGCGCAGAAGTTCAGCATCTCCTGGGTCTGCGGGATGCCGCCGATCATCGATCCGGCGAGCGAGCGGCGGAACCCGGCCAGGGTGAACGGCTTCACCTGCAGCGGGTTGTCGGGCAGGCCCAGGATGACCAGGGTGCCGTCCAGGTTCAGCAGCTTCATGTACCGGTCCATGGGCAGATCGGCGGAGACGGTATTGAGGATCAGGTCGAATTCGCCGCGCAGCGTCCGGAAGGTCTCCTTGTCGCTGGTCGCGTAGTAGTGGTGGGCGCCGAAGCGGCGGCCGTCGTCCTGCTTGCTCAGCGAGTGGCTGAGCACCGTCACCTCCGCGCCCATCGCCGCGGCGATCTTGACACCGACGTGGCCGAGGCCGCCCATGCCGATGATCGCCACCTTCTTGCCGGGTCCGGCGTTCCAATGCCGCAGCGGCGAGAACAGCGTGACCCCGGCGCACAGCAGCGGCGCGGCCACGTCGAGTCCGATACCTTCCGGGATCGACACGACGAAGTGCTCGGTCACGACCACCTGCGTCGAGTAGCCGCCGAAGGTGTGGCCGCCCGGCTGGACCTCCTCGGGCACCGCGGTGTTGTAGGTCATCACCGCGTCGCGGGTGCAGTACTGCTCCTCACCGGCGACACAGGGCCCGCATTCGCCGCATGAGTCGACCATGCAGCCGACGCCGACGCGATCGCCGACCCGGTGCTTGGTCACCGCCGAGCCGACGGCGGCGACGATGCCCGCGATCTCGTGCCCGGGGACGCACGGATAGGTGGTGCCGTGCCACTCGTCGCGGGCGGTGTGGATGTCGGAGTGGCAGATGCCCGCGTACTTGATGTCGATCAGCACGTCGTGTGGCCCGAGGTCGCGACGCTCGATCGTGGTCTTGGCGAAGGGCCCCTCGGGGCTCGAGACGGCGTAGGCGGCGGCGGTCGTGGTCATGCTTTCATGCCTACTCCCGCATTGTTTACTTTGGCAAACAGCCCGGCCGGGCGGTGGAAACTCGCGGGCCGGATTTGCCCGATGTGCGCTCGCCCGTGGCACATGCTGATCGTCGTGGCGATACTGCTCTCGCTGATCTCCCTGATCTCGACGCTGGCGGGCGGACTGATCGCGGTCCGCATCGGCGAGCGCAAGCGCGTCGTGCTCGGCTTGGCGGCGGGTGTCATGCTCGGCGTGGTCGCCTTCGACCTGATCCCGGACGCGCTGGCCGAGTCGTCCTACACCGTGGCGGGGGTGCCCGGTGCCGTCGTCGCGGCGGTCGTGGGCTTCTTCACCGTGCACATCCTCGAACAGGCGACGGCCATCCATGTCGGGCACGAGAGTGAATTCGGCAGGCACACCCACGATTTCCGGTCGGTCGGCATCGTCGCGGCCTGCGGCCTGATCTTCCACAGCATGCTCGACGGCCTCAGCATCGGCGTCGGTTTCCAGGCCGGGACGGCGCTCGGCGTCTCCGTGGCGATCGCGGTGATCTGCCACGATTTCGCCGACGGTTTCAACGCCTTCACGATCCCGACCCTGTACGGCAATGCCCATCGCCGGGCGCTGCTGCTGTTGTGGCTCGATGCGCTGGCTCCGGTGGTGGGCGCGGTGATCGGCACCCTCGTGCACATCCCGGCCGACCTGGCCGGGCTGTACCTCGGCTACTTCGCGGGCTTCCTGCTCTACCTGGCGACCGGCGACATCCTGCCCGAGGCACATGCCGGGCGGCCGTCGCGGCTGGTGCTGCTGTGCACGATCGCGGGAGCGGCATTCATGTTCGTGGTGGCCGCCCTGAATCATTGACAGAGCCGAAACAGACGGGCGGTAAACAGGTATCACGGTAACGGGCGCGCCCGGCTCGCGGTGCTGCTACATATAGAAACACAATCGCCGGGGCCCGATGGGTGTGCACGAGGCGGGAGTGGCCATGTACGACGATCGGCGGACCGACGACCGGGTCGCGGGTAGGGCCGGACGACCGGTACGGGCGGGCCGCGCCGTCGCCGCGCTGTGCGTGATGGTGCTGGCCGTGGTCGCCTTTCTCGGCTACGAGGGCGACCTGCCGCGCTGGGCCTACGACGTCGGGCGCCCCACCGCCACGCTGCTCGGTCCGCCGCTGCCGCCGATGGACCCGGCCGCCGTCGCCGCGGCGGTGGAGCCCGAGCTGGCCAATATCAACGTCTCCATCAAGCCGGCCGGGACGAGCGCGGCCGGCTCGGGCATCGTGCTCACCGCAGACGGGCAGGTGCTGACCAGCCACCACGTCGTCAAGGGCGCGCAATCCATCAGCGTCGGGGATATCGGAACCGGCGGCCGGTACGCCGCGACGGTGCTCGGCTACGACTCCGAGGCCGACATCGCGCTGCTGTCGCTGACGAACGCCGCGAACCTGCCGGTGGCCCGTATCGGTAGCTCGGCCGCGCTGCGCATCGGTGACGAGGTGCTGGCCATCGGCAATGCGGGCGGCACCGGCAGCCCGACCGCGACACCCGGCACGGTGACGGCACTCGGGTCCTCCATCACCGCGCGCGATTCCGCGGACCTGACCAGCAAGGTGTTGACCGGAATGATCGAGGTGGCCGCGCCGGTGGTGTCCGGGCAGTCCGGCGGCGCGCTCGCCGACCGCTACGGCGCGGTGGTCGGCGTGGTCACCGCCGCGACCGGTGATCTGGCCAAGGCGACGGGCCGGGCGAACGGTTACGCCGTGCCGATCGATACGGCCATGCGCGTGGTCCGCCAGATCCGTTCGGGTATGCCGACCGACACCGTGCACGTGGGCCCGACCGCCACGCTGGGGGTGATCACCTCGAACGCCGAACCCGCCGGGGCGCGCATCGAATCGGCGGTCTACGGGCTGCCCGCCTACGCCGCCGGGCTCTCCGCCGGGGAGGTGATCACGGCCATCGACGGCCGCCCGGTCGCCACCGTGCAGACGCTGAAAGCCGTTCTGAACCAACGCAAACCGAACGACGCGGTGCACCTCGATCTCACCGCGGCCGACGGGTCCCAGCGCACGGCCGTCGTGGTGCTCGTCGCGGGCCCGCCGAACTAGCCTCAGACCAGCGACATCCAGTAGTCCTGGAACCGCAGGAACACCAGCACCAGCACCACGGCGTAGAACACCACCACGACGGTCCAGCGCCACTCCGCGACGACGCGCAGCGGCCCGCGCGCGTCGCGCCAGAGCTGGTCGGTGACCACCGCCAGCAGGATCGGCGTGGCGGCCCACACCACCATGCAGTACGGGCACAACGCGTTGATGCGGTACAGGCTCTGGAAGATCAGCCAGCCGATGAAGCCGATCCCGAGCAGCAGTCCGAGCCACAACCCGCCCCAGATCCAGCGCGGGAACCCGACCCCGGCGATGGCCAGCACGGCGAGGGTGACCAGTACCGAGAAGCCGACCACGCCGATCAGCGGGTTCGGGAATCCGAACACCGCGGCCTGATCGGTATCCATCACCGACCCGCACGACAGGATCGGATTGATGCTGCACGAGGGTTTGTAGCCGGGATCCATGAACAGCTTGAACCGCTCCACGGTCAACGTGACCGAGGCGATCCAGCCCGCGAGCCCGCCGACCAGCAGGATCCACGCGGAACGTGTCGTCATCCCGCTCTACTCCTTCCGCTGCCCCGAGGGCGTCACTTCGCGGCGGCCTCGATGGTCTGGCGCAGGCCGTCGGGCTGCATGAGTTCCTGCGAACTCTTGACCGCGGTGCCGTTCACGAACACCGACGGTGTGGACTGGATGCCCTCGTCCAGCACGTCCTTGGTGGTCCTCTGTACGTACTTGTCGTACTTGTCGCCGGTGATGCACTCGGCGGTGGCCGGATCGGTGTAGCCGGCGGCCTGCGCGATCTGCACGATCTGCTCGTCGGTCAGGCCGGTGCCGTTCTCCGGCGGCTGCTGCTGGTACATGGTGCTCAGCCACGGCAGGAACTTGGTGGGGTCGGCCTCGGCCACGCAGTAGGCGGCATTCGCGCCGCGCGAGGAGTAGCGGGTGCCCGAGGACATCTTGTCCAGGAAGGCGATCACGTTGTACTCGACCGCGGCCGTACCGGCCTGCACCGCGTCCTCGAGCACCTTGCCGTTGGCCTGCTCGAACGCCTGGCACGCCGGGCACTGCAGGTCGGCGACGACGCGCACGGTGACCTTGGCGCCGGGCTTGCCGATGCGGATGGCGCCGTTGTCGGTGATCGAACCGGAAACGGCGTCCGGAGCGGCCGGCTGGGCGGCGACCGACGGCGTGGGCCCGGGATCGTTCTTCTTCGACTGCTTCACCGCGACGCTGATGCCGATGGCGGCGATGAGCGCGACCAGCACGGCCCCGACACCCACCTGGATCAGGATGGTGCGAGTGCGATCGGCACCCTGCACCGAGGCCAGCGGGTTCTTACCACGCGGATTCTTGCTCACCTTCGAGTCGCCTTCCTGTGTCTTCGTGCGGACAGCCGTCCGGTGCCGTCTGCGATGGTACGGGTCGAGCCCGACGCGAGCGCACCGGTGATCCTGAGAAAGCCTCGAGATTCGGGCGGAACGGCCGCCGCGTCAGGAGGCCGCGAGTCGGCGTTTCTGTTCCTCGACGTCGAATCGGGCGGGCGGCCAGTCCAGGTCCAGACCGCTCAGCGCATCGATCAGCAATTCGGTGACCGCCAGCCGGGAGAACCATTTCCGGTCGGCGGGCAGCACGTACCACGGGGCGTAATCGGTCGAGGTGCGGTCCAGCATCGCCTGGTAGGCGTCCCGGTACGCGGGCCAGAAGGCGCGTTCGTCGATATCGGCCGGGTTGAACTTCCAATACTTGTCGCGCCGGTTCAGCCGCTCGGCCAGCCGTCGCTTCTGCTCGTCCAGTGACACGAACATGGCCACCTTCACCAGTGTGGTGCCGGCGTCGACCAATTCGCGCTCGAACTCGTTGATCTCGTCGTAGCGGGCGCTCCACACTTCCGGCGGCACCAGGTTGTGCACCCGGACCACCAGCACGTCCTCGTAGTGCGAGCGATCGAACACCCCGATCTGCCCGCCGCGCGGCAGCCGCTTGCGGATCCGCCACAGATAGTGGTGACGCTGCTCCTCGGCGGTGGGCACGCCGAAGGCGGCATGGTCGACGCCCTGCGGATCCACCGAGCCGATGACGTGCCGGACGATCCCGCCCTTACCCGCGGTGTCCATGCCCTGCAGCACCAGCAGCACGCTGCGGGCATCGCCCGAGCGGCCGTTGGCGAACAGCTTCTCCTGCAGGTTCGACAACACCCGGCTGCGCTCGGCCAACAGCCGCGTGCCCTCCGTCTTGCCGCCCGAGAAGCCCGGGGTGGCGGACGGGTGCAGCGCGGCCAGCTCGATGCCGTCGGCGCGCAGGGCCTGGGTGACCGGTTCGGACCACGGGGATGTCGCCATAACTGTGCAGTATGCGCTCAGTGGATGCCCGCGAGCTTCATCAGCTGGCTCGCGAAGTCGGTGTCGGAGACCGGGGTCAGTACCAGGTCGGCGGCCGTGGTCAGCAGGTAGCGGCCGTCGCCGCTGAAGTCCAGCCAGGTGCGGTGCCGGGTGGGCGGCGACATCGGATTGTCGGGGGCCACGCTCACCGTGATGAAACCGCGGGCGTCGACCGGTTCGCGCAGTTTGCGGCGGAAGCGGGCGGCGCCGCCGCGGCCATTGGTGGCGAGCGGGGGCGGCGGGTCCGGTTTCAGCACCTCGTCCTGCGGTTCACGCATTGCCGCCTGGCGGCCGGGCGGCGCCGAGCCGACCACCTCCACCAGCTTGGCGCCCAGCGCGCGGGCGTGGCAGACCGTGACGGTCACGGTGTCGGCGCCCGCGACGAGGAGTCCGGCGTGATGGTGCACGACGGCGGCGAAGGCGAGGATGCGTTCCGGTGTGGCAGGGTCGGCGCCCGCGCGCTGGCCGGTGATCGTGATGGTGGTGGCGTCGGTCCGGGCGCACAGCATCAGCGCCGCGGTCAGGTCCGGATCGGTGTTGCGGGCGTAGCGGTGCCGCAAACCCAGTGCGGCGTACTCGGATTCGGTGCGGGCTGTGGCCGCGGGTAGCAAATTTACGGGGTAAGGACGGCGGTCCAGGCCGGTCTCGGTGGCCCAGACGTGCGTGAACTCGTCCGGGGTGAGAACCCATTTCACTGCTGGTGACCCCCGCTCGAGCCGGGCCCGGGTGGCGCCGGCGCGAACCGGGGGACGCGGTCCCCGGACGCGGGCATGGTCGGGTTGTAGACGTAGGCCATCACATCGCGGGCGTCGGCGAGGGCCGACGCCGCGCGCAGGTCGTATTCCATCCGGCGACGGCCGCCGTGCACGGCCTCGGCGACCGGATCCTCCAGCGGCTGATACGGCGGTGGCGGCGGCGGGATGGCGTCCCGAATGGCTTGGGCCGCTTCGGCATCCGATTCCAGGAGCCGATGCACCGCGGCACAGACCTCCGACATCGCGGTGCCGCGCGCGACCAGCGCCCGGGTGGCCCGCAGCGCCGCGTCCCGCGCCTGCCCGCTCCAGCGGGCGAACTCGGCGTCGGTGCTGTCGGAGAACGCGCGGAACGCCTCGCCGACCAGTTCGGCATTGCGGTGCCAGGCGTCGGCCGCCTGCCCCAGCGCGCCCGGGTCCAGCGCCTCGTGCACGTGGTCCCACAGCTCCTGATGCGTGTGCGCGCCGAACAGTTCGCGGTCCGGGACGTAGGGCGGGTCGGCCTCGTCCGGTGTCACCGGTCCTCCAGGCGGGTGGCGGCGAGCTCCACGGCGGCCCGGTTGGCGGCCTCGGCCTCGGCGAAGTGCTTGCCCGCGGCGAGGTACGCGGCCTTGAACAGCAGCGCCGTCTCCTGGAAGGAGAGCACGGTGTCGAGGTATTCGCGGCCCTTGCCCGCGAAGCCGCGGGTGAGCTGGTGGCCGGAGGGCAGATCGGCGAAGCCGGTGACGGCGGTCAGCTGATGTTCGTTGGCCCGGGCCTTCTGCAGGTCCTCGACCAGCCGATCGCACGCCGCGGCCAGATTGCGCGCGACATCCTCGGCGATCTCGAAGGCCGTGGCACCGGAACCCGTTGCCGCGGCGTAGAGTTCGCGAGCGGCCTGCTGTCCGGTATCCGGTACGCCCATCCCTCGTTCCCCCTTCCGCTCACCACCCACCTGTCCCCATCGGGACATTACCGGAGCGTAACCTGCGCCGACGCCGATCGCGGTTGTGACACGGCACACCACGCCACCTCGTTGTCCTGTGAAAGACGTTGCCCGGTACGGGCTTCCGGGTCGGCGCTCCGGCTCGGGCGTGGCGCACCTGGGACGCCGTCAGCCCCGGCGGTTATGCGGCCCGCTCGACCTCGATGGTCATTCCGGCCTTACGCAAGCGGTCGGTGAGTGGATCGGCCATCGCCGCCGCCGGGGTGAGAACGCCTGCCAGCTCGGGCAATTCGTCGTAGGCCAGGCAGAGGCCGGACTCGCCGAGCAGGACCGCGGTGGCCTGGTAACCCGGATCGCCCTGTCCGGCAAAGGTACAGACGTACTTCGCGCCGGAGGTGGTGTGCGCGAAGGTCTTCATGGTGAACCAGCCGTTGCGGCGGGCCTCCTCGCTGGGACCGGTGCCCGGCTTCGGCAGCACCCGGTCGAGCAGCCGGCGGCCCGCCGACACCTTCGACAACAGCGCCCCGGTCGCCATGCCCGCCGCGATGCCACCGGCGATACCGGCCGCGACCAGCGGCGCGGCGGCCGACTTGCCGGCGCTCATCACCTCGCGATAGTGGAAATTCTTGCCGTACACCCAGCCCAGCAGGCCGTTGCTGCGCCGCACGATCTTGGTGTTGTGCGCGGCCATCACGAATGTGGTGACCCAGCCGTCGAGACTCGGGTCGATGTTGGCCGCGCGGGTCAGTGCCTGATCGGACTGCCGCCCGACGTCGGGCTCCATCGACTTGTCCGGGCTCAGCGAATACGGATGCGCCAGCACCGACCCCTTGGCCGGGTCGGCGGCGATCGCCTCCATCATGGCGCGCCCGGAGTCGATGGTGCCGCCGCTGGCGCCGCCCTTCAGCCAGGCGACCAGGGTGGTCTCGGTGAGTTCGCCGGTGTTGTCCTCGACCGAGCGCCGGTACAGCCGGTACACGCTCAGATCCGACGGAATCGAATCGTAGCCACAGGAATTCACGATCTTCGCACCGCTCGCCACCGCCTGCTCGTGGAACCGGTCGATGCATTCGCGGATGAACAGCGGCTCGCCGGTGAGGTCGGCGTAGTGGGTACCGGCCTGCGCGCACGCCTGCGCCAGCGGCAGGCCGTAGCGCAGGTACGGGCCGACGGTGGTGACCACGACCCGGGTGCGCGCGACGAGTCCCTCCAGTGCGCACTGATCGGTCGAATCCGCCACCAGCAGCGGCCATTCCGCCGCCGCCGGGCCCAGCCCGTCGCGGATCTTGGTCAGCTTCTCCGGTGAGCGGCCCGCCAGGGCGATCCGGGCCCCGGCCGGTGCGGCGCCCGCCAGGTATTCGGCGGTGAGCCTGCCGACGAAACCGGTCGCGCCGAACAGCACGAGATCGAATTCCCTGTCTGCCATGGAGTTTCCCATCTGTTCACGCTTTTTTGCGTCGTTTCCCGGTGGTCTGCTTGCGCTCTGGTGCGGTGGTCCGGGTGACGAGATCGGGTCGCTGCGCGAGCCAGGCGTGGTGCAGCTTGCCCAGTTCGGTGACCGGCGGATCGCCGTAGAGCCATTCGCGGGCGATGCGGTGCCAGTTGGCGGTCGCCTCCAACTGGCCCAGCACGCCGAAGGTGAGGAAGTCCGCGCGGCGGGAGAACAGGTGCTCCGGCGGCAGGTTCTGCTGCTTCATCCCGGCGTACTCACCCGCTCGCGGGTCCACGGCCAGCACGAACGCGCCGCTGGCCAGTTCGGGGGTGATGGTCAGCTCCTCGTCCAGCACCGCCCACTCGCACGCGGCGAGCACGTATTCCAGGCATTCCTCCGGCGTGACCTCCTCGGGCGCGTCGATGACGCCGCGGTCGATCATGATCTGCCACAGGTCTTCCGCGCGGTCCTCGGCCGCGGCGCGGATCCCGGCGATCTCGGCCTGCACGTGCTTGGGGTCCATCCGGTTGAACAGGCCGAAGTCCAGGAACGCCACCCGGCCGTCCTCGCCCAGCAGCAGATTGCCCGGGTGCGGGTCGCCGCAGAACTCGTTGAAGGTGAACAGTGAGCCCACGTAGAACCGATAGATGATCTCGCCCACCCGGTTTCGCTCGGCCGCGGGCAGCCCGCGGATCTCCTCGAAGCCGCGCCCGGGGAAGTACTCGCTCACCAGCACGCGGGTGCTCGACAGCTCCGGCATGGTGGCCGGGACCACGATGAACGGATGGTCGGCGTACAGGTCGGCGATCTGGCGTTGGGTATTCGCCTCGGCGACGTAGTCGAGTTCGCTCTCCAGATTCAGCCGCAGCTCGTCGAGCACCGCGGGCGTCACCCACGGCATCGCCGACTGCAGCACGCGCCGGAACATCGCCAGATTCTTCAGATCCGCGCGCACCGCCACGTCGATGCCGGGGTACTGCACCTTCACCGCGACCCGGCGGCCGTCGTGCAGCCGGGCCCGGTACACCTGGCCGATCGAGGCGGCCGCGATCGGCTCCGGCTCGAACTCGGCGAAGGTCTCCGCCAGCGGGCGGCCGTAGTCCTCCTCGATCACCGCGCGCATGGTGTCGAAGGACACGTTGGGCGCGCTGTCGCGCAGCACGGCCAGCCGCTTCTGGAAGCGTTCGCGATGCTCGGGCGGCACCAGGTCCAGATCCAGCACGGACAGCATCTGACCGAGCTTCATGGCGACGCCCTTCATGGTGCCCAGCACCATCACCATCTGCTCGGTCGCGCGCAGCATCGACTCCTCGGCCATCCGCGCCCGCACCGCCTCCGAGCGGCCGCGCATGGATCGGCGGGTGCGCTGCGCGCGAATGACGTTGCCGGCCACGGCCACGCCCAGTTTCGTCCCCCGGGCGAATCTGGACGTCGGCAGCTCTTTCGCCATTGAACCTCCGTTGGTGCCGACGCACGGCGGACGCGACCGTCCCGTCCCCTGCCGATCATCAGACTAGCCAACGCGGCACGGTCCGGCCCAGCCGTCGGCGACCGGGGCCGGGGACGTGGGCGGCCCGGCTATTCCGCGGCTTCGCCGGGCTCCGGGAGGTGGTGCGGGGCGGCGTTGAACTTCGCCGGGGAACCGCTCGCGCGCACCATGCCCTCGATGGCGCTCCAGGCCATCATCGTCATGTGGTCGAGCATCATGTCGGCGCTCATGGTGCGGTTGGTGATCCACCAGTCGGTCGCCAGCTGGACGCCGCCGACCAGCACGTACGCGTAGAGCTGGACGCCCTCGGTCTCGATGCCGCGGTCGAACGCCTTGTCCAGCAGCACCGCGGCCACCACGTCGGCGAACAGCTTCTCGAAGTCGGCGAGCGTGGACTTGTCGGTGGTGGAGCCGTTGCCCATGATGAACCGGTACACGTCGGTATCGGCGTCGACGGTGTGCACGTAGGCGGCGAGGGTGTTGCGCACCAGCTCGTACTCGTCGAGATCGTCGCTGATGGCCTCGTAGATACGCGGCATCAGGGTGGTCTCGATGAATCGCTCCATGGTCGCGCGGGTCAGGTCGCTCTTATCCGAGAAGTACCGGTAGAGGACGGTTTTCGAGACGCCGATCTCGGCGGCGATCTCGTCCATGCCGACCTCGCCGCCGCGTTTGCGGATCGCGGCCAGCGTGCCGTCGACCAGTTCCTCGCGACGGTCGATCTTGTGTTGATGCCAGCGCTTCTTGCGCCCGTCCACCCGGCCCGCGCGTGCGGGAGCCGCCCCTTTACGTGCCGCGGTCGTTCCGGTGGCGCGCTTGCCGACCTCGACGAGTTCTTCGGTGGACAGGATGTACTCCTTGGTGGGCGGTACTGGGCGACTCCAGCTTAAATCCTCGCCAACGCACACGTCCGGTCTTCGGTGCGGACCCCCGGTCGCGGTGGCGCGGCGGGTAGGGGTGGGCGGGTCTCACCGGGCAGGTGCGGCGCTGCGACCAGAATGGGAAATATGGAGCGATCTGCCAGCAGTGCGTCCATCGTCGGCGCGGAGTCGGACACGGCCGTCGAACCCGCTGCCGGAGTGGGGAACAACGTGGGAAACAACACAGCCGGTGCCCGCGGGCCGTCGTCGTTCGCGGATCTGATGGACGAGTCCGGCAAGAAGCGCGATCTGCGCCGGATGAAGATCGTGGCGACCGGCTTCCTGGTCGCCGCCACGCTGGTCTATCTGTTCTGTTGCTGGCTCGGCTCGCGCGGCGGTGGCGGGTCGTGGGTCGGCTATGTGCGCGCGGCGTCGGAGGCGGGCATGGTCGGCGCGCTGGCCGACTGGTTCGCGGTGACGGCGCTGTTCCGGCATCCGCTCGGCCTGCCGATTCCGCACACCGCGATCATCCGCAAGAAGAAGGATCAGCTCGGCACCAGCCTGGGCGATTTCGTGCGGACCAATTTCCTGTCGCCGGACACGGTGGCGGAGAAGGTGAATTCGGCTCAGTTCTCGCTGCGACTGGGACGCTGGATGGCCGACGCCGATCACGCCGCCCGCGTGTCGGAGGAGTCGTCGACGATTCTGCGCGCGATCATCGGCGCGCTGCGGGACGAGGACGTCGAGCAGATCATCGACAACACCATCGTCAAACGCATCGCCGAACCGCAGTGGGGTCCACCGATCGGGCGCGTGCTCTCGGAATTGCTGGCCGACAACCGGCAGGCGCCGCTACTGGATCTGCTCGCCGAGCGCGCGCACCAGTGGGCGTTGGGCAGCCAGGAGACCCTGGACCGGATCGTGATGCGCGACGCGCCGTCGTGGGCGCCGAAATTCGTCAATGTGCTGTTGTCGGAGAGAATTTATCGCGAATTGGTGGAATTCACCTGGAAGATTCGCTCGGACCCGGAGCACGAGGTGCGATCGGCGGCGAATCGGTTCCTCGAGGAGTTCGCGAACGATCTGCAGTACGACGAGGCCATGATCGCCAAGGCCGAGCGGGTGAAGGCGGAGATCATGGGCCGCGAGGAGATCACCGGAATGGCCCGCGCCACCTGGCGGGCGGCCAAACGGATGATCTTGGAATCCGCCGACGACCCGCACAGCACGCTGCGCCGCAAGATCACCGAGAACGTGCAGCAATTGGGGCAGCGGCTGGTGGACGAGCCGCCGCTGCGGGAAAGGGTGGACTCCTGGGTGGAACGTGGTGTGCGATACCTGGTTTCCAACTACGGCGCCGAGATCGCGACGCTGATCAGCGATACGGTTGCCCGGTGGGACGCCGACGAGGCGAGTCGCAAGATCGAATTGCAGGCCGGGCGCGATCTGCAATTCATCCGGATCAACGGAACGGTCGTCGGATCGCTGGCGGGCCTGGCGATCTACGCCATTTCCCACGCGTTGTTCCCGGGCTGGTCGGCATAGCCGGCGTGCCGGTGCTAGCAAGAGTGCTTGCAAGAGTTAGCACCCTGTTTTAGAATCGACCGTACAACCGCCGGAAGGTGAGTGATGGCACAGGAGCCCGAGGTTTCCGACCAGAACACCGGGGAATCCGCAGAGACGTCTGCGGCCGGAGAACGGGTGGGCCGCGTCGTCAACGCGGCACACGACATCGGAGGCTTCATCCGGTCGCAGCGAGAGGCCGCGCAGGTCTCGCTGCGTCAGCTCGCACAACTGGCGGGGGTGAGCAATCCGTATCTCAGTCAGATCGAGCGCGGATTGCGCAACCCGTCCGCCGAGGTGCTCGCGCAGATCGCGAAGGGTCTGCGGGTCTCCTCGGAGGTCTTGTACGTGCGGGCCGGCTACCTCGAACAGAGGCCGTCGAGCCCGGTCCGGGACGCCCTGCTGGCCGACACGGTGATCACCGAACGGCAGAAGCAGGTGCTGCTGGACATCTACGAATCGTTCCGCCGGGAAAACGCGGGGAACGACGTCGGAGGGGACAACGAGGTTCCGCATCACGCCACCGATGGCAGCACTATCGAAGTTCCGCCACGCCAGGAGAACGAGACATCATGACCGAATCCCACGCCACCACAGCCACCGTGCGACCGCTCTACGCGACGGTCGGTGCCGGCGACGCGTTGTACGCCGCCGTGAACGACCTGGTCGAGAAGGTCCGTGAGCGCGCCGCCACCGCCGATGTCAGCGGCCGGGTCGAGGAGGCGCGCGAGCGCCTGTCGAACCTGCCGGCCGATGCCCAGGAGCAGCTCGACGCGCTGCGCCAGCGGGTCGCCGCACTGCCCTCGGAGCTGCCCGACGACATCGCCGAGCTGCGCGAGCGCTTCACTCCCGAGGAGCTGCGCCGCCTGGCCGACCAGTACTACCACCAGCTGCTGGACCTGTACGCCGATCTCGCCGAGCGCGGTGAGGAGACGGTCGGCCGCCTGCGTTCGGAGAACACCGGCTTCGACGAGCAGTTCGGCCGCGTCGAGGGCCTCTACACCGACCTCGCCACCCGCGCCGAGGACGTCTTCGGCAAGGTGAGCGAGCAGGCCCGCGGCCTGCTGGGGCAGAAGGTCGCCGCCGAGCCCGTGGCCGCCGAGCCCGTGGTCGACGCCGAGGTCGTGCAGGTGACCACCGAGCCCACGCCGACCACCGAGGCGGCGAAGAAGGCGCCCGCCAAGAAGGCTCCGGCCAAGAAGGCGCCCGCCAAGAAGACCACCACCGCCAAGAAGTAGGGCGCGGCCTCCGGACGCTCGAGACGTCCCGCGGGCTTCTGGTCGCTCGAGACGTCCCGCGGCCTCCGGTCGCTCGAGACGTCCCGCGGGCTTCTGGACGTCCTGCGGCCTCTGGTCGCTCGAGACGTCCCGCGGGCTTCTGGTCGCTCGAGACGTCCCGCGGGCTTCTGGTCGCCCGAGACGTCCCGCGGGCTTCTGGTCGCCCGAGACGTCCGGCGGGCCCTCCGGTCGCTCGAGACGCTCCCGCGGACCCTGGTCGCTGAGACGCCCCCGCAGACCCCTGGTCTGTGGGGGCGTTGGCCCTATCATGGGAGCTGTGTACTCCGTGACTGGTGCAATCCTGTTGGTGTTGTGGCTCGCTGCGCTGGGCGCGACCATCTTTGCGCTGGTCCACGCGGTCCGGCAGCGCCCGGACGCGTTCACCGCCGTCGACAAGCTGACCAAGCCGATCTGGGTCGGCATCCTGGTCGCCGCGCTGGCGTTCCTGCTGTTGGCTCGGACCCCGGTCGGCCTGCTCGGCATCATCGCCGTGGTCGCCACCGGCGTCTACCTGGCCGACGTGCGGCCGAAGGTCGACGAGGTGCAGCGCGGTCCGCGCTGGTAGCGGCCGCCTTTCCCCGCTTGCACTAGCAAGCACCCACTCCTTCGGGTTACTGTGGCTATCAGTAACACACAAAGGAGTGTTCCAATGCGGGCAACGCTGCCTACGCCGATGGCGGAGATCGCGGACCGGGTCCGGGCTCTGCTGCGGGCGCATCGCGCCAACCTGCGCACCCGGGTCTACGGGACCGCCGCGCTGAACCCGCCGGCCGCGCCGGTCGAGGTCGTGCCGGTGACCACCGCGGACGGCACCCGGCTGCGGGTGCACGCCTACGGTCCCGCCGACGGCGACGTCATCGTGCTGGTGCACGGCTGGACGTGCTGCATCGAATACTGGAACCCGCAGATCAACGCCTTCGCCGGCGACTACCGCGTGATCGCCTACGACCAGCGCGGGCACGGCGAGAGCGAACTGGGCGACAGCCCGCTGACCACCGATCTGCTGGCCGAGGACCTGGCCACCGTGCTCGCCGCGACGCTGCGGCCCGGCCGCCGCGCGGTACTGGTCGGCCACAGTCTCGGCGGCATGACCATCCAGGCCTGGGCCGGACGCTATCCGGAGCAGGTCGCGCGGCACGCGGCGGCGGTGGTGCTGACCAACACCGCCTCCGGCGACCTGATCGCCGAGACCACCGTGGTGCCGCTCTACAACCGCGGGTTGATGGCCCTGCCCGTCGCCCTCGGCCGCCACGGGCTGGGCAGTCCGATCGTGTTCCCGCCCATCGCGCCGGTGAAGTGGATCTTCCGGCGGCAGATCATGAGCCTGGGGTCCACCGGCGACATCGCCGAGTTCGGGTTGTCCATCGTGCGGTCGTGCCCGGCGAGCGTGCGGGCGCGGTTCGGGCGGCTGCTGGCCGACCTGGCGCTCGGCGCCTGCGCGGCGAATCTCACCGTGCCGACCACCGTCGTGGCGGGCAAGTTCGACGATATGACACCGCTGGTGCACTCCCAGCGCATCGTCGAAATGCTCCGTGGCGCAGGCAGCTTCGAGCGTCTGGCCGTGCTGCCGACAGGGCATCTGGGCAATGTCGAGGCCTATCGCGAGTTCAACGAGGAGCTCGAGCGGGTGCTCACCTCGACCTACGCCGCGCGAGAGGCCAGCGCCTGACCCACCGGTTCCGTTGCCGCGCACAGGCGACTGCCGTCCGCGGTGAGCCGATCGTGCGCAATTCGTTACGCGGTGCTGTGCTATCGGGGCATGTACCCGGGCCGATATGTGTTGTAGGTAACAACGCTTCATCCACGCGGCCGTTTCACGAATGGCGTTGCGGTCGATGGGTATTCGATGAGGACGGGATGCATGCGGAACGGCTACGACCTGACTGCTTGCACTAGCAAGCACTGCTGCTAGCGCGGTAGTGTGCGCGAGGACACAAAGGAGTGCTCATGCTGGTGAAGCTGCCCGAAACGGTGACCGGCCTGCTGAGCGGGACCGACGCGCTGACCGCCGCCTACCGCGCCCGGTTGCGTGGCCGCACCTACGCCACCGCGGCTCTCAACGCCGCCCCCTCACCCGAGGTCATCCCCGTCACCACCCGCGACGGCATCAGTCTGCGGGTGCAGGCCTACGGCCCCGCCGACGGCGATGTGATCGTGCTGATCCACGGCTGGTCGTGCTGCATCGAATACTGGAACCCACAGATCAACGCTTTCGCCGACCGGTATCGCGTGGTGGCGTTCGACCTGCGCGGCCACGGCGCCAGCGAGGTCGGCAAGCGCGAATTCGGCGCCGAACAGCTGGCCGACGACCTGTCCGACGTCCTCGACGCGGTACTGCGGCCGGGTCAGCGAGCGGTGCTGGTCGGTCACAGCATGGGCGGCATCACGATTCAGGCGTGGGCGCAGCACTATCCGGAGCAGGTCATCGAGCGCGCGTCCGCGGTGCTGCTGGCCACCACCACCTTCGGCTCCATCGCCTCGGAGACCCAGGTGCTGCCGTTCTTCAATGATCTTGTCCCCGCGCCGATCTGGCTGGGCCGGGCACTGTTCGGCACCCCCGTGCCGTTGCCGAGCGGTTTCGCCGTGCGGTCGATCTTCAAGGCGCGCATCCTGAATCGTGCCGCGACGGCCGAGCAGGCCGAGTTCGGGCTCTCGATCGTGCGCTCCTGCCGACCACAGGTCCGCGGCCGATTCGCGCTCGCGCTGGCGGATCTCGATCTGCCCGAGGCCGCCGCCAACATCACCGTGCCCACCAGCGTGATCGCCGGTGAGTACGACCGGCTGCTGCCCAAGCGCATGTCCCAGCGGATCGCCGACGTGCTCGCCGAGACCGGCCACCTGGACCGCTACACCGTGCTGCCGACGGGACACCTGCCGAATATCGAAGCGCCGCAGGAGTTCAACGCCGAACTGCACCGGGTGGTGCGGCTCGGGCAACGCGGGCGGGGCGCGGTCGCCAGCTGATCGGCCGCGCGTCAGTCGAACACGACGGTGCGACGGCCGTGCACGAGGACTCGGCCCTCCAGGTGCCAGCGCAGGCCCCGGGCGAGAACCACCCGTTCGATATCGCGGCCCTGGCGGACCATGTCGTGGGCGGTGTCGGCGTGGTCGATGCGGATCACGTCCTGCTCGATGATCGGCCCCGCGTCCAGTTCGGCGGTCACGTAGTGGCAGGTCGCGCCGATGAGTTTCACGCCGCGCGCGTAGGCCTGGTGGTAGGGGCGGGCGCCGACGAACGAGGGCAGGAAACTGTGGTGGATGTTGATTGCCCGGCCCGCCCAGTGCTCGCACAGCTCCGCCGGGAGCACCTGCATGAACCGCGCCAGCACCACGGCATCCGGATCGTGCGCGTCCACCAGTTCGCGAACCTGTTCGAAGGCCGGGCCACGCTCGGCCGGGTCCTTCGGGAAGGGCACGTGATGGAACGGCACGCCGTGCGCCCGGGTCATCTCAGCCAGGTCCGGGTGGTTGCCGATCACCGCCTCGATGGTGGCGGGCAGTTCGCCGCCGGTGGCGCGGCCCAGCAGGTCGTGCAGGCAGTGCCCGTCCCGGCTGACCAGCAGCACCGCGCGCCGCCGCGCCCCGGAATCCAATAGCTGCCAATCGGTTTCTGGACCCAGCTCCGCCGCCACCGCCGCGAAACGGTCGCGCAACTCCGCCAGCTCGAACGGCACCGTCGCCGCCTTGACGGCCTGCCGCGTGAAGAACCACCCCGACGCGGTATCCGAGTGATAACCGGCCTCCATGATCGACCCCCCGAACTCGGCGATGAACGAGGTGATCCGGGCGATGATGCCCGGCCGGTCCGGACAGCCCAGCATCAGCACGTAACGGCGGTCGTCGGCAGCGGAACTCATACCCCGATACTCCCAGCCAACCCGCCGCGACCCGCAACCGACCGCCGAACGAGCGCGCTACAGCCTGTAGAACGGCTCGGCGTAGCGGAATTCGCCGGTCATGGCCGATTCGTAGGCGGTCAGGGGGCGGATCTGGAAGTGGGCGGTCCAGGTGGGCTCGTCGGGGACGATACCGACGCGGGCGCCGGGGAGGAAACCGAAGCGGGGGTAGTAGTCGAGGCTGCCGAGCAGGCCGATCAGCGGCTCGTCGAGGGCGTCGGCGGCGCCGAGCGCGGCGTGCATGAGCGCGGCGCCGACGCCCTCGCCCTGGTGGTCGGGCAGCACGCCGATCGGCCCGAGCGCCAGGACGGGATACGGACCCACCCCGGCGCGGGTGAGGCAGACGTGCCCGACCACTCGGTCGCGAACCTCCGCCACCATCGACAGCGTCGGAATCCAGCCGGAGTCGCTGCGCAGCCGGTGCACGAGCGCCACCTCGGCCGGGTCGGCGGCCGCGCGCGGCGTCTCGCCGGGGAGGTCGTCGGGGTAGTCGCGGGCGAAGGCGCGGCGGTGCACCGCGTCGATCGCGAGGATGTCGCCGGCCCGTTCACGACGGATCAGCACGGTGGCTTCTCCCTCCCGAGCACCTGCGAGATGGTTCCGGGCTCGACGGCCCGACCCTTACGAGTGTGCCACGGGCGTGTGCCAGACTCAGTCCCCATGGCCGATACCGCTCCGGAATCAGGTACCCGCAAGCTCACTCGCGCCGAGGTGGCCGCGATGATCGACCACACCCTGCTGGCGCCGGAGGCCACCGCGGCCGATGTCGCCGCCACGGTGGCCGAGGCCCGCGAGCTGGGGGTGTACGCGGTGTGCCTGTCCCCGGCCACGCTGCCGGTCCGCGCGCCCGGCCTGGTGGTCGCGACCGTCGCGGGATTTCCGTCCGGCAAGCACCATTCGCTCATCAAGGGCACCGAGGCGCGGCTGGCGGCGGACCAGGGCGCGGCCGAGGTCGACATGGTCATCGATGTCGGCGCCGCGGTGTCCGGCGACTACAACGCGGTGCTGGCCGACATCGTCACCGTGCGTGAAGGACTGGGCGACCGGGCGGTGCTCAAGGTGATCATCGAGTCGGCCGCGCTGCCCGACGAGGCGATCGTCGAGGTGTGCCGGGTGGCCGAGCGCGCGGGGGCCGATTTCGTGAAGACCTCCACCGGCTTCCACCCGCAGGGCGGCGCGAGCGTGCACGCCGTCCGGCTGATGGCCGACACCGTCGGCGGCCGGTTGGGCATCAAGGCCAGCGGCGGCATCCGCACCGCGACGGCGGCCGCCGAGTTGATCGAGGCCGGCGCCACCCGGCTGGGTTTGTCGCGCTCGCGCGAGGTGCTCGCGGGCTTCCCGGAGTAGGTCAGCAGCTGACGTTCCGGTCGCTGTCCGGCGCGGGCTGCAGCTTGGTGGTGCCGCCGGTCAGCGAGACCGAGATGCCGTCGTCGGTGACCCGCACGGCGGTCGGCTGCATGTCCAGCGGATAGGCCTGCAGGCTCTCGGTCATCAGATCGACGATGCCGTCGACCAGATCGGTGGGCAGCCCGAACCCGAACAGCTGGGCGGACTCCGTGGTCACCTCGATGCGGTCACCGACGATCTGCGGCTTCAACCGCATGTCGGCGATCCCGCCGAGCACCTTCACGTCCAGCGTCCCGCTCGCCGGATCCGACTGCACACCCGAGACCAGGCCCTGCAGCGTCTGCGCGATACCCGCGTTGCTCCAAGTGGCCTCGGCGCTGCTGCTGCCGATGTCGGCGCCGCCGCGGCCCTTGTCGATCAGCGTGATGTCGTTGAGCCGGGCGTGCACCTTCATATCCGAGGCCGGGCCGAACTTCGCGTCGTCGCTGTTGATGTCGACGTACTGGATGCGATGGTCGAAGGCGGTGAGCAGCAACGGTTTCGGGCCGAAGCTCACCGCCACCTTGGAGCCGAGATCGCGCTCGACCTGGGTGGCGATGCACTTCTCGGTCCGGTGGCGGTAGTACGTCTCGGCCGCGGCCGCGGTCCCGACCACGGCGAGCACGACGACGAGTCCGACGATCAGGATGATCCGCCGCAGGTTCCGGGCGCCGGTCCGGCCGCCGGACGGCGCACCGGGGACGGTCGCGGTCTCTGGAGGGTTCGAACTCATGCCATGATTCTTCCCGAGCTTTCTGAGCCTGCTCTGTGGGCGGTTGAAGGCTTTGCACAAGGGCCGTCCGCGATTGTGACATGACGCACAGCATCCGCGCGTAATCTGGGTCACATGTCCGGTTCAGCTGAGTGGCAGGTGTTGCGGGAGTCGGCCGCCCGGCACGCCGGTTACTTCACCACCCGTCTCGTCGCGCGTACGCGGTGCCAGGAGCGGGTGCGTTCGGGTCTCGGCGACGGCTCGGTGGTCCGGGCCGGTGTCGGCCTGCTGCGACTGGCGGAGTGGCCCGACGGCCCGCTCGACGAGTACGCGATGTGGTCGGCGTGGTTCGAGGGCACGGCCGCGGTCTCCCACCACAGCGCGGCCGAACTACACGGCCTCGGCCGATTACGCCCGCGCTTCCTGCACCTGTCGGCCGGCGCCGGGCGAGCCCCGAGCGCACCGCGCCTGGTGGTGCTGCGCCGGGCCCTGTGTGGCCGCGACGTCGAGTCGGCGGGCACCTTTCTGGTCACCACTCCGGTTCGTACGGTCCTGGACCTCGCCGAAACGGGCATCGGCCAAGCCGCGCTGGATGAGGTGGTAGCCGACGCGGTCGCCATCCACCGCTGCGCGAGCGCCGAAATCTCTTCCGCCGCAGAGCGATTACCATCCCACACCGCCATCCGCATCCAGCACGCGTTGTCACGGGCTTGACCGAACAGGTTGCGGCGGCAGCCCTCTCGTCGGTCCGGCACGCTTCCGGGGTATCGCTGCTTCGGCGCGCCGATCAACTGTCCTCGGGCGCCACGGTCTCCCAGGGGACCGAGAGTACGCAGTCGCGCATGCGGCGGCGGTAGCGGCGGATAGGGAAGCCTTCCGCGCGTAGGGTTTTCGCAGCCTCGCGCCAGCGTAGGCGCGGGCCGTAGGGGGCGAGCGGCGCGGCGCGGGCCCAGGCGTGGTCGGCGGCGGTGAGCAGGGTGTGTACTCGTTCGCCGGGAATGTTGCGATGTATCAACGCCTTCGGCAGTCGTTCGGCCACATCGGAGGGACGCTCGACGGTGAACGGGTCCCAGGCCAGAGTCAGCGAGATCGGACCGGTGCGATCCAGCAGCACCCAGGCGCAGCGTCGCCCCAGCTCGTCACAGGTGCCGTCCATCAGCAGCCCCTCCGGCGCGAGACCGCTCAGCACCGTCCGCCACGCCTCGGCGACCGCCTCCTCCGGGTACTGCCGCAGCACGTTGAACGCGCGCACCAGCACCGGCCGCAGGCCCGCCAGCTCGAAGCCGCCCCGCGCGAACACCACACCGTCCCGGCCGGGCACCACCCGCGCCGGATCGATCTCCAGCCCGACCACCCGCACATCGGCGCGCACTCGTCGCAGCCGCGCCGCCAGCTCGATCGTGGTCACCGGGCTCGCTCCGTACCCCAGATCCACGACCAGCGGGTCTTCGGCATCCCGCAATCGGCCCGCAACCAACTCGTCGTGCATCAGCCAGCGATCGCTGCGCCGCAATCGGTTGATCCCGGTCGTGCCGCGGGTGATCGCGCCGATCGGTTGCCGGGCTGCTTTCGCACCGTGCCGATCCGGCGGCGTCCGCGAGTTCTCCGAATGCGCGCGGGCCGCCGGGCCGGAACTCACCCCGCGGTGGGGTGCTGCTCGTCCAGCCACTGCGCCGTGAACTCGGCCTCGGCGCGCAACAGGTCCACGAGGTTGATCAGCATCATCTGCTCGAGCTTGGGGCCGAGCATCGGGATGAACACCTTGGCCGTGGAGGAGGTGCGCAGCGTGCATCCGGTCTCGGTGGGGAACAGGTGCATGGTGCCGTTCAGGCTGCCCGGCCCGGCCGGAATCGAGGCCACGTATTCACCGGTGACCTCGGGCCCGAACGGCCCGTAGGTCTCGCGGCGGGTGATCGTCATGTCCTTGCGCATCACCGTCTGCGCGATCTCGGGCAGCATGTCGCGCGGCAGGATGTGCTGAATCTCGACCTCGATGCCGCTGTCCCCGGCGGACAGTTCGGTCACGTCGTTGGGGGAGTACTTGCGCATCTCCTCCATCCGGGCGTCCCAGTAGGCGCGGTCGGACAGCGCCGCGTACACCTCTTTGGTGGTGTGCAGCGGGTAGCGGGCGGAATAGTCCAGTCGGCGGGCCATGGGATGCCAGGGTACTGTGCGCGATTCAGCGATTCGCGATCCAGGTATTGGTGAAGTCGGTCTCCGCGGCGAGCAGCTCCAGCAACTTCTCGGCGACCACGGCCTCGATCTTCTTGCCGAACAACGGGATACCGACCTCGACCGACCCCTGGATGACCGCCTGCGACACCTCGCCGACCGCACTGAGGGTCACGGTGCCGCGCACCTGCGCGGGCGCGTCCTGTACCTGCGCGGTGAAGGTACCGGCGTAACCGGAATAGCTCTCGGTGCGCGGAATGATCAGGTCACCGGGGCGGACCGAGGTGATGGCGCTGGGCAACTCCGACGCCGGAATGGACTGCACCATCTCGACGTGCAGCTGTTCCTGATCGACCGAGGCCTGGAACGAATCCAGCCGCGCGTTGGGCCCGCCGACCTCCTCGATCCGGTCCTTCCAATACTGTTCGTCTGCGAACGCGGCACGGATCGCGTCGGCCGGGTGTGCGTACTGAGCCGTATACGCCAGGGGTGTCGCCATGGTCGAACACGCTACCGTCTTTCGCTGTGCGTACATCGAGAGTGGTGCCGATCCACAAAGCGCGGGATCTGCTGTCCGCGACCGGTGCGCGGGTGCGCGAATCGGTTTCGCTGGCGGAGCTGACCACCCTGCGTGTCGGCGGCGCGGCGACGGTGGCCGACTGCTCCGATACCGAGGCGCTCGTCGCGACCGTTCGTACCCTCGACGACGCCGGAGTTCCGCTGCTGCTGCTCGCCGGCGGCTCCAATCTGCTGATCTCCGACGAAGGCTTCCCCGGCATCGTCGTGCGGGTCGCGACCGACAGCGTCGAGATCGGCGCGGACCGCGTCCTCGCCGCGGCGGGTGCGAACTGGGATGCCGTGGTGGCGGCGACGGTCGCGGCCGGGTTCGGCGGTCTGGAGTGCCTGTCGGGTATTCCCGGGGCGGCGGGCGCGACGCCGGTGCAGAACGTGGGCGCCTACGGCGTCGAGGTCGAGCAGCTACTGCGCCGGGTGCGGCTGCTGGATCGCGCGACCGGCGCGATCCGCTGGGTCACGCCGGACGAACTGGGCTTCGGCTACCGCACCTCGAATCTCAAGCACAGCGACCGGGCCGTGGTGCTCGAGGTGGAGTACGCGCTCGATCCCACCGGAGCCAGCGCGCCGCTGCGCTATCGGGAGCTGGCGCAGGCCCTGGGTGCCGACGAGGGCGAGACCCGCCCGGCGGCGCAGGTGCGCGCGGCGGTGCTGCGGCTGCGCGGCGGCAAGGGCATGGTGCTCGACGCCGCCGATCACGACACCTGGAGTGCGGGTTCGTTCTTCACCAATCCGGTGGTGCCGCACGATCGGGTGGAACGGGTACGGGCAGCGATCACAAGGCTTCTGGGTGATGTGACAATCCCCACCTATCCGGCCGTCGACGGCGTCAAGTTCTCCGCGGGCTGGCTGATCGAGCGGGCCGGTTTCGCGAAGGGCTTCCCGGGCCCCGGCGCACCGGCGCGGCTGTCCACCAAACACACACTGGCACTGACGAACCGAGGTGCCGCGACGGCCGCCGACCTGATCGCGTTGGCCCGCACGGTCCGCGACGGCGTCGAGGACCGGTTCGGCATCCGGCTCGAGCCAGAACCGGTGACCGTGGGGATCACCCTCTAGGGGTTGCCGGGCGACACGCGCGGCACTGTCCGGTCTTCGCGGTAGATTCGAGGAAGTGAGCAGTCGAGGAGTATCCAGCCGTCGCGCCGTGCTGATCGGAATGGCTCAGCTGGCGGGCGCCGCGCTGGTCGCCGGGTGTTCGAACGGCGGCGGCGACAACGCGGCGCCGAAGGAGAAGGCCCCGGTCGCCAAGGTCACCTTGGAGCCCGGCGCCGACAGCACCGACGTCAATCCGGTGGCGCCGGTCTCGGTCTCGGTGTCGTCGGGCCGCATCGATCGGATCGCGCTGAGCAACGCCGCGGGCAAACAGGTCGCGGGCACCCTGGCCCCCGACGGCAGCAGCTTCAAGGTCACCGAGCCGCTCGGCTACGACGCGACCTACACCTGGTCCGGCACCGCCGTCGGCACCGACGGCAAGCCCGTCCCGATCGAGGGGAAATTCACCACCCTCGCCCCCAACCAGACCGTGCCCGCCACCATCAACATCGGCGACGGCCAGGAGGTCGGCATCGCGGCGCCGATCATCCTCCAGTTCAAGAGCCACGTCTCGAACAAGGCCGCGGTGGAGAAGGCGCTCACCGTCACCACCACCCCGGAGACCGAGGGCGGCTGGGCCTGGCTGCCGGACGACAACGGCGGCTCCCGCGCGCACTGGCGGCCGCGCGAGTACTGGACGCCCGGTACCGACGTGAAGTTCACCGGCAAGCTCTACGGACTCGAATTGGGTGAGGGCGCTTACGGTTACGGCGATCTCAGCTCGGATTTCAAGATCGGCCGCAGTCAGATCGTGAAGGGCTACGCGCCCAGCCACCGCGTGCAGGTGATCCGCGACGGGCAGACGGTCTTCGACTTCCCGTGCAGTTACGGCGAGGGCAACGAGGCGCGCAACGTGACCCGCTCGGGTATCCACGTGGTGACCGAGAAGTACGAGGACTTCATGATGTCGAACCCGCCGTACTACACCAACGTTCGCGAGCGCTGGGCCGTACGCATCTCCAACAACGGCGAATTCATCCACGCCAACCCGGAATCGGCCGGGGCGCAGGGCAATACGAACGTCACCAACGGCTGCATCAACCTGAGCACCGCCGACGCCCAGGCATACTTCCCGACCGCGATGTACGGCGACCCCGTCGAGGTCACCGGCACCTCCATCGCGCTGTCGGCCGCCGACGGCGACCTCTACGACTGGACCATCGACTGGGACACCTGGAAAACCATGTCCGCGTTGCACGGCGAGCCGTCCGCAGTGGTCTCCGCAACCCCGGTCCCACCGGGCCCGGTCCGAAGCGGCAACTAGCACCTCCCTTGCTCCGGCGAGTGCGTCTCCTGCCGAGGGGCTCGCTGCCGCGAGTGTCTCTGCTGCCGAGGGGCTTGCTCCGGCGAGTGTGTCTGCTGCCTGGGGCTCGCTCTGGCGGGTGCGTCTGCTGCCGAGGGACTTGCGCTGGCGGGTGCGTTTGCTGCCCGGGGCCTGCTCCGGCGAGTGTGTCTGCTGCCCGGGGCTCGCTCCGGCGAGAGCATCTCCTGTCCGGGGGCTCGCTCCCGCGGGAGCATCTCCTGTTCGGGGGCTCGCTCCGGCGAGAGCATCTCCTGCCCGGGGCGCTTTTCAGCCCCGGGCGAACCGCCCCGCGTCGGCCTGGTCGCGGGGCTTGACGACGATGGTGTCCAGGTTGACGTGTGGCGGGCGGTTGGCGACGAAGCCGATGATCTCGGCGATGTCCTGGGCGACCAGCGGGTCGATGCCCTCGTAGACCTTGGCGGCCCGCTCGCTGTCGCCGCCGAATCGGACCAGTGAGAACTCGGTTTCGACTGCGCCCGGGGCGATTTCGGTCAACCGCACCGGCTTGCCCAGCAACTCGCCGCGCAGTGTCCGGTGCAGCACGGCCTGCGCGTGCTTGGCGGAGGTGTAGCCGGAACCGTTGTCGTAGGCGGTGAACGCGGCCACCGAGGTGACGGTGACGATCAGCCCGTCGCCGGAGTCGATCAGCTTGGGCAGCAGCGCCTTGGTGATCCGCAGCGTGCCGAGCACGTTGGTCTCCCACATCCAGCGCCAGTCGTCCAGGTCGGCCTCGGCCACGGGTGCCAGGCCCTTGGCGCCACCGGCATTGTTGACCAGCACGTCCACCCGCTCGACCGCGTCGGTGAACGCCCGCACCGACGCCTCGTCGGTGACGTCCAGCGGCAGCGCGGTGCCACCGATCTCCTCGGCCAGCCGCCGCAGCCGCTCCACCCGGCGGGCCCCGACATACACGTGGTAGCCCTGTCCGGCCAGCTCACGCGCGGTGGCCTCCCCGATTCCGGAACTGGCTCCGGTGACGACAGCGGTGCGGGTGCTCATGGTGCAGAGCATATGTGCTGCCGATTCACTCGACGATTCGTGGTGGACGCCGGTCCATATCGCGGCGACGCTAGCCTGGCGGCATGGCGATTCGGGACGTAGTCAGCGCGGACGGCACCAGCATCGTGTATCGGGTGACCGGTCCGGCCGACGGCAGGCCACTGGTGTTGTTGCACGGCTGGGCCGGGAACCTGCGGTGCTGGGGGCGTGCCGCCGAGTTGCTGGCCGAGCGGTTCCGCGTGATCGCCGTCGACCTGCGCGGCCACGGCTACTCCGACGCCCCGGCGGCGGGCTACGACAACCCGAAGAACTGGGCGGCCGATATCGCCGCCGTGCTGGCGGCGGAGTCGGTCGAGTCCGGCGCGGTGCTGCTCGGCTGGTCCTACGGCGGCATCGTGCTCACCGACTACCTGGCCGCCCACGGCACGAGCGCGGTCGCGGGTGCGATCTACAGCGGCTCGCAGGCCGGAATCGGACGAGACGTGCCCGGCGCCGCCCCCGGCCCGGCGATGCAGCAGGCCATCCCCGACGTGTTCGAGGAGAGCCCCGGCAAATCCATGCGCGGTTTCGCGGCATTCGGCAACGCCAACACCGGGCCGAGCCGCGACAAGGGTGAACAGGCCCAACTCCTCTACGGCGGCAGCCTGGCCACCCCGCCCCGCGTCCGCAAGGCGCTGTTCTACCGCACCACCGACAACACCGAAACCCTCCGCACCCTCGACATCCCCGTCCTGGTCCTGCACGGCACCGCCGACCCCGTGGTCCCCATCGACAACGGCCGCTACATCGCCACCACCGCCCCCGACTCCCGCGCTTCGTATTGGGAAGACGCCCAGCACGGCCTGTTCATCGAGGACCCCGACCGCTTCACCGCCGAGGTCACCGAGTTCATCGACGGCCTGAGCCGAGCGTCCTGAACCATTCCCGCTGTCGGTCCATATCCGAAGTACTTCGGGCACAACGTAATTCGTGACATGTCGGGTGGCCCGACCTGCCCTGCCCATCGCGTGCGTCGCCTGTTGTTCCGCTCGGCAGGCCGGGCCGGAACCGGCGGCATCGAACCGCCACGCGTACCAGCACGTGCCGTCGGTGTGAGCGAACGCATACGCGGGCGGGCCGTGTCCGCTTTGCCCGGAAATCGCCGGGCAGTGGCCGGGCAACGCCTCGCCCGGGCGGCGAATTGCCTTGTGACGGCAATCACTTGGTGGCGGAGGTCGCGACGGCGGCCGGTACTCGGCGTGCACACTGGAGTCGTGAGTCAACGCACGGACCTACGGCCGCATCGCATCGCCGTGCTGTCGGTGCACACCTCGCCGCTGGCGCAGCCGGGCACCGGGGACGCGGGCGGCATGAACGTCTACGTGCTGCAAACCGCGATCCAGCTGGCCCGCCGCGGCGTCGAGGTGGAGATCTTCACGCGCGCCACCTCCTCCAACGACGAACCGGTCGTCGAGGCCGCCCCCGGTGTGCTCGTCCGCAATGTGGTGGCGGGCCCCTTCGAAGGCTTGGACAAGCACGACCTGCCCACCCAGCTGTGCCCCTTCGCCGCCGAGGTGCTGCGGCAGGAGGCCCGCCACCTGCCCGGCCACTACGACCTGATCCACTCGCACTACTGGTTGTCGGGCCAGGTCGGCTGGCTGGCCCGGGACCGCTGGCGCGTGCCGCAGGTCCACACCGCGCACACGCTGGCCGCCGTCAAGAACGCCCACCTCGCCGCCGGTGACACCCCCGAACCGGCCGCGCGCGAGATCGGCGAGAAGCAGATCGTCGCCGAGGCCGACCGACTGGTCGCCAACACCGGCGAGGAGGCCCGCCAGCTGGTCGAGCTGTACGGCGCCGAGCCGGAGCGGATCGATGTGGTGCTGCCGGGCGCCGACCTGACCCGCTATCACCCCGGCGACCGAGCAGCCGCACGCGCCGAACTCGGCCTGGATCCCCGCGAGCAGATCGTGGCCTTCGTCGGCCGCATCCAGCCGTTGAAGGCCCCCGACGTCCTCGTGCACGCCGCCGCGCAGGTCCTGCGCAGCCAGCCGGGCCGCGCCCTGCGGGTCCTGATCGTCGGCGGCCCGTCCGGCACCGGCCTGGACCGCCCCGACGCGCTGATCGAACTGGCCGCCGCGCTCGGCATCGCCGATCGCGTCACCTTCCTGCCCCCGCAGCCGCCGGACCGCCTGGTGCAGGTGTACCGCGCCGCGGATCTGGTGGCCGTGCCCAGCTACAACGAGTCGTTCGGCCTGGTCGCCATCGAGGCCCAGGCCAGTGGCACCCCGGTGGTGGCCGCGCACGTGGGCGGCCTGGGTACCGCGGTGCGCGACGGTGTTTCGGGCCTGCTCGTCCCGAGCCACCGCACCGACGACTGGGCGGCCGCGTTGCGCTCGCTGCTCGACGACCCCGCCGGCCTGCGCCGGATGGGCGCCGCCGCAGTCGGGCACTCCGCCAATTTCTCCTGGGAGCACACGGCCGAGGGCCTGCTCGACAGCTACACGCAAACCCTCACCGGATATCGGGGAATGCGTTCGCGATTGGCGGGTACGTTGCAGGCAGAGAGCAGTCAGGCCAGGTCGCGGGCGCTGTGGCGGCGCCGGATGGGAGTGGTTCGCCGGTGACCGAGCACGACTCGATTCGAGACACCGCCCAGCTCATCGACGACACCCTGCGCGAACGCGAGGTCGACTACACCCGCGAGGGCGAGGACGTGTTCATCGTCGTGCTGCCCGGCGAGCGCAAGCTGAAGACCACCGTGATGCTGACCGTCGGCAAGCACGGCGTGCGGGTGGAGTGCTTCGTCTGCCGCAAGCCGGACGAGAACTTCGAGGGCGTCTACAAATTCCTGCTGCGCCGCAACCGCCGCCTCTACGGCGTCGCCTACACCCTCGACCGCGTCGGTGACATCTACCTGGTCGGGCGCTTCGCCACCCACACCGTCACGGCCGACGAACTGGACCGCATCTTCGGCCAGATCCTCGAGGCGGTCGACGCCGACTTCAACGTCCTGCTGGAGCTCGGTTTCGCGGAATCCATTCGGCGCGAATGGAAGTGGCGAGTCTCGCGCGGCGAATCGCTCAAGAACCTCCGCGCCTTCGAACACCTCGTGGATACCGAAGACTCCTGATCCCGGTTCGCCGCCCGGGTGGTGCGGCAGGAGGTGGCTCGGCGTGACAGTGCTGGCTCTGGACATCGGGGCGACGAAATTCGCGGCCGGGGTGGTGCACGCCGGGCGGCAGGTGAGCGACGTGCGCCGCATCGAGGTGCCGCCGGAATCCGTGTGGGAGGCGTGCCGAGAGCTGTTGCGGCAGGTCGGCGGGGGTACGCGGGTGACCGCGATCGGCATCGGCTCGGCGGGCCCGGTGAACGTTCGAGCGGGAATCGTCGCGCCGCTGAACATTCCGGAATGGCGAACTGGCTTCCCGCTGGTCGCCGAGGTGCGGGAGTTGTTCCCCGCGGCCGTCATCCGGCTCGCCATCGACGGTGCCTGCCTGGCCTTGGCCGAACACCACCTCGGCGGTCTGCGCGGTGTGCGCAACGGCTTGGCGATGACGGTGTCCTCCGGAATCGGCGGCGGGATCGTGATGGACGGCCGAGTCGCGGTAGGGCGCACCGGCAATGCCGGGCACGTCGGTCACATCGTGGTACCGGGGTCGACCGCGCCGTGCGGGTGCGGTGGGGTCGGATGCGTGGAGGCGGTGGCGAGCGGCATGTCGTCGGCGCGGTGGGCTCGCGAGCAGGGCTGGAACGGCGCCACCGGAGCCGAACTGGCACGCGACGCTCACGCCGGGCACCCGATCGCGCTGGCCGCCCTCGAACGCGCGGGAACGGCTCTGGGACAAGCGATCTCATCGGCCGCCGCCCTGCTCGACATCGACCGCGCCGTCATCGGCGGCGGTTTCGCCGCGGCGGGCGAGCCCCTCTGGGAACCGATGCGCGCCGCGATCACCACCCACGCCCGCCTGGATTTCACCCGCGACCTACGAGTCGTGCCCTCGCGCATCACGAACGGAGCCACCCTGGCCGGAGCGGGCGTATTGGCCGCGGGCCACGCCGACGAATACGACTGAGCATTGCGCCCTGGCGCCGAGGCCGTTCCACACCCCGCGCGATCCCCTCCGTTGCGCGGACTGCGCGGGCTCAGGCCGAACGAACATGCGCCACCAGCGCGTTCGCATGTCCGTGCCCGAGCCCGTACGCGCTCTTCAGCCAGGCCACCAACTCCATGTGCCCGGTCAGCTCCGACCCGAGAATCAGCTCCAGCCACTCCTCGACGGGACGCCCGTACTTCTTCTCGATGGACGGGAAGTACGAGGCCGGACCCTTGACGGCGGACTGCGGTGTTGCGCTCATGCCAGATAGGACGATCGCGCCGCGAAAAACTCATCTGTGGTCCCGCGCACACCTGCCGGTTCCGTGCCGCCACCGCGCGCCTACCCGATTTCGCCTGGTAGAAGCGCTATCGTCGACGAGTGGCAGCCGAATTCACGCCTGGCGATGTGGTTTTCGTGCCCAGCGGCCCGTTCCAGGGCATCTGCGGTGTGGTCCGGGAAGTCGACCACGGACGCGAGGAGTTGCACCTCGACATTCCCGTGCGCGGCGGCCGGCACAATGCCCTGGTCCGTTTCGACGAGGTCGAATTGGATCTAGCACCGGACCCGTGACCAGGCCCGCACCCCGCCGGACGCCCCGCGGCGCGGGTTAGCATAGCCCGCATGACGTACACCCTCGTGCTGCTGCGCCACGGCGAAAGCGAATGGAACGCCCTGAACCTGTTCACCGGCTGGGTGGACGTTCGCCTCACCGACAAGGGCATGGCCGAGGGCAAGCGCGCCGGCGAACTGCTGGCCGAGCACGGGATCCTGCCCGACATCGTCTTCACCTCCCTGCTCCGCCGCGCGATCAGCACCGCCAACCTCGCCCTCGACGCCGCCGACCGCCACTGGATCCCGGTGGTCCGCGACTGGCGCCTCAACGAGCGCCACTACGGCGCGCTGCAGGGCAAGAACAAGGCGCAGATCCGCGACCAGTACGGCGACGAACAGTTCATGCTGTGGCGTCGCAGCTACGACACCCCGCCGCCGCCGATCGAGCCGGGCAGCGAGTACAGCCAGGACGGCGACCCCCGCTACGCCGGAACCGCCGTCCCGGAGACGGAGTGCCTGCAGGACGTCGTCGCCCGCATGGTCCCGTACTGGGAGTCCACCATCTCCAAGGAACTGGTCGCGGGCAGGACCGTTCTCGTTGCCGCACACGGCAATTCACTGCGCGCCCTGGTCAAGCACCTGGACGGCATCTCCGACGACGATATCGCGGGCCTGAACATCCCCACCGGCATCCCGCTGCGCTACGAACTCGACGAGAACCTCCGCCCGGTCGGGCCCAGCGAATACCTCGACCCGGAGGCGGCCGCCGCGGGGGCCGCCGCGGTTGCCAACCAGGGCGGGAAGTAACCGGCGATTCCACCCGCGTGTCTGCCGGGAACAGTGGTTCGCGGACCGGGTTCCGGACGGCTCGGTCTGTGAACTCCGTCTCCGCGTCGGCAGTGTAGGTATCACGCGGCATCGACCGATCGCCGTCCGGCGCAGTGCCCGGCGGTAGTCGGATCGGGGCCGGTCGTGCCGGGTGCGGGTGTCGATCGGTAGGCGGCGGATGTGGCTGTCCGCGCTGGTCGTCGCCTCGCCCGCGCGGGTGGGTCCGCGAGAGGTCGCGTCGCGACATACGAACTCGATGGTTTGTAACTTACTCTTCGGTAGATACACTTCTGGTCGTTCGACCATTCGAGAGGTGGATCACATCCGATGAAGTACGCGCTGCGTGCCACGGTAGCGGCGGTCGCCGCGACAGTGGTGTTCCCATTCTTCACCGCCACGGCCTCCGCCGGACCCACCGCGACCGGTCCGGACGGCGGTGCGGCGGGCGCCGCCTGGACGGCCACGCAGGATGGCCCGCAGCAGTACCCGAACATCCACATCGACTGGGACGTCCCCATCACGATGAGCGACGGCACGGTTCTGAAGGGCAATGTGTACCGGCCCGCCGACGCCGCCGGACGCCCCGCCGACGTGCAGACGCCCACCATCGTCAACCTCACTCCGTACACCAAGCTGGTCTCCAACCTCGCCGACCACGCGCAGTCGATTCCGGGCCTGTCCGACGCGGTTCTGAACCTGTTCCGCCAGATCGACATGTCGGGCACCCCGCTGTCCGGAATCACCGATCTGACAAAGGCTTTCGGCGGCGGCGAACTGCGCAACTTCACCGTCGACCGGCAGCTGATCCGCAGCGGCTACAGCCAGGTCGTGGTCGACGTCCGCGGCACCGGCTTCTCCCAGGGTGAATGGGACATGCTGCGCCAGCGCGAACAGCAGGACACCGTCGAGGTGATCGACTGGGCCGCAAGGCAACCCTGGTCCACCGGCAAGGTGGGCATGAACGGCATCTCCTACTCCGGCATCAACCAGGTGCAGGCCGCCGAGAAGCACCCGGCGGCGCTGAAGGCGATCTTCCCAGTCGTCCCCGGCAGCGACCTGGTCGACGACGTGCTGGCGCCCGGCGGCGGCTTCGGTTTCAACTTCATTCCGTTGTGGCTCACCGCGATCAACACCCTGAAGTGGGTGCCGGACGTGCAGTCGATCGTCAACGGCAAGTTCGACACCACGTGGCTCAACGATCGCGTCGCCGACCCGTACACCTACATGGACGTCCTGCTCTCCGCCTACACCAGCACCCGGATGGAAGATCTGGACCCGCGGGTGAAACAGATGCTCTCCGACTACACCTCCGAACGCCAAGCGTGGTTGGGTGATCCGAGCGCGATCGACATCCCGACCTTCGTCACCGGCGGCTGGCACGACCTGTTCACCTACTCCGAATCCAAGATCTACAACCAGATCGCGCTGCCGCCCGGCCAGAAGCAGCTGTTCATGGGCAACACCTACCACCTCAACTCCGGCAACGAGTCCGGTAGGCCGGGCCTGCCGCCGCGCCTGGACGTGCTGCAGCGAGCGTGGTTCGACAAGTGGCTCAAGGGCATCGACAACGGCATCGACACCTATGGCCCGGTCACGCTGCGTCAGCAGGGTGGTGGCTGGATCACCCAGAACGGTTTCGGCCCGTCCGCACCGGCGGAAGAGGCGTCGGAGTATCGCCGGATGTACTTGTCCGCCAACCGGAGTGGTACGGCGAACAGCGTCTACGACGGCTCGCTGACCGGATTCGCCAACGGCGATACCGCGCGGTTGACGGTGTCGCCCGGCATGACCACGCTCTGCTCGAACGACGCCGCGCAGGCGACCGCCGGTGTCCTCTCGATCATCGACGGCTGCGCCAAGGATTCGCGAGTCGCCGAACTCAACGCCCTGACCTTCACCAGCGACCCGGTGGCGGAGGCGACCACCATCTCCGGCCCGATCGCGGTGCGGCTCAACACCGTTCAGGACGCGGCCGACGGCTACTGGGTGGCGACCGTCAACGATGTGGCGCCCGACGGGCAATCGACGGTGCTGTCGTCCGGCCAGCTGATGGCCTCGCTGCGGCAGGTCGACGAAGCCCGCAGCACGCGCTCCGCCAACGGCGACTACACCGACCCGCGGGCATACACCTCGCTGGACAAGCGCGAGCCCACGGTGCCGGGTGAGATGACGACGCTCGACCTCGCGCTCACCGCCACCGACGCGGTGCTGCAACCCGGTCACCGCCTGCGCGTGGACGTCTTCGCGGGCAACTTCCCCAAGGGCCTGCCCATCCTGCCCATGCTGATCGACACCGGCCTGAAGCCGCAGCACATCCAACTCGACCCGAATTCCCCCAGCTTCGTGAACATTCCGGTCCGCGGTAACCCCGGCTGGTAAATCTGCCCGGCCATCCCCGGTTGTCCCGGGTGCGCACAACGGCGTGCGCCCCGGGGCTTTTCACGTGTCCAGCCACTGTTCTATCTCGTCGAGAGTTCGTGCGCTGTGGATGCGCTCGCCGTCGTCGGCATCGCGCAGCGTCCACAGGTACGGCGGGAGTGGTTCGCGGACAAGGCGATAGCCGCCTTTTCGGGCCCGAAGAGAGAGGTGGGGGATGCGTGATCCGGTCGGCAGTCGTCTCGAGCGGGGAAGTTCGCTCGGGGGCATGCGGGCGATGACAACCCGGCGATGGGTAGGCCGTCCTTGCAAGAAATCGAGGAAACGTTGAAGAACGGTAAGACATCCCCCGGCGCGGGTAATTCTGTGAGATACGACTACAAAGGCGTAAGAGTGATTGTCAACCGTGACCTGCCGTGGCGATCGACAACCTACTACCCGAGTCGGTGATACGTGACTGAGGAATCGGCCGATGAAATCAGGGCGGAGTTCGATGACGGCGAAGTGGCGGAGCTGGAGTCCTGTCGGCATCAAGTGAACGAATGGCGGTCCTTCGGTGTTCTGGACCTGCTCGTCAGCTGGGCACTGCATGTTGAGAAGATCGATTCCGATCGGTTCAAATCCCCTGCTGACCGCGGGGTTTGGGGCGGATACGATCTGGTTGCCGCGTTTTCGGTGCGCGACTTCTTGGCCGGATGTATCGAACAGCTGGGAAATCCGTTGAAGGACAAGGTGATCGGTCTGGCGGAACGATACGATACGCGGCTGCGCTCCATCACCATCGACGATGAGAAGCAGGTCCTTCGGCGATATGTGGAGGTGGATTTGACCGCTGCTCCGTGGTGGTGGCGCCGCATCCCCGATTCGGGGCCTCTGCTGGAGGAACTACGCGGTTCCGAGGGCCGCTGAGACCGGCTCGGGCGTGGGTGCCCCCGGATCGGAATGACAGGTCCTGGCCGGTGGTGTGGAGTTGGGGTGTGGCAGTCGGTCGGGGTGGGCTGGGGTGGTTTGTGCAATCGACCGAAAGTGGGTGAATTCGGCTCTCGTGGGGGTGGAACCGTCCTACCTTGAGGGCGAACTGTTTCCGACGGAGTGGGCGGTGGTCGATGAGGTGTCTGGTGCGGGCTGGGCTGGTGGTGGTTGCGGCTGTGGCGCTGGTGCCGTTCGTGGCGCTGCCGGCGGGGGCGGCGCCGGAGGCGAGTGGGCCGGATGGTGGGGCCGCGGGGGTGGCGTGGGCGGCGACCGAGGATGGGCCGCAGCGGTATCCGAATGTCTTCATCGAGTGGGATGTGCCGATCACCATGAGTGACGGCACGGTGTTGAAGAGCAATGTGTACCACCCGGCGGATGCGTCGGGGCGGCCGATCGCGGAGCCCACGCCGACCGTTCTCAATCTCACGCCCTATACCAAATTGGGGTCGATGGTCATCGATTCCGCCAGGTCGATTCCCGGGTTCTCGGATGAACTGATGCGCCTGACGCACGAGTTCGACCTGTCCGGAACGCCTTTCGCCGGAATCACCGACCTGACCAAATCGCTGGGCGGTGGCCTGGTCCGCAACTTCTCGGTGGACCGGCAACTGGTCAAGAGCGGCTATACCCAGGTGATCGTCGACGTGCGGGGAACCGGTTTCTCGCAAGGGGATTGGGATCTGCTGCGGGCGCGGGAACAGCAGGACACCGTCGAGGTGGTCGACTGGGCCTCCCGGCAGCCGTGGTCGACCGGCGACATCGGCATGAGCGGAGTCTCCTACTCCGGGATCAATCAGCTGCAGGTGGCGGCGAAGAACCCGCCCGCGTTGAAGGCGCTGTTCCCGGTTGTGCCCAGCGGCAACCCGTTTCGCGATGTGGTCGCGCCCGGCGGCGCGATCGGCACGACGTTCATGCCCGCCTGGCTGCTCGGCGTCAATATGGCCAAGCTGATGCCCGACCTGCTCTCCCTGGCGCAGGGCCGATTCGACGGCAAGTGGCTGGCCGACCGCCTCGCCGACCCGTTCACCTTCGTGGACGCGCTGATCGACGCCTTCGTCACGCCGAACATCGACCAGCTGAGCCCCAAGGTCCAGGAGCTACTACAGGCCGACAGCCCGACCCGACAGGCCTGGGAGACCGACCCCGGCGCAATCACCACCCCCGTCTTCATTTCCGGCGGGTGGCACGACCTGTTCGTCACCTCGCAAGCCGACTTCTACGACCGAATCCCGTTGCCGCCCGGCCGGAAACAACTGCTGATGGGCGACACCTACCACATCACCAACGGAGCCGAATCCGGTAAGCCGGGCCTGCCGCCCCGCATGGACGTCCTGCAGCGGGCGTGGTTCGACAAGTGGCTCAAGGGAATCGACAACGGCATCGACGGGTACGGCCCGGTCACCGTGCGCGAGCAGGGCGGCGCCTGGAAGACGCTCGCGGCATTGCACAAGCCCGAATCGGAGGCGGACCATCGGCGGATGTATCTCGCCGCCGCGCCCAGCGGAACCGCCGCGGGCAGCGTGCACGACGGGTCGCTGTTCACCGGACCGAGCCCGAATGCCGACACCCTCACCGTCGCACCGGGTTTGACCGGCCTGTGTTCCCGCGATGCCGCGCAGCAGACGATCGGTGTCACGGCCATCGTCATCGCCTGCGGTAAGGACAACCGCGTCCACGAGCTGAACGGCCTGACCTTCACCAGCGCGCCGGTCGCCGAGCCGACCACCGTGTCGGGCCCGATTTCGGTGCACCTCAACACGATTCAGGACGCGACCGACGGATTCTGGGTGGTGGAGGTGAACGACGTCGCCCCCGACGGCATGTCGACCGTCCTGTCGACCGGGCAGCTGATGGCGTCGCTGCGCGCCATCGACGAATCACGCAGCAGGCGAGACGCCGACGGCGATTACACCCAGCCGGTACCCGACCTGTCCCTCGACACCCGCCAGCCCACCGTCCCCGGTCAGCCCACCGCACTCGATATCCCGGTCCCGGCGATCGATGCCGTCCTGCAACCGGGCCACCGGCTGCGCGTCAACGTCTACGCGGGCAACTTCCCGAAGGGCCTGCCGCCGACCCCCTTGCTCCTCGAATCCGGCCTGCGCCCACAGCATCTCGTGCTGGACCCCGCCGACCCGAGCTACGTGAACCTTCCGGTCGACGGCAACCCCGGCTGGTGAGCGCGCGGGTCAACGCAGCGAGAACAGGTTGACCTTGTACGAGTTGACCACCGGAGGCAGCAGCCGCGCCAGCAGCGGCATGCCGAACCGGTAGCGCCAGGGCCACGTGCGGGCCAACTCGGGCTGCGGGGTCGCGAAGGTGCGGCTCTCCAGTAGCCGCAAACCCCAACTCGCCAATGCGGCCGGATCCTCACAGGTCCACCGCATCCGCGCCGAGACGACCCGGAACACGGGATTGCGTTCCTGGTTGTCCATCATCGCGCGCCCGCCGGTATCGATCGCGAGCAAGCTGCCGGAGAACCGTTCGGCGAGCTGCCGGACGACCGCACGTACCTGCTCCTCGTCGAAATACAGCAGCACCGCCTCGCTGACGAACAACCACGGCCCGCCGGTCGCCGCGACCCGATCGAACCAGTCGGTGTCGAGGATCGACCCGGCGATCATGGTGACCCGGTCGGTGTCGTCGAAGAAGGCCCGCCGTAGCGCCATGGTGTCCGGCAGGTCCAGGTCGAACCAGCGGGCCCGGCCGTTGTCCAGCCGGTTCGATCGGGTGTTCAATCCGGCGCCCAGCTCGACCACCGTGCCGTCCGGGTGCTCGGCGAGGAATCGCCGGACCCACGCGTCGAAGATCGATGTGCGCAGCACCGATCCGGAGAGCGCGGGGCCACGGAATTCGGCGAAGTCGTACTCGATGCGGTCGCAGAGTTCGACCGCCTTGTGATCACCCAGTACGGGCCGTCGTGCGCGGGCATCGAGCGCGCGCCCGTACAGCGGGATGAGCAATGTTTCCTGCACGGCACCCAGTCGAACGGCTTCCTTACCCATCCGAACCTCCCAGTGAAGTTAGGTAACGCTAACCTTGTTGTCCCGCTCGGTCAACGGACCGATGATGCCGGTTCCGCTGAGCCGAACATCACAACCGATCCGTGGGTGGGCGCGCCGCGCCGCGACGGGCACAATGGTGGACAGTTCACGTCGGTGTCGCGCGATCTCCAGATACGCGGTGCCCCAACGCAATGTGCACCCGCCATCGTTGCGGATGCCGCAGAGTTGCGGAGGCGAGTCGGCGACGCGCCGGTGGAACTCCGCGTAAACACCGGGCTAACACCGGCGGAATCGCCTGTGACCTGCGCGAAACTTCGCCGACCCGGGCTTTGTCGGCGTGTCCGCGACCGTACGATTCAAGTGTGAGCGTTCCCCAGGCCGTGCTGCTGGCAGTTCTGGCGGCCGTAGTCGGCCTGGCTGTCGGTGGGCTGCTCATTCCCTATGTGAACGCCCGCCAGGCGCAGCGCCGCGAGGCCGAGTCGGGCCTGACCATGTCGCAGGTGCTCGACCTGATCGTGCTCGCCTCCGAGAGCGGCATCGCGGTCGTCGACGAATACCGTGACGTGGTGCTGGTGAATCCGCGCGCGGAGGAGCTGGGCCTGGTCCGCAACCGCCTGCTCGACGAGCGTGCCTGGGCCGCCGTGGAGAAAGTGCTTGCCAGTGCGGAGAGTGTGGATTTCGATCTCACCCTGAAGAATCCGACGCCCGGTCGCGCCAGCATCGCGGTGCGCGGGGTGGCGCGGCCGCTGTCGCGGGACAACTCCAACTTCGTCGTGCTGTTCGCCGACGACGATTCCGAGCAGGCCCGGATGGAGGCGACCCGCCGGGACTTCGTCGCCAATGTCAGTCACGAACTCAAGACTCCGGTCGGCGCGATGAGCCTGCTGGCGGAGGCGTTGCTGGAATCGGCCGACGATCCGGATTCGGTGCGGCACTTCGGCGAGCGGCTGCACGCCGAATCCGGCCGCATGGGCAAGATGGTGACCGAGCTGATCGCGCTCTCGCGGCTGCAGGGCGCGGAGAAGCTGCCGCAGCTCGAGGCCGTCGATGTGGACACCGTCGTCAACGCCGCCATCGAGCGCTCCCGCACCGCCGCCGAGGCCGCCGGTATCACCGTCAGCACCGACGCCAACAGCGGGCTCGAGGTGCTCGGCGACGAGACGCTGCTGGTCACCGCGCTGTCGAACCTGGTCGAGAACGCCATCAACTACTCCCCGAAGGGCTCGCACGTGTCGGTGAGCCGCTCGCTGCGCGGCGGTTACGTGAACATCGCCGTCACCGATCGCGGCATCGGCATCGCCAAGGAGGACCAGGAGCGGGTGTTCGAGCGCTTCTTCCGCGCCGACAAGGCCCGCTCGCGCGCCACCGGCGGGACCGGGCTCGGGCTGGCTATCGTCAAACACGTGGCCGCCAATCACAACGGCGAGATCACGTTGTGGAGCAAGCTGGGCACCGGCTCGACATTCACGCTGCGCATTCCCGCCACCGGCGCCGACGACGGGAGCGAGGGCGGCACCGGCGAGCGAAGGACTCCCACCGGAATCACGGTGGGTAAGAAGGAAATCGGTCCGCGCCCCAACGGGCGGGCCAGACCAAACGGTGTGGAGGCAACCCGATGACGAGTGTGCTGATCGTCGAGGACGAGGAGTCGCTGGCCGATCCGCTCGCGTTCCTGCTGCGCAAGGAGGGGTTCGAGGTCACCCTGGTCGGCGACGGTCCGTCCGCCCTGGCCGAGTTCGACCGCTCCGGCGCGGACATCGTGCTGCTCGATCTCATGCTGCCCGGCATGAGTGGCACCGACGTCTGCAAGCAGCTGCGCACCCGCAGCAGCGTGCCCGTGATCATGGTGACGGCGCGCGACAGCGAGATCGACAAGGTGGTCGGGCTGGAACTGGGCGCCGACGACTATGTGACCAAGCCCTATTCCTCGCGCGAGCTGATCGCCCGCATCCGCGCGGTGCTGCGCCGCGGCGCGGGCGAGGAGATGGACGGCGGCAGCGAGACCGGCGTCCTGGAGGCGGGGCCGGTGCGGATGGACGTCGACCGCCACACCGTGCAGGTCAACGGCAAGCCGGTGACGTTGCCGCTCAAGGAGTTCGACCTGCTGGAGTACCTGCTCCGCAACTCCGGCCGGGTGCTGACCCGCGGCCAGCTCATCGACCGGGTCTGGGGCGCGGACTACGTCGGCGACACCAAGACCCTCGACGTGCACGTCAAACGCCTGCGCTCGAAGATCGAGGCGGACCCGGCCAAACCCGAACACCTCGTCACCGTGCGCGGCCTGGGCTACAAACTCGAGGCCTGAGAGCGGTTCGGCCGGGGTAGGGAGACCCCGGCCGCAGCCGCGCCGCGGGAACTAGACGATGTGCACCCAGGCGGTGCCGATCTGGGGGAGGTCCATCCTCGACAGGGGCTGCCAGCCGAAGTCGTCGTGCTGGAGGCAGTCGTAGAGCGGGATGTCGGCGCCGTTGCCGCGGCAGGCGATGGTGCGCGAGGTGCCGTACGGGGTGACGACGACCTGCTTGCCGTTCTGCTGGGCGGTCAGGGCGGCCGGGTCGGTGAAGGTCACGAACTTGTCGGTCTGCACGTTGTAGTCGTACGGGTCGAAGGGGGCGTCCTCGCCGTGCGCGACCGGGGCCAGCGCGAGCGCGGCGCCGACGGTCAGGAATGCGGTTGCCATGATTTTCCTCATCATGGAATTGATGCCTACCAGGATCGGGTGAATCAGTCATGTCGAACCGGTGTCCAGTACCTGCCCGAGGTGGGTTTCGAGGGCTGCCGCGACCTCGCCGAGCGTTGCCCGCACCCTTGTGTCGGCGACCGTGCCGTCCGGCTCGACCATCGCGCCGAGCACCGTCACCCGCCGACAGGCAGGCTCGATGATCTGCGCGCCCACGTAGCCGAGGACGGTGCGCAGTGAGGCGACCGCGCCGTCGCCGCGGCCCTCGGCGGCGACGTTGATCCAGGCCACCGGCTTCTCGTGGAGGTCGGCGGTGCCGACGGTCCATTCCAGGAGGTTCTTCAGGCTGCCGGGTAGCAAGCCCGCGTACTCCGGTGTGCAGAACAGCACGGCGTCCGCCGCCGCGAGGCGCTCGCGCAACTCGGCGACCGCGGCGGGGGAGGGGCCGTCGCCGGGTACGAAGGCCGGGAGGTCGGCGAGTCCGGTATACAACTCTGTCGAGATATCCTGTGGCGCAACGACTTCGAAGGTCCGCAGCGCGGCGGTGTTGGTGGAACCGGGCCGGGTGCTGCCGGAGACCAGCAGGATTCGTGCGCTCACGACCACGGTCAAGAGCCGCGCGGCGCCGTCTTATTCCGCTTTGTTCCGCGACGAGGGGATCCGGTGCCGCACCCGCGCCGCCGTTCGATATTCCCGCCCACGTCCGGTCTGCGTCCCTACGGCGCGACGCTGCGCTCCGCCTCGACGGTCGCCGGGTGCACCGCCACGATCCCCAGCCCCTCGCGGCGCTTGCAGTGCCGGGCCAGTTCGTCGTAGGCGGGCTGCCCGATGAGTTCGATCAGCTCCGGGGCGTAGGACTGCCACACCGGGCGGGCGCCGACGTGGGCGTCGGGGGAACCCGAGCAGTACCAGTGCAGGTCGAGGCCGCCGGGGCCCCAGCCGCGGCGGTCGTACTCGGTGAGTGTGGTGCGCAGGATCTGCACGCCGTCGGGGCGGTCCACCCAGTCCTGGGTGCGGCGGATCGGCAGCTGCCAGCACACCTCGGGCTTCACCGTGAGCGGCTCCAAACCCTTGCGCAGCGCCATGCTGTGCAGTGCGCACCCGATGCCGCCCGCGAAACCGGGGCGATTGAGGAAGATGCACGCGCCGTCGTGGCGGCGGGTGCGCAGGGCGGGCTCGTCGTCGAGGTCGTCCTCTTCCAGATACAGCTTCTTGCGGACCTTGCCGTTCGTGTCGAGCGCCTGGTCCATCAGCTGCCAGTCCTCGGGTGTGAGCATCTTCACAGCCCGGTGCAGCTTCTTGCGATCGTCGTCGTCGCAGAGGAAAGCGCCGTGCGAGCAGCAGCCGTCGTCGGGGCGGCCCTCGATGATGCCCTGGCACGCGGGGGTGCCGAAGACGCACGTCCATCTCGACAGCAACCAGGTCAGGTCGGCCGCAATCGTGTGCTCATCGTTTGCTGGATCGACGAATTCGATCCATTCCCGCGGGAAGTCGAGATCGACCTCGGGGCTGGGTTCGATCTTCGCCGCTGGTCGCAACCCGGTCGGGGCGCTCGCGGAAGCTCCTGCCGTCACATCGCCAGACGCTAACAGCTTCGGCCCGAACCGTGCATTTCCGGGCTTTACGGGACGTTGCCCCTGCGCGGCACCACAACCCAGTACCGTGTTCTTGTGCGGCTCGGTGTCCTCGATGTGGGAAGCAATACCGTCCACCTACTCGTGGTGGACGCGCATCGTGGTGGCCACCCGATGCCGATGAGCTCCCGGAAGGCGACGCTGCGGCTGTCGGAGAACATCGACGACGAGGGCCGCATCATCCCCGAGGGCGCCGCCCGGCTCACCAAGACGGTCGCCGAATTCGCCAGTATCGCAAAGTCTTCCGGCTGTGTGCAGTTGATGTCGTTCGCCACCTCGGCGGTGCGCGAGGCCACCAACTCCGACGAGGTGCTGGCCCGGGTCCGGCACGAGACCGGCGTGGACCTGCGGGTGCTGGCCGGGGTCGACGAGGCCCGGCTGACGTTCCTGGCGGTCCGGCGCTGGTACGGCTGGAGCGCGGGGCGCATCCTCAATCTCGACATCGGCGGCGGCTCGCTCGAGCTGAGCAGCGGCTGCGACGAGGCGCCCGACGTGGCGCTGTCATTGCCGCTGGGCGCGGGACGGCTGACCCGCGACTGGCTGCGCGAAGACCCGCCGGGCAAGCACCGGGTGGCGGTCCTGCGCGACTGGCTCGACGCCGAGATGGTCATCCCGGCCAAACAGCTGCTGGACTCCGGCCGCCCGGATCTGGCCGTCGGCACCTCCAAGACGTTCCGCACGCTGGCCCGGCTCACCGGCGCCGCCCCATCCGGCGCGGGCCCCCGGGAACGGCGTATCCTCTCCAGTTCCGGTCTGCGCCAGCTGATCGCGTTCATTTCCCGGATGACCGCGGCGGACCGGGCAGAATTGGAGGGCGTGAGTTCCGATCGGTCACAGCAACTGGTGGCTGGAGCATTGGTCGCGGAGGCGAGTATGCGAGCGTTATCGCTGGATACTCTCGAGATTTGCCCTTGGGCGCTGCGGGAGGGACTGATCCTGCGCAAACTGGATACCGACCTGGACAGCGAACCCGGTGCCGGCAACGGCCGTCCGAGCGGAATACCGGGACCGACCGAAACGGTGTCGAGATGAGTGACGAATCCACCCAGCTGTCGGTCGCCGAGCTGCTGGCCCGCAACGGCCAGGGCGTTCCCGCGTCGGGCGGCGGCCGGCGTCGCCGCAGTGGCCGCGGCATCTCGGTCACCGACCTGACCGGCGACATGCCCGCCGTCCGCGAGGGCACGTCCGCGCACGCCGCCCCCGAGCCGGAGACCCCCGAGCCGGCGCCCGGCTACTCCGCCGCCTTACCCGACACCGGGCCGTCCGATTCGCCGCTGTCCGGGCCGATTTCGTACTACGACCCGCTCGGCTCGGAGTCGAACGGTTACGGCGCCGGGAGCGGCTACGACCTGAACGGTCTCGGCACGAGCGGTTCCGGGAGCAGCGGGTACGAGCCGAACGGTTCCGGGAGCAATGGGTACGGGGCAACCGGTTCCGGGAGCAACGGTTATGGGGCCACTGGTTCCGGGAGCAACGGTTACGCGCCGCCCGGGTACGGTGCGAACGGTTCCGGAGGCAACGACTACGGGTACGGTGCGAACGGTTCCGGAGGCGGTTACGCGCCCGGGGGCTTCGGCGCCAACGGCAGCGGATACGAGCACGGCGCGAACGGCAACGGCTACCAGCCGAACGGCAGCAACGGATACGACCCGAGCGCGAACGGCGCCAACGGATACGGCACCGGCAACAACGCTTACGGCCTGAACGGTTCGGGACCCACTGGGACCGGCTACGACCTGAACGGTTCGGGTGGCGCGGGGAGCAACGGTTACGGCCTGAACGGTTCCGGAGCCGACGGCGCGGGGAGCAACGGTTACGGTCCGAGCGGTTCCGGTCCCACTGGCGCGGGTGGCAGCGGCTACGGTGTGAATGGCCTCGGCGCCAACGGTTTCGGCGAACCGAACGGCTACGGCGGCGCCGGGAGCAGTGGCTATGACCGCAACGGTTTCGGTGCGAACGGCGCCGGGCCGAGCGCGGTCACCCCGCCCGGATTCGAGCCCGCGGCATACGAGCCGCCCGCTTTCGAAGCGCACTCCTACCGGTCGCCCGCCATGTCGGACGCCGCGCTGCGCGACCCGACCGGCTTCGGCTGGCCCGGCTCCGGTTCGGACGCTTCGACTGCCACACCCGAAGCCGACCCGTTCCCGCCCAGCACCCGGGGCGGACGGCGCGCGCGCCGCGAGCGGATGGAGGCGCTCGAGGCGCTCTCGGAACAGCAGGCCGCGCCGGAACTGCCCGACCACGGCCTGCCCGCGGCGGAAGGCGGCCGCCGCCGCCGTCGCGAACCGGATATCGAGGCGACCGAGGTCCGCCCGTTCGGCGGCGGCCCGTTCCGGCCCGTCGAAAACGCCGCTCCCACGGCATGGGCCCCGCAGCGAACCCCCGAACCGGAGCCGTTCGCACCGCCGTTCCGCGCTCCCGACCCGGCCGACCGCGCCGAAGCGCCGCCACGCCCGCAGCTGCCGCGGCGCAACCGGGACGGCAACGCCCCCGCCGCCCTGCCCGCGTGGTCCGCGCGAAGACGAACACCGGCCGACGCGCCCCCGGACCAACCCGCCCGCAACGGCGCACCCCCGCCCCCGGATGGCGACCCGACGGCGGTCTGGTCCGCGGCCGACCCCGATCAACAGCTGGTCTCGGGATCCACCGTCGCCGGAGATCTGCTGCGCGATCGCGCCGAGCGCGGCGAACGCCCGGCTCGCGGCAACCGGCGTGCCGGGCGAGCGGGCGCCGCCGGTCTGCTCGAGGTACCCGACGATCGCACCGACGTCTACATGCCGGTCGAACCCGACGAGTTCGACCCGGACGACGAGTTCGATTCGGATTACGACCCCGACATCGACGAAGACGAAGATCTCGACAAGCCCGCCCGTCCGTGGGCCGAACGCGCCAACCGCCTCGCCGCACGCTCGCGCGCGCTGGTCGCCGCCCGCACCACCGGCACCCGATCGGGCGGCGCCCGGGCCGCGCGCAAGAGCCCGGACGAGGTGGCGCGGCAACAGTGGATGGTGCTGGGCGGTCAGGTCGCCGGGGCCGCGGTCGCGGGCATGCTGCTGTTCAAGGGCTTCGAGAAGATGTGGGACGTACTGCCCTTCGTCGCCCTGACGCTCGCCATGGTCGTGATCCTCGGCCTGGTCGCCCTGGTCCGCGTGCTGCGCCGCACCGACGACATCATGAGCACCGTCATCGCCGTGATCGTGGGCATCTTCGTGACGCTCGGCCCGCTAGCCTTTCTACTCAGCACCAACTGAGCAGGGAGCGGTAGTGGGGAACCAGCAGGCGGGCAACGACATCCGGGTGGGATTGTCCACGGCTTCGGTCTATCCGGAGAACACCGAGGCGGCATTTCGCTACGCGGCCGAACTCGGTTACGACGGCGTGGAATTGATGGTCTGGGCCGAACCGGCCAGCCAGAGCATCACCACCGTGGAGGACTACGCGCGCCGGTATTCGATGCCGGTGCTGGCGGTGCACGCGCCGTGTCTGCTCATCTCACAGCGGGTCTGGGGCGCCGATCCGATCGCGAAACTGGAACGCAGTGTGCGCACGGCGGAGGTACTCGGGGCGAGCACGGTCGTGGTCCATCCGCCGTTCCGCTGGCAGCGGCGCTACGCCGACGGGTTCGCCGCGCAGGTCCGCCGGCTCGAGGAGCACAGTGCGGTGGCGGTGGCCGTGGAGAACATGTTCCCGATGCGGGCCGACACCCTGTTCGGACGGCGGACGGGGTCGGCGCGGCGGCTGGAACGCCGTGGCGGCCCGGGCCTTTCGCTGACCGCGTTCAGCCCCTCCTACGACCCGACCGACACCGGCTTCGACAACTACACCCTCGACCTTTCCCACACCGCGACCGCCGGCGTGGACCCGCTCGCGCTCGCCGCCCGGATGGGCGACAACCTCGCCCACCTGCACCTCGCCGACGGCACCGGCGCCGCCCACGACGAGCACCTGGTTCCCGGCGAGGGCAACCAGCCCTGCGCGGAAGTATGTGAAGCGTTGGTGCACAACGGTTTCCACGGCCACGCGGTGATCGAGGTCAACACCCAGAACGCCCGCACCAAGGCCGCCCGCGCCGCCGCCCTCCACCGCGCCCTCACCTTCGCCCGCGCCCACCTCAACGACCTCCAGACCGCCCCCACCCCGGAGCCCACGGGCGCCCGGCGCGTCTGAGGGCAATCGTCCGGGCATCGCTGGGCGAAGCGCACGCGTGTTTGGCGGTGGTCGTCTGGGCATTGCTCGGCGAGGTGCGCGCGTGTCTGGTGGTGGTCGTCCGCGCGTTGCTGGGCGAGCGCACGCGCGTGTCTGGCGGTGGTCGTCTGGGCATTGCTCGGCGAGGTGCGCGGGTGTCTGGCGGTGGTCGTCCGCGCGTTGCTGGGTGACGTGCGCGCGTGTCTGGCGGTAGTCGTCCACGTATTGCTCGGTGAGGTGCACGCGTCTGATGGTGGTCGTCTTGGCATTGCTGGGCGAAGGGCGACCAGGGGCACCGGTAGAGGTGGGGGTGTGCCGCGCTTGTCACAGTGGAGGGGAATCGCGGTGGGGGCGCGGGCCTTATACGCTGTACGAGCAGAGTGGGTGGGATGTGCTCGGCGGAAGGAGTGGTGGTGACTGAGCTGACCATCGATGCGGCACGGCCGGGGGCGGGGCTCGGTGATGCCCCGTTCAGCCGGGTGTGCGCGGTGACCGAACTGCCGTCGGAGCTGGCCGATGTCGGCCGCTACGGCGGTGCGATCCACCCGACCTGGACCATCGGCAAGAAGCTGCACGGCGGCACCATGGTCGCGGGGAGTGCCGCGGCGGCGACCCGCCGGTTGCGGACCGTCGCGCCCGCCCTGGCCGAGATGTTCCCGATCGCCGGTTCGAGCGATTTCCTCGGGGCCCCGGATCCCGGCGAGGTCGAGTATCACGTCCGCGTCCGCAAGACCGGTAAACGAATCAGCTTGGTGGACACCGATCTCGTGCAGGACGGCCGCACTCTGGTGCGCACGGCCTTCACCTTCGCGCACCTCGACGACGCCGCCCCGGCCTACACCCGCGACATCGACCTCGACATGCCCGCGGAGCCCCCGGCCGACGCCGTCGGCTACGAGCCCGGCTCGCCGATGGGCCGCATCGTCAATGTCGCGCAGGCCGCGTCGGTCGCCATCGATCCCGAATGGGCCGTCTTCCTGAAGGGTGAGCGGGGCGAGCCCCGCCTGCGGCTGTGGATCCGCCCCCGCCCGGGTGACGAGCAGGACCCGGACGTGGCCGCCTACTTCGCCATGATGGCCGGAGATATGAGCCCGCCGGTGCCCGCGAACCTGGGCCGCTTCGGCTGGGCGCCGACGGTGCAGCTGACCACGTACCTGCGTCGTCGCCCCGCGCCGGGGTGGCTGCGGGTCATCGCCACCGCGCAGGAGATCGGTGCGGGCATGTTCGACGAGGATCAGCTGGTGCTCGACGCCACCGGCGCGGTGGTCGCCCAGACCCGGCAGCTCGCCCTGATCCCACAGCCGCGCTAGCGCGCAACTAGCCTTGACCGTCATGACGAGAATTGCGGTGATCGGTGGCGGGCGGATCGGTGAGGCGTTGATCGCCGGTCTGCTCGAGTCGGGGCGGGCGAGCAAGGATCTGGTCGTCGTCGAAACGGCCCCGGCGCGGGCGGAATTTCTCGTCGAACGGTTCGGCATCCGGGTCACCGGGAGCATCCCCGACGCCGCGACGGCCGCGGACCTGCTGGTGATCGCGGTGAAACCGCACGACGTCGACGCGGTGCTGACGGAGCTGGGCAAGGCCGAACTCGACAACGACCGCGATCAGGTCCTGGTGTCGCTGGCCGCCGGAGTGCCGACCGTCCGGCTCGAGTCCAAGATGCCCGCCGGGTTCCCGGTCGTGCGGGTCATGTCCAACACGCCGATGCTGGTCGGCCAGGGGATGAGCGTGCTCGCCCCGGGCCGCTACGCCAAGGCCGAGCAGTTGCAGCAGGTCAGCGAGGTGCTGGAGGCGGTCGGCAAGGTGGTGACCGTGCCGGAGTCGCAGATGGACGCGGTCACCGCGGTGTCCGGCTCGGGCCCGGCGTACTTCTTCCTCGTCGTCGAGGCCATGGTGGAGGCGGGCGTCGGCCTCGGCCTGAGCCGTGACGTGGCGACCCAGCTCGTCGGCCAGACCATGCTGGGCTCCGCCGCGCTGCTGGACGAGTCCGGACAGGACGCCGCGGAGTTGCGCGCGGCGGTCACCTCCCCGGCCGGAACCACCGCGGCCGCGATCCGCGAACTCGAGCGCGGCGGCGTGCGCTCGGCGTTCTGGGAGGCGCTGCATGCCGCCAAGCGACGCTCCGTCGAACAGGGAACGACCGCGGAGTAGCGCGCAATCGACACCGTTTATCTCCCACCCGTCGCAGTAATCCCACTGGTCCCGCTAAGCTTCAAGGAGCACGTGCGTGTCTGTTCCGCCGGTGGGGAAGCCGGCGGCGCGGACGTGCCGGAGGTGTCAGTGGCGCAATGATGTCTGGAAACAGCTCTGCGAGTACCGGTCCCGCTATCGGTGGAGGGACTCAGTTCCTCACCGTCGCCGAAGTGGCGAATCTGATGCGGGTCTCCAAGATGACGGTGTACCGGTTGGTGCATTCCGGTGAGCTGCCCGCGGTGCGGGTGGGTCGATCGTTCCGGGTGCACGCCAAAGCCGTGCACGATTATCTGCAGACGTCCTACTTCGACGCGGGGTAGGTCGGCCGCTCGGGCCCCGACCGTTCCGGCGGCAGCCGGATCGGTGGGCTCGGCGACCCTGCAGGCGGGCCGGCCGCGCGGCGATCCCCGTTTCGTTCGCCGAGGGTTGGCCCGGTAACATGGACCATCGTCGTGTTCGCTGGCCGCAGTGCTGGTCCCGGCCGGGCGGACACGGGCGTACGTGAACCGGCGTGCGCGCCGAGGAGAGAAAGAACGCGAGGAACAGCCCTATGGGTTCTGTGATCAAGAAGCGCCGCAAGCGCATGTCGAAGAAGAAGCACCGCAAGCTGCTCCGCCGCACACGAGTGCAGCGTCGCAAACTCGGCAAGTAACGCTGCGGTAGCCGAAAGCCCGTCACCGTCCGGTGGCGGGCTCTTCGTATTTTGAAAATCCCGGATTTAAAACCTTATGGTTTCCGGTGACAGAACTCATCGTAAGAAGGAAGTTAAACACCGCTGAGCTGTCGCGACAGCGGTTATCCTGGAACGCGGAATCGGCGGTATGGGGGCTGCACAGGCGGGATCCGGCGTGGCTACGAACGTGCGAGACGGGCATACGCCCAAGGTGGTGCTGGTGACCGGCGCGAGCCGGTTCTTCGGCGGCAACGTCGTCGCGCGCCTGGCTGCCGACCCCACGGTCGAGCGCATCATCGCCGTCGACGCCCGCACGCCCGGCCGGGAGTTGCTGCGCCGGATGGGCCGGGCCGAATTCGTGCGGGCCGATATTCGAAATCCCTTGATACGCAAGGTGTTCGATCGCAACGAGGTCGACACCGTGGTGCATCCGGCGGTGCTCTCGCGGCCGCCGTCCGGGGGCGGGCGCGCGGTCATGAAGGATTTCAACGTGCTCGGCACCATGCAGCTGTTCGCGGTCTGCCAGAAGTCGCCGAGCGTGCGGCGGGTGGTGGTGCGCTCGTCGTCGGCGGTGTACGGCTGCGGCCCGAAAGACCCGGCGAAATTCACCGAGGAAATGAGCGCCCGCACGCCGCCGCGCGGCTGGTTCGCCCGCGACATGATCGAAGTGGAAGGTTTTGTGCGCGGCCTGGCGCGCCGCCGCCCGGATATCGCCGCGGCCATTCTGCGTTTTCCGCCGATCGTCGGTCCGCGGCTGGCGCATCGGGGCGTGCAGTATTTCCGTTCCCCGGTCACGCCGACGATCCTCGGCCGGGACCCGCGCATCCAACTACTGCACGAGGAGGACGCCATAGCCGCGCTGACCCATGCGGCGCTCGCCGCGCCGGGCGGCACCTTCAACGTGGCCGGCGACGGCGCGCTGGTGCTGTCGCAGGCCGTGCGCCGGGCCGGTCGCATCGCCCTGCCGGTGCCGTTCGCGTTGTTCCGCAGCGTGGGCCGCTCGTTCATGGGCCCGGTGATGCGGGAATTCACGACTGAACAGATCGACTACTTCCATTTCGGCTGCGGGCTGGACACCACCCGGATGCGAGCCGAACTCGGATATCAGCCGCGCTGGACGACAGTGCAGGCATTCGACGATTTCGTCGGGGGCGCAGCGTTGCGGCCCGTCATGGATCCACGCTGGATCGACGCTGCAGAAACGAAACTTCTCGGCCTGGTCGGGGCCGGAGCGGGAGCACACCGATGAACGACGTGGCGAAGGTAATTCAGCTGCACGATGTGGACTTCGAGGCGCGTAATCGCACGCCCGCGCGCCGCTGGCCGGACGAATCGGCGCCGAGTCCGGTCACCTCGCTGACCGAACGGCTGGCCGAGACGGGCCCGCGGCCCCCGCGCACCCTGGGCGACCTGGTGCGCGGCGTCGTCACCGACGGCATTCGCGGCACGGCCGATTTCGCCCGCCGCCGCCTCACCGGCGACTACCAGGTGGACGAGTTCGGGCTCGACGAGCACCTGCTGGAGTCGGTGGTGCTGCCCGCGCTGCGGCCGCTGTCGGAGCTGTGGTTCCGGGTGCAGGTCTCCGGCATCGAAAACCTGCCCGAGTCCGGTGGTGCGCTCATCGTGTCCAATCACGCGGGCGTGGTGCCGATCGACGGCCTGATGCTGCAGCTGGCGGTGCACGACCGGCACCCGAAACAGCGCGCGCTGCGGCTGCTGGCCGCCGACCTGATCTTCGAACTGCCGGTGCTGGGCGGGCTGGCCCGCAAGGCCGGGCACACCCTGGCCTGCCCCGCCGACGCGGAACGGCTGCTGCGCGCGGGCGAGCTGGCCGGTGTGTTCCCCGAGGGTTTCAAGGGTATCGGCAAGCCGTACTCCGAGCGCTACAAGCTGCAGCGGTTCGGGCGCGGGGGATTCGTGTCGGCGGCGGTGAAGACGGGCGTGCCGATCATTCCGTGCTCGATCGTCGGCTCGGAGGAGATCTACCCGAAGATCGCCGATCTGAAGCCGCTGGCCCGGCTGCTCGGCCTGCCGTACTTCCCGGTGACCCCGCTGTTCCCGCACCTCGGCGTGCTCGGCGCCCTGCCGCTGCCGTCGAAGTGGTACATCGAGTTCGGCGCCCCGATCAGCACCACCGCCTACGAACCCGAGGCCGCCGACGACCCGATGACCATGTTCGAGGTGACGGACCAAGTCCGCGAAACCATTCAGCAGACCCTCTACAAGCTGCTGATGAAGCGCCGAAATTCCTTCACCGGCTAGGGTTTTCGGCCTTCGCCACGGCCACGACCCGCAGGTGACGGCCTCTGGGTTCAGTTTGCCGCGTCGCGCTTGCGGGTGGGAAGCGTCGTGGCTGCTTCAGCCTGCCGCCTCGCGCTTGCGGGTGAGGACCGCCGCGGCCGCGCCGCCTGCCGCGCCCAGGGCGAGGGCGGTGGGAACGCCGATCTTGGCGGCCTTGCGGCCGGTGCGGAAGTCGCGGATCTCCCAGCCGCGGTTCTTGGCCACCTCGCGGAGGTCCGAATCGGGGTTGATGGCTACCGAGGTGCCGACCAGGGAGAGCATGGGGACGTCGTTGTGGCTGTCGGAGTAGGCGGTGCAGCGTTTGAGGTTCAGGCCCTCGCGGATGGCCAGGGTGCGCACCGCGTGGGCCTTGCCCAGACCGTGCAGGATGTCGCCGACCAGGCGGCCGGTGAATACGCCGTCCACGCTCTCGGCGACGGTGCCCAGCGCGCCGGTGAGGCCGAGCCGCTTCGCGATCACCTGGGCCAGCTCCACGGGGGTGGCCGTCACCAGCCACACCTGCTGCCCGGCATCCAGATGCATCTGGGCCAGCGCGCGGGTGCCCGGCCAGATCTTGTCGGCGATGATCTCGTCGTAGATCTCCTCGCCGAGCGCGGCCAGTTCGGCGGTCGAGCGGCCGGCGATGAACGACAGCGCCTTCTCCTTGCCGCTCACCATGTCGCCGGCGTTCTCCTTGCCGGTGACCCGGAACTTCACCTGCTTCCAGGCGATGTCGACCAGGTCCGAGCTCTTGAAGTACTTGCGGGCGGCCAGGCCGCGGGCGAAGTGCACGATCGACGCGCCCTGCACCATGGTGTTGTCGACGTCGAAGAACGCCGCCGCGGTCAGGTCGCGCGGTACCTCCGAATCCGGCTCGGCGACACCGGCTTCCAGCTCGGCGTCGTGCAGTGCGAGGGCCGCGTCGGCGCTGGCCTCACCGGCCAGGTTGGCGCGCACCTCCTCCTCGCTGGGCCCGAACGGGCTGCGCGCGATGCGAGTCAGCTGATCGGACAGGCCCTGGCTCCAGCGCGCCGGGAACTCGCCGAATCTACCCGCGATGAAGCCCGTCCTCGCATCCTTAGATCGTTCCGGCACCAGTACCTCCGCCCGTCAATGCGAACACCACAACACTAACCGAGCGGTATGACCTTGTCGGTTGGACAGTTCCGGCCCGTGTCCGGCGAATCCGCCCGGGACGTATTGAATGAAGCCATGAGCGACTCCACGCATTCGGTGACTTTGTTGACGCGGGCGGGGTGTGGGATGTGCACCGTCGCGCTGGAACAGTTGCGCACGATCTGCGCCGATTTCGGGATCGAGCCGGGAACGGTCGATGTGGACGAGGCCGCGGCGAGCGATCCGGGACTGCGGGCCGAATACGGCGACCGGCTGCCGGTGGTGTTGCTCGACGGGCGCGAACACAGTTATTTCGACGTCGACGAGACGCGGCTGCGAGCGGATCTGCGCCGCTGAGCGGCCCGCCCGGCGCGTTGTGTGGAAACTCACCGCCGACTGCGGGTTGAATGGGACGGCACGGCCCAACCTCGAGTGACCGAATTCACCGACTTTGTGCAGGGCTTCACAAGCAGTTACGGTGGTGACACGCGAACCGACTGCGGCAGGCAGCGGCAGCACCCGAACCCCGACATACCGATACCGGCACCCCTCCGGCGTCGGCGGTGCACAGCGAACCGGACACCTATCCCCGGCCGGACGAGGAGCCGAACGACGTGACAGAGCAGCATGAGACGCCAGGCGGCGTCTCCGGCAGGGCTCTGCAGAAGGACATCCCGCAGGCGACCGTAGCTCGGCTGGCAACCTATCTCAGGGTGCTCGCCCTGCTCGCCGACGAGGGTGTGCTCATCGTATCGAGTGAAGAACTGGCTGTCGCGGCGGGTGTCGGTTCCGCGAAGTTGCGCAAGGATCTGTCGTTCCTCGGCCCCAACGGCGTGCGCGGCGTCGGCTACGACGTGGCCAAGCTGCGCGCCCGCGTCGAGGACGTGCTCGGGCTGTCCGAAGGGCACCGCGTGATCCTGGTCGGCGCCGGAAATCTGGGCCGGGCGCTGGTCGGCTACGGCGGGTTCCGGCGGCGCGGGTTCAGCATGGTCGGCATCTTCGATTCCGATCCGGCGATCGTCGGTGAGGAGGTCAGCGGGCTGACCGTGCGCGATGTCGCGGAACTGCACGGTGCCGTCGCCGAACTCGCGCCGACCATCGCGGTCATCACGGTGCCCGACGCGGCCGCCCAGGCGGTCTGCGACGACCTGGTCGCCGCGGGCGTGCAGTGCATCCTCAGCTTCTCGCCGACGGCACTGGAGGCACCGGCGTCGGTGGAGGTCCGCCGGGTCGATCTCGCCGTCGAGATGCAGATGCTGTCGTTCGATCGGGCACGCAGCGCGGCGGCGGACGCACAGGACGAGGCGCACAGCGTGGCCGCGGGCGAAACCGTGACCGCGGTGTCCACTCCGATCGGCCGCCGGGTGGCGGACCGGTCGCACGTGGGCATCAAGCATTCGGCAACGGAGCCAAACAGCAAGGGATCGGTGGTGGCACCATGAGCGTGCTTCTGGTCGGTATTTCGCATCGCAGCGCGCCCGTCGCGGTGCTGGAGAAGGTTGCTGTCACCGAGGACGACCGGCCCAAGCTGACCGATCGCATGCTCGCCTCGCAGCACGTGTCCGAGGCGATGATCGTCTCCACCTGCAACCGCGTCGAGGTCTACGCCGTGGTCGACGCCTTCCACGGCGGTCTGGCCGAGGTCGGCGAACTGCTGGCCAAGCATTCCGGTCTACCGCTGCCAGAGCTGACCAGGCACGCCTACGTGCGCTACAGCGAGGCCGCCGCCGAGCACTTGTTCGCGGTCGCCAGCGGCCTGGACTCGATGGTGGTCGGCGAGCAGCAGGTGCTCAGCCAGATCCGCGCCGCCTACGCCGCCGCCGACGCGCAGCAGGCGGCCGGTCGCACCCTGCACGAACTGGCCCAGCACGCACTGCGGGTCGGCAAGCGGGTGCACTCCGAGACCGGCATCGACCGGGCGGGCGCCTCGGTGGTGTCGGTCGCGCTCGACCGGGCCCGCGCGGTCCTCGGCCCGCTCGACGGTCGTGCCGCCGTGGTGATCGGCGCGGGCGCGATGGGCGGACTCGCGGTGGCGCATCTGGCGCGCGCCGGGGTCGGGCACATCACCGTGGTCAATCGGACGCTGGAACGCGCGCAGCGGCTGGCGCATACCGCCGCGACCATGCACGACGCCTCCGCGTCGGCGTCGGATCTGGCCGGGCTCGTGCCCGCGCTGGCCGATGCCGACATCGTGATCACGAGCACGGGCGCGGTCGGATCGGTGGTGACGCTGGCCGACGCGCACCGGGCGCTGAACTCCGCCCGGGTCGACCACCAGATGGTGATCTGCGACCTGGGCCTGCCGCGCGACGTGGACCCGGCCGTCGCGGGCCTGCCCGACGTGACCGTGATCGACATGGAGACCCTGCAGCGCGACCCGGCCGCGGGCGCGGCCGCCGACGACACCAGCGCCGCGCGCGCCATCGTCGCCGAGGAACTTTCCAAGTATCTGTCCGGTCAGCGGATGGCCGAGGTGACGCCCACCGTGGCGGCGCTGCGGCAACGGGCCGCCGACGTGGTCGAGGCCGAACTGCTACGGCTCGAGTCGAAGCTGCCCGGCCTGGCCGACCCGGACCGCGAAGAAGTGGCCCGCACCGTGCGCCGGGTGGTCGACAAGCTGCTGCACGCGCCGACGGTGCGGGTCAAACAGCTGGCCTCCACACCGGGCGGCGACTCCTACGCCGAGGCCCTGCGCGAACTGTTCGAACTCAAGCCCGGTGCGGCGCAGGCCGTCGCGGCGCCGATGGAGATCGCGGCGCTGGGCGAGTTGGCCGACGACTTCACCACCGGCCAGGCCGGTGACGGACAGGGGCCGGCGGCGTGACCGAAACTACGACCATGACCGGGGAAATCGTGACCGACGCAGCGCTGCAGGAGCACGATATGACCACACGAGGCACGGCCGTGGCGCCGTGGCGCATCGGGACTCGCGGCAGCCACCTGGCTCTCACCCAGGCCGGTACCGTCCGCGATGCGCTGATCGCCGCCGGGCAGTACGCCGAACTCGTCGTCGTGAAGACGGCCGGCGACAAATCGTCCGATCCGGTGGAGAAGATCGGCGTCGGGGTGTTCACCACCGCGCTGCGCGACGAACTGGCCGCCGGCAGCGTCGACATCGCGGTGCACTCGTACAAGGATCTGCCCACCGCGCCCGACCCCCGGTTCGTCATCGCCGCGATCCCGGCCCGGGAGGACCCGCGTGACGCGGTGGTCGCCCGCGACGGCCTGGTGCTCGGCGCGCTGCCGCCGGGCGCGAAGGTCGGCACCTCCGCACCGCGCCGGGTCGCGCAGTTGCGCGCGCTCGGCCTCGGGCTGGAGGTGCTGCCGCTGCGCGGCAATATCGACACCAGAATGCGCAAGGTCGCCGACGGCGAACTCGACGCCGTGATCCTGGCCCGCGCCGGACTCGCCCGCGTCGGCCGCCTCGACGAGGTGACCGAGGCGCTGGAGCCGGTGCAGATGCTGCCCGCTCCCGCCCAGGGCGCGCTGGCGGTGGAATGCCGCGTCGAAGACTCCGAACTCGTGACCATCCTGTCGGATCTGGACGATGCCGCCGCCCGGGCCGCGGTGCTCGCCGAGCGGTCGCTGCTCGCCGAGCTCGAGGCCGGCTGTACCGCGCCGGTCGGCGCGCTGGCCGAGGTGGTGGAGTCGATCGACGACGACGGCCGGGTGTTCGAGGAACTGTCGCTGCGCGGATGCGCGGCGGCCATTGATGGCTCGGACGTCATCCGGGCCTCCGCGGTCGGCTCGCTCGCACAGGCCGAGCAGCTGGGCCGTTCGTTGGCGCGTGAACTCTTGGAGCTGGGGGCACGCGACTTGCTCGGCGGTAGCGACGGGCCCGAAGGAGGCAGCCTGCGTAACCACGCAGGGCCCGGCGGACGCCGCATCGAACAGAGCGCCGACAGCGCCTCTTCAGACCTCAGTAATCCCAGCCCAATGGAGAACAACCAATGAGCGAGCGCAGCGAGCGAATGATCAGCGCGACGCCTTCGGGCATGCCGGCACCGAGCGCCAGCGAGGTGCGGGCATGAGTCGAGCCACGAAGAAGCACCCGGGCCGGATCCTGTTCGTGGGTTCGGGCCCCGGCGACCCGGCGCTGCTCACCGTGCGGGCCCGCGAGGTGCTCGGGCGCGCGACGCTGGCCTTCACCGACCCCGACGTCGACAAGGGCGTGTCGGCCCTGGTCGGGACCGTGGTGGAGCCCGGCCCCGACGGCGAGCCCGCGGTCGACGTGCGCCCGGCGCTCGGCGAGCCGGCCGAGGTCGCCAAGACGCTGATCGCCGAGGCGCGCAACGGCCACGACGTGGTGCGGCTGGTCTCCGGCGATCCGCTGACCACCGATTCGGTGATCGCCGAGGTCAATGCCGTTACCCGCTCGCATGTGATGTTCGAGGTGCTGCCCGGACTGCCGTCGGGCACCACCGTTCCCTCCTACGCCGGTATCGCGCTGGGCTCCACCCACACCGAGGTGGACGTGCGCGGCGAGGTGGACTGGGCGGCCGTCGCGGGCGCGCCCGGGCCGCTGGTGCTGCACGCCACCTCCGGCCACCTGGCCGAGACGGCGAGCGCGCTCGTCGAGCACGGCATGGCCCCGCAGACTCCGGTCGCGGTCACCGTGCGCGGCACCACGCGCCAGCAGCGCACCATCGAGGCGACGCTGGCCACGCTGAACTCCGCGGCCTCCGAGCTGGTCGGGCCGCTGGTGGTCACGGTCGGCAAGGAGGTCGAGAAGCGCGCCAAGATGTCGTGGTGGGAGTCGCGGGCGCTGTACGGCTGGACGGTGCTCGTGCCGCGCACCAAGGAACAGGCCGGTGAGATGAGCGAGAAGCTCGTCATGCACGGCGCCATCCCCATGGAGGTGCCGACCATCGCCGTCGAGCCGCCGCGCAGCCCGGCGCAGATGGAGCGCGCGGTCAAGGGTCTGGTCGACGGCCGCTACCAGTGGGTGGTCTTCACCTCCACCAACGCGGTGCGCGCGGTGTGGGAGAAGTTCGGCGAATTCGGCCTGGACGCCCGCGCCTTCTCGGGTGTGAAGATCGCCTGCGTCGGCGAGGCCACCGCGGACAAGGTGCGCTCCTTCGGCATCAACCCGGAGCTGGTGCCCAGCGGTGAGCAGTCCTCCGAGGGCCTGCTCGCCGACTTCCCGCCCTACGACGACGTTTTCGATCCGGTCAACCGAGTGTTGTTGCCGCGTGCGGACATCGCCACCGAAACTCTGGCCGAGGGTCTGCGCGACCGCGGCTGGGAGATCGACGACGTGACCGCGTACCGGACGGTGCGTGCCTCGCCGCCTCCGGCCGAGACCCGCGAGATGATCAAGACCGGTGGTTTCGACGCCGTGCTGTTCACCTCCTCCTCGACGGTGCGGAACCTGGTCGGCATCGCCGGCAAGCCCCACGCCCGTACCATCGTCGCCTGCATCGGCCCCAAGACCGCCGAAACAGCCATCGAATTCGGCCTCCGCGTAGACGTCCAGCCAGAGGTAGCCCAAGTCGGCCCCCTGGTGGACGCCCTCGCCGAACACGCCGCCCACCTCCGCGCCGAGGGCCTCCTCCCCCCACCCCGCAAAAAGAGCCGCCGCAGCCGCTGACCGCGCGCCGGTGCCACCCCGGCACCGGCACACCAACGGCCTACGTACACCAACGGCCTACGTACACCAATGGCCTACGGCAAACCACATCGAGCGACGCACCACGGGTGGCCGTGTACCAACCCCGCCCGGCGCGCTTTGACCGGGACCTCGCGCGATACCGGCCAACGCATGCCGGAAAGACGTGCGCTGACCACGGGACCACCACGCCCCCGTGGTGCGTCACCGTCACGCGGATACGTACCGGGATGTGGCGCACCGCCGCCTCATCCGGGTACACCAGCGTGTGGCGCACCCTTCCATCCCGGCGTGCTTTTCGCCGGGTCAGCGGCGGGCGCGCATGAGGTCTCGGACGAGGCGGCAGGTTTTGTCCGAGGGTGGGTGGAGGCCGATGAGTTGGGCTGTGCGGCGGATGGTTTCGTTGTCGGCCAGGCTGGCGCGGTAGATGCCGGAGTCGAGCAGGGCGATGGACAGGCGCAGTGCCTTCAGCCGGCGATTGTGGGTGACATACCAGGACCGCGGGCGGCCCGGCGGCAGACGCCGCTTCACCAGCGGGACATAGGGCCTGTCGATGATCGTCGGTGCGGTAGCGGGCACGAGATCCTCCCCTCGCCATCGGAGACCCTGATCGAGTCTCTTCGAACACATCTTCGATTCTACCCCGACCCACCGACAAAAACGGCGCACCGCAAGGGTTTTCACGCCCGCCTCTCGACGGCGAAATCGCCCGCACGCCGGTGCCGGAGGCGCTCGCGACCGGCGCCGGAGCGGGGCGTATCGTGCGATTCATGACCGGAATGGACCGCCCGCGGCGGTTGCGGCGGACCCCTGCCCTGCGCCGTCTCGTAGCCGAAACCACCTTGGCGCCAAGGCATCTGGTGCTGCCGATGTTCGTCGCCGACGGCCTCTCGGAGCCGCGCGAGATCGGCTCGATGCCCGGCGTGTACCAGCATTCGATGGATTCCCTGCGGAAGGCGGCCGTCGAGGCCGTCGCGGCGGGTGTCGGCGGGCTGATGCTGTTCGGCGTGCCCCGCCCGGAGGACAAGGACCCGTCCGGCAGCCAGGCGAGCGCGCCCGAGGGCATCCTCAACCGCGGCCTGCGCGCTCTGGCCGAGGAGGTCGGCGACGCGACGGTCGTCATGGCCGACACCTGCCTGGACGAGTTCACCGACCACGGCCACTGCGGCGTGCTGTCCGCCGACGGCGCCGTCGACAACGATGCCACCCTCACCCGCTATGTCGACATGGCGCTCGCGCAGGCCGAGGCGGGCGCCGACCTGCTCGGCACCAGCGGCATGATGGACGGCCAGGTGGGCGCCATCCGCGCCGGGCTCGACGCCGCGGGCCGCACCGACACCGGCATCCTGGCCTACGCCGCCAAGTACTCCTCGGCGTTCTACGGCCCGTTCCGCGAGGCCGTGGCTTCCTCGCTGCAGGGCGATCGCCGCACCTACCAGCAGGACCCGGCCAACCGCCGCGAATCGATCCGCGAGCTGGAGCTGGACCTGGCCGAGGGCGCCGACATCGTGATGGTCAAGCCCGCCATGTCCTACCTGGACATCCTGCGCGAGGTCGCCGATCGCTCGACCGTGCCGGTGGCCGCCTACCAGATCTCCGGCGAGTACGCGATGATCACCGCCGCCGCCGAGCGCGGCTGGATCGACCGCCGCGCCGCCGTGCTGGAGTCGTTGCTGGGTATCCGCCGGGCGGGCGCGGATTTCGTGCTCACCTATTGGGCGACCGAGGCCGCACACTGGCTGTCGTGAATCAGTGGAGTCCGCCGGGACACCCGGGGCCCGTACCGGCGCCGACGGATGTCCGTACCGCCTGTCAGCTGTGGTGGGCCGTGATCGCGCTCGGTGTCGCGCGATTGGTCGCGAGCGCGCTGGACCGGTTCACCGGCCGAGACGACCTGGCCCGGGAGCTGTTCGACCAGGTGCGCGAACAGCAGCCGCAGGCCACGTTGGCGCAGGTCGAGTTGATCGTGTCGGTGATGCAGGTGCTGATCGTGGTGTTCGGCCTGGCGTTCGCGATCGGCGCGCTGGCGATCGTGCACCAGCTGGGCCGCGGGAAGCTGTGGGCGCGCACGCTGCTGGATATCGCGACCGTGGTGCTGGTGTTCGGCGCGGTCGGGGCGATGATCGGGCTCGGCGCGGTCGGCGGGGTGGTCCCGCTGCTCGCGGGGGCCGCGGCCATTCTGCAGGCGGTGCTCGCGGGCGGTGCGCTGTTCCTTTGCCGCAGAAGCGAATCCGATGCCATCTTCCGGCTCGGCGGCCGATAGAAGATACGCGGAATTTGTCACCGACGGGCCAGGATGTATCGTGAGGGCTGTCACAGAGGATTTGGGAACCGGATGTCGTTGCTCGGGCGTTGTTCTCGGGATCGCGTTACGCGATGCGCTCCGGTGGAGCGGAGGCATTGATGCGAGTGGTGATTCAGCAGCCGCAGAGCCTTCGGCGAGATGTACTGGTGCTGAGCCTGTTGATCCTGTTCGGTCTGCTCACCCTCGCCGTGCTGCTGCTCCCGGGAGCAGTCGGCTGATTCTCCCCGCATGAACGAGACCGCGCCCACGGTGCTGTTCGCGGAGCCCGGCGCTCGCTGGCGCACGATCGCCTACGGACCGATACTGTGCCTGATCATCCTGTTGCTGGAGATCGGGCTGGGGTCGCGCGCGCACTGGTTCGGGCTGGCCTTCTGCGCCGCGCTGCTGGCCGGGTTCGCGTGGTTGCAGGTGGTGGCGGGCCGTCGGCACGTCAGCGTCGAACTCACCGACGCCGCCCTGCGCGAGGGCACCGAAACCCTCCCGCTGCGCCGCATCGCCGAGGTGCTGCCCGAACCCGACGACGAGTCCTGGGACGACAAGGACTGGGGTGACGAGTCCGGGGACGACGGGGACTGGCAGTCGGCCCGCGCGCTCGGCGAACTGACCGGCGTGCCGCGCCGCCGCAAAGGCATCGGCCTGAAACTGGACGACGGCGGCCTGGTGCAGGCATGGGCCCGCGACCATCGCCGCCTGCGCGCGGAACTCACCGCCGCGGTGGCGAAAGCCCATGCCACTCCGGAACCGGACCAGGGCGCAGAATCCGGGGACACCGAGCAGCCCGGGTGAAACTCCCGGTGTTACGGCCGTAATCGAGTTCGACAGCGAATGCGAGGAGGGCACTGTGATGCGGCGGGTGTGGATCGTCGTCGATTTGGTGTTGCTCGTGGTGTGTGCCGGGGCCGCGGTGCCGAGCTGGCGCAACGGGATCGACCGGACCGTGTTCGCGGCGGCAGGGGAGCAGCCCGCCTTCGAGGCCACTCGCTATTCGGGTCCCTGGCTGGGGCTTTCCGCGCTGCTGGTGGCGATCGCGGGGTTGGCGGTCATCGACCTCGTCGCCCGGTGCGCGCGCTCGCGGTGAATCAGCGGGGCCGAGTTGCCGCGCGGAACTCCGTCGCGGGCGGACAATGGTCGGCATGAAGCGCACAGATCTCGTGAAACGCATTGCCCTCACAGTGGCGGCCACGGGAGCCGTCGGCGCTGCCACCGTCGTCCCCGCCACGGCCGCGCCCCTCGAATCCGCCGCGGTCGCGCCACCGGCCCCGGCGTCCCTGCTCGACGTCCTGCCGGATCCGCTGAACTGCCTGCTGACCACCGGCTTCGCCGTCTTCTGCCTCGGCGTGCCGCTGTCGTAGTGCCGTCAGTTCCAGCGCTGATAGATGTCCAGCACGCGGAATCCACGGGTACCGGGCGCGTTGACGAAGAAGGTCACGGTGCCGTCGGGATGCGCGGCGGCCTCCATGATCACCTGCCGCAGTGAGGCGTGGATGTTGCCGTTGTCGTCGCGGTAGAGCCCGGTCTCCGGATGCAGCCCCGCACCCATCCGGCTCTGCGGTACGACCTTGGTGACCAGCGCCGGGACCGGGCCGTCGGCGAGCGCGGCGGTCTCCTCGTGGGACAGGGTCCACCCGACCCGGCCCTGGTCCGGCTGGGCCACCGGAACGCCCGCCGCGGCCTGGCCCGCACCGCCGAGCGCGGCGGCGAGACCGGCGACCAACAGGGCTGTGCTGAACAGGACGGTACGCATGAAATCCCTCCCGGCCGTGGCTGAGTCGTGCCCCGAGCGTACGGACCAGCAATCGCTCAGCGATCAATATGGCCTGAAAGTTCTTCCGGCGTGTTGCGTATTTGTTGGTGCATAACGACGAAAATCAGGTCTCGGGCAAACCCCGAGGAGGGTGCTCGGTCGTCGTATCGGGCGGCCCGTGGTGTGCCGTGACTCACCCCACTACACCCTGTCGTCGACGGTCCGGAGCGGGGCTGCGACACTGGAGGCCGTGAGTTCATCTCCGCGCGCGACCCAGACGCCCGTGCCGGTCTCCGCCAGCCTCTTCGAACGCGCCGCCGCGATCATTCCCGGCGGCGTGAACTCGCCCGTGCGGGCCTTCAAATCCGTCGGCGGCACACCGCGATTCATCGCCTCCGCGCGCGGCAGCACCCTCACCGACGCCGACGGCAACGACTACGTCGACCTGGTGTGTTCCTGGGGCCCGATGATTCTCGGTCACGCGCACCCGGCCGTGGTCGACGCGGTGCGGCGGGTGGCGACCGACGGCCTGTCGTTCGGCGCGCCGACCGAGGCGGAGATCGAACTGGCCGAGGCCATCGCCGCCCGGGTCGATCCGGTGCAGCGGGTGCGGCTGGTCAACTCCGGCACCGAGGCCACCATGAGCGCGGTCCGGCTGGCGCGCGGTTACACCGGCCGCAGCAAGATCATCAAATTCTCCGGCTGCTACCACGGCCACGTGGACGCGCTGCTGGCCGACGCCGGTTCCGGAGTGGCGACGCTGGGCCTGCCGACCTCGCCGGGCGTCACCGGTGCGCAGGCCGCCGACACCATCGTGCTGCCGTACAACGACCTCGACGCGGTGGCCGCCGCCTTCGCCGAATTCCCGGACCGGATCGCGGGTGTCATCACCGAGGCCGCGGCCGGGAACATGGGTACGGTCGCGCCGCTGCCCGGTTTCAACGCGGGCCTGCGCCGGCTCACCTCCGAGCACGGCGCGCTGCTGATCATGGACGAGGTGATGACCGGGTTCCGGGTGAGCCCGGCCGGTTGGTACGGCGTGGAGGGCGTCGCGGGTGATCTCTACACCTTCGGCAAGGTGATGAGCGGTGGGCTGCCGGCCGCGGCGTTCGGCGGCAGCGCCGAAATCATGGACCGGCTGGCCCCGACCGGGCCGGTGTATCAGGCGGGCACCCTGTCGGGGAATCCGGTCGCGGTGGCGGCCGGGCTGGCCACGCTGCGCGCCGCCGACGACGCGATGTACGCCGCGCTGGACCGCAACGCGCAGCGGCTCGGCGGGCTGCTCACCGAGGCCCTGACCGCCGCGGGCGTCCCCCACGTGGTGCAATTCGCGGGCAATATGGTGAGCGTGTTCTTCGCCGACGAACCGGTGACCGACTACGCCGCCGCCAAGTCCACCGCGACCTGGCGCTTCCCGGCCTTCTTCCACGCCCTGCTCGATCGCGGCGTGTACGCGCCACCCAGCGCGTTCGAGACGTGGTTCGTCTCCGCCGCGCTCGACGAGGACGCATTCGCCCGTATCGCCGCCGCCCTGCCCGCCGCCGCGGCGGCCGCGGCAGCCGCCACACCCGAAGGATCCAACGCGTGAGCGAATCCGAACAGCTCGAAACCGGCTCGGCCCCCACCTCCTCCGACGAGCCGACCGCCACCAACGGCACGGCCGTGACCACCGGCGACGAGGACTCGAAAGCCGCCGCCGATACCGGTGCGACACCGGTGCTACCGGCCCACCTGGCGTCCGACACCGAGACCATCGTGCACGTCATGCGGCACGGCGAGGTGCACAACCCGAAGGGCATCCTCTACGGGCGGCTGCCCGGATTCAGCCTGTCGGTGGCGGGCCGTTCGCAGGCCACGGCCGTGGCCCGGTCGCTGGCCGACCACGACATCTCGCTGGTGGTGGCCTCGCCGCTGCAACGCGCGCAGGAGACCGCCGAGCCCATCGCGGTGCAGCACGGCGTCGTCGTGCGTACCGACGACAATCTGATCGAGGCGGGCAACACCTTCGAGGGCCTGCGGGTCTCGGTCGGTGACGGCGCGCTGCGCAAGCCGCGGCACTGGTGGAAGCTGCGCGACCCGTTCACCCCGTCCTGGGGCGAGCCGTATCTGCAGATCGCACACCGCATGCTGGCCGCGGTGAACAAGGCGCGGGTCGAGGCGGCGGGCCACGAGGCCGTGCTGGTGTCGCATCAGCTGCCGGTGTGGACGCTGCGGCGGTTCCTCGAGGGCAAGCGGCTGTGGCACGATCCGCGGCAGCGACAGTGCTCGCTGGCCTCGGTGACTTCGCTTGTGTACCAGGGCGATACGCTCATCGACATCGTCTACTCC